>CANIZT010000320.1 GCA_947471905.1 Verrucomicrobiaceae bacterium
CACATCGTCAGCAGTCGTGTTTACCAGCTCGATACACGCTACGATGAGGCCAAACAGGTCGTCGATCCTGACAACACGCTGCTCTGGCGCATGAACACTCGCCGTCTCGATGCGGAGACGATTCGTGATGCCATGCTGGCCGCCAGCGGCGCACTCGATCCAACGCCGCAGGCTGGATCGGTCATCGCGCTGGCTGGTGACGGTCCTATTGGGGGCGAACGCTACCAAGTCTTGCAGGAGGAAGCCATCGTGAAGGCCAACGGCCGTCATCGCAGTCTCTACCTGCCCATCGCACGCAGCATTCAGCCGGAGGTGCTGGCCGTTTTCGACTTCACCGATCCCAGTGTTGTTCTCGGCGCTCGTGAAACGACCATCGTGCCACCACAAGCCTTGTATTTGATGAACAGCGACTTCGTCGCCGAACAATCCACCATCATGGCAAAGCGTGTGATGAGCGAAGCGGGATTTGAGAATCGCTTCAATCTCGCCTGCCGCCTCGCGTTTGGTCGTGAGCCGTTCGCAGATGAGATCGCTGCAGCTCGAAAACTCGACCACAATGACCTCTCCTCGTGGACCAGCATCTGCCGCGCCCTTTTTGCCAGCGCTGACTTTTTATTCCTCAACTGAATCGCCATGAATCGTCGTCACTTCCTGCAAAATACCTCACTAGGCTTCGGCTGGCTCGGTTTGTCCGCGCTGGCAGCTCCGCAGGCCATCAAATCGAGTAAGCGTGTGATTTTTCTATGCATGCGCGGTGCGCCTTCGCATGTGGACACGTTTGATTACAAGCCGAAGCTCAATGCCGACAGTGGCAAGCCGGGAACGCGTGCGGGGACGCAGCTTCTCGGCTCACGCTGGAAGTTCGCACAGCATGGGCAAAGCGGGCAATGGATGTCAGAGCTGTTTCCTGAACTAGCGAAGTCGGCGGATGATCTGTGCTTCCTCCACGGCATGCAGACGGATCTGCCAGCGCATCCACAGGCCTATTTAAAGATGCACACCGGCAGTTCACAATTTGTGCGGCCATCTTTGGGCGCATGGACGCATTACGGCCTCGGTTCAATGAATGAGAATCTACCGGGCTTCATTACGATCACGCCTACGAGTGGCTTTGGCGGCGCGCAGAACTATGGGAGCGCCTTTTTGCCAGCATTGCATCAGGGCACGCGCATCGGCGCAGAGAAGCGACCCATTGCGAATGCAGAGATGGCCAATTTGAAACCGAAGCTCAATGCGTCAGCGCAACGTGCGGAATTGGATCTCATTCAGGCGCTCAATCGAGGTAAACTGGCCCGTGAGCAGAACGACCCTCAGGTCGATGGGCTGATCGAGTCCTTTGAGCTGGCTTACAAAATGCAGGGTGAGATGCCGGTGGTGATGGATTTGAACCTAGAGAGTGAGGCCACGAAGCAACTATATGGCATCGGTGAAACTGCGACGGATGATTTTGGTCGCAAATGTCTGCTGGCACGGCGGATGGTCGAGGCGGGGGGGCGTTTCATCGAAATAAATCATGGGGATTGGGATCATCACGCCGGTCTTGGCACCAAACTGCCTGAGAACTGTGCCGCCGTGGACAAGCCACTGAGCGGATTGCTGACTGATCTCAAATCACGTGGCCTATTGAAGGACACGCTTGTTATCTGGAGCGGTGAGTTTGGCCGCACGCCGCATGCGGAGGGTCAGGATGGTCGAGATCACAATGTGAAGGCGTTCACCATGTGGATGGCTGGTGGCGGCGTGAAAGGCGGCTTCAGTCATGGTAGCAGCGATGATTACGGTTATGAAGCTGTGGACGGCAAAGTCAGCATCCATGACTGGCATGCGACGATTCTCCATTTACTGGGGATGGATCACGAAAAGCTGACTTATAGGCATGCGGGCCGAGACTTCAGACTCACTGATATTCATGGAAACATAGTAAAGGAAATTTTGGCTTGAAGGCTTGGCAAGGGACGTGGCGGCGCGTAGTTTCGCTCTATCATGAACAAAAAATGTGGATGTTTGATTGCTCTGCTTTTGCTGGCCTTGCTGGTGAGCGTAGGGCTGAATTTTGGCCAGTTTCTCGGCAAATTGGACTTGGATTTAGGCATGGATGGTGGATTTTCGACCGCGCATCCCAAACGGCAACTACGTGAGGTGATCGTGGAAACGGCACAGAAGCCGACACAGGACAAAATCGTCCACATCGACCTCGAAGGTGTCATTTCCTCGATGGAAATGGGCGGTTTGTTTGCCGAAGCGATGCCGAGCGTGGACTCGATCAAGCACGCGCTTGAGCAAGCGGTGGCGGATAAAAAGGTGAAAGCTATCGTGCTGCGCATCAATTCGCCCGGCGGCGAGGTGACGGCTTCAGACATCATCTACAACGCAGTCAAGAAAGCGTCGAAGGTGAAGCCGATCGTTGTTTACATGGATTCGATGGCGGCCTCGGGCGGTTATTACGTTGCCTGTGGTGCGACGAAGATCGTGGCGAGTGAGACAACGCTGACCGCGAGCATCGGCGTGATTATTGAGACGATGAATTACAGTGAACTGTTTGGCAAGGTGGGCCTGAGCATGACGACTTTCACTAGTGGAGCTTTCAAAGACTCGCTGAGCGGTGCGCGACCGATGCGCGAAGATGAAAAGGCGTATGTGCAGAACCTGGTGAAGCAAATGTATGAGCGATTCCTCGGCATTGTTTCAGAGGCACGTGGTGTGCCGAAAGATAAGCTCAAAAACGTGGCGGATGGCCGCGTGGTTACGGGGCGTGAAGCACTCGATGCGAAGCTGGTTGATCAAATCGGCTACGTCGAAGACGCCTATGCGCTGGCGCGTGAGCTTGGCTTGGCAGCGAATGCAGGAGTGGTGAAGTATCGACATGAGGTGAGCCTGTTTGATGCGTTCGGCATGGCTTCGGCCAAAGCGGCGCAGCATCCGGCGAAAGTGCAGTTTGATCTCAGCAGTGGGCTGCTGCCGAAACTGCAACCGGGTGTGCCTTACTTCCTGCCGCCAAGTTACGCCCGCTGAACATGCTGGATGTGCCCACAGTCGGGGTTTTGCGTGACCTCTCGGTGTTTGTCAGCATTGCCACGGTGCTGGCATTGGTTGGCTATCGCATGATGCGGCAATGGCGGCCCGAGGTGTCGTGGAATCAAGAGGGGCAGGTGCTATCGCGTTCGTATGCAGCGCCGGATTTGCTATTGCTGGCGGGCTTGGGTTTGTTTTTCATCATGGCCATGGAAGTTCCGAGCAGCGGAGAAGCGGGTGCGGCCAAAGAAGGGACTCTGGTGGTCAGTATGTCCTTCAATCTCATCGTGTGTGCCGGGCTGTTGGTTTATCTGCACCGCTTGCGTGGGTTGAATCCGGCGGAGCTGTTTGGTCTGCAACACATGCACTGGCGTTCGTTAGGGCTAGTCGTCTTGATGTTTGCCGTGATCACCTTGATTTCAGTGAACCTTGTTTCCGCCGCCACGGTGAACTGGCTGAAGGACATCTGGCCTGAACTTGAACCGCAGGAAACCGTGAAGGCATTTCAAGAATCCGGCAGTATTACCTTCAAGATTCTCGTAATCATCGCTGCCGTGGTGATCGCTCCATTGGCAGAGGAAATTCTCTTTCGTGGGTTTGTGTACGGTGTGTTGAAGCGGTACACAGATGCGCCGTTCGCGGCACTGAGTTCCTCGCTCATGTTCGCCGTCATCCACATGCACGTCGGTAGTCTGCTGCCACTGTGGATGCTCGCAGTGCTGTTCTGCCTCGCCTATGAGATCACCGGCTGCCTGCTGGTGCCGATGCTGCTGCATGCGATCTTCAATGCGATGAGCATTCTTGGGATGCTGTTTCTCGATCCTTCATGATCGATTCTGGATATCAGATCCAGAATCGAGCATCTAAGAGCTACATCACCATGCCACCATCGACGGCGAGCACCTGACCCGTCACATAACGTGCGGCGGGGCTGGCGAGGTAAAGAGCCGCTTCGGCGATGTCTTCGGCGGCACCGAGGTCGCCGAGGGGGATCTTTTTGAGGATCTCCTCCTTCACTTGATCATTGAGCACGTGCGTCATGTCGGTGGCGATGAAGCCGGGGCAGATGCAGTTGGCGGTGACGCCACGACCGGCGAACTCACGGGCGAGTGATTTGGTGAAGCCAATGAGGCCGGCTTTGCTGGCGGCGTAGTTGGCCTGACCGGCGTTGCCGATGAGACCGATGACGGAGCTGATGTTGATGATGCGGGCACCCTTTTGCTTGAGCATGCTGCGCTGCACGGCTTTGACCATGTTGAAGGCTCCTTTGAGGTTGGTGTCGAGCACGATGTCCCAGTCTTCCTCGCTCATGCGCAGGAGCAGTCCGTCCTTGGTGACGCCGGCGTTGTTCACGAGGATGTCCACATGATCGAAATCGGCGAGAATCTGCTTCCCGACCTCGGCGCAGGCGGGACCATCGGCCACATCGAGCGCGTAGGCATTGGCGGCGCTGGGATGCGCGGCGTTGATGGCATCGGCGGCGCTTTGGGCGTTGGCCTGTGTGCGGCTGACGACGGCGACTTTCGCGCCTTCGGCAGCGAAGGCTTCGGCGATGGCTTTGCCGATGCCGCGTCCGGCTCCGGTGACGACTGCGATCTTATCTTGAAGTTTACCCATGCATCATCCATGAACGGCGCTCATCTCAGCGCAAGAAGAAGGTGCAAGCAAGCCAGACCAAGCCATGATCACAAACAATGCCGATGAGTGACGCCGAGCCGCCTGCCGACAAGCCTTCGCTATGGAAAAAATCCGTCTCATTTGGCGGAATATGCGAGGTCGTGGCTTTTCTGGCGCTTACTGGCACTTGGCTGGGCAGCCTGGGACGCTGTGGCTGGGTGTTTGATCTGCTGTCGCACTTTCGGCTGCAATACATCGTCGTATGCGCGGTGGTGGTGCTGTTTGCATTGTTCCGCCGCCGCACCTTGCTGGTGATCATCTCGCTGATATCGCTCCTCTGGAATGCGCAGATCGTTCACGCTTTCCATCAGACTGCTGAAACAGTGGAAACAAAGACGCAAAAGCCGCTGCGGTTGATGACCTTCAATGTCATGACCGACAACGAGAACCACGTCGCCGCCATCGAGCATGCGTTAAAAGCGGATGCCGACATCGTGTGCCTGCTGGAGGTTGATGAAACCTGGCGCATGAGCCTGGAGC
>CANIZT010000321.1 GCA_947471905.1 Verrucomicrobiaceae bacterium
GTGATGCTCGTCGCATCATTCCCATCCAACCCACCCTCAGGCCATGAAAACGCTTCTCTGTCTCGCCCTCCTCTCGGCTTCCGCCCTCGCCGAAAACGAAATCGGCTTCATCGAGCGCTTCGCCCTCGCCGCGGATCGTGAAAAAGCCCTCGGTGAGCTCGTCCCCGGCTCGCAGGAGTATTATTTCTTCCACGCCCTCCATTATCAAAACATCCGCGACACCGCGAAGCTCAATGACATCCTCAACCAATGGCGCAAGCGCATGCCCGATGAAAACGACCAGCGTCGCATCATCGAAAACCGCGAAGCTATCATCAATTACGAAAAGGAGCCGCTCGTCACCCTCAAATACCTCATCGAGCGCCTCGGTATCCGCCACGATCATCAGCGTGAGGTGCCGGATGCAAAGCCAGATCTCCCCACCACGCTTGATCCCGCCAAAATCGCGCGCGAGGTCTTCCTGCGCGATGCGCTCAACAACGACCGCGGCCTTCAATCCCTCTCTCAGGATGCGCTCGCCGCCCTCATCCGTGATCAAGTGCCCCTCACGCCAGACCAAAGCCGCAGCGTCCTGAGCAAGCTCCAGCGTCCTGATGTGCCGAACCTCGTCGCAGCCATCCGCGCCGACCTCCAGTCCCAACAAGGCCGCACCTTCGGTGACATGCCCATCCACCGCGCTCTTTTACTCACCCAGCTCGATGAACTCAAAAACGAAAACCTCGCCAACACCGCCTTCGTTCACACCTACCTGCGCAAACTCGCCCCCAGCGCCGATGTGAGCCTCGAATTCGACGACGCCGAGCGCGAGGCCTGGCTGGATCGCGTCCACGCCTTCGCTCAAACACTGCCGCCTTCGCAAAACACGATCAAGGCCCGCATCCTCTACCTCCGCCTCGATCACGACCGCAAAAAGGGCGTCTATGATGCCGAGCGCTTCCTCAGCTACCTCAAGCTCCCACGCCAACTCGGCTATATCAGCGAGCGCATGCGCAACAACATTGACGGCAGCACTTGGTCTGAACTCAATGCCGACCTGAGTGAGCCGTTGCTGAATTCCCCGCCCATCGGCAACGATGAAGCCCTCGTCCGCGACTACTTCCTCCACCTCTTCGCCACCACGGCAAAGCCAGAATCCACCGCTCCATCACTCCTAGCACCTTGGACGCTCTTCGTGCTTGATGATTGGCTCAAGCCCATCCTCGCCGAGGCACTCATCACGAATGGCATCGGCAATCCCGAGCGCTGGGCCTCGCTCATCACGCCCACCGAGTTTCAGCAGCTCAAAGACCGCGTGGACATCGAATTCCCCGCCACCAACGTCCCACAGTTCCTGCCCGGCGATGACATCGCCTTTGACGTCATCGTCAAAAACACGCCAAAGCTCATCGTGAAGATCTTCGAGCTCAACACGCTGAATTTCTTCCAAACTCAGCAGCGCCAGCTCAACACCGACCTCAACCTTGATGGCCTCGTCGCCAACAGCGAGCAGACGCACGCCTTCGACGGCGGCCCATTCGGTCGTACTCGGCAGAAATTCCAGTTCCCCGACCTCAAAGGCAAACGCGGAGCCTGGATCATCGAATTCATCGGCGGTGGCCGTAGCAGCCGGGCCCTCATCCGCACCGGCCAATACCACACGCTTCAACAAACCGGCCCCGCAGGCGATTTGATCCTCGTGCTCGACGAAGCCAACAAACCCGTCAAAGACGCCGTCGCTTGGTTTGAAGGCCGCAAATTCACTGTCGATGAAAAACTCGGCCGCATCGCCATTCCGTTCACCAATCAGCCCGGCACGAAGAACCTCATAATCGGCCACGCCGCAGGCACCTTCGCCACGCTCACGCAATTCACGCACCACGCCGAGGAATACCGTCTCGACGCGCAGTTCCACATCGAACGCGAACAACTCCTTGCTCGCCGCGAGGCCACGCTCGCCGTCCGCACCGCCTTGATGCTCGGCGAGACCCATCTCGCCCCCGAACTGCTCACCGAGCCAAAGCTGACTATCACCAGCACCACGCATGATGGCATCTCCACTACTCGCGAAGTCAAAGATCTCAAACTCAGCGCCGGCAGCGTCCTCACGCACACACTCACCGTGCCCGAGCGTCTCGCATCACTCACCGTCGCCTTCAGTGCCAAAGTCGATGTCCTCAGCGCTGGCGGCACGAAAAAAGACCTCACCGCCAGCCACACCTGGACCCTCAACGGCATCGACAAGACCGAAGCCGTCAACGACGGCCACCTCAGCACCTTCGACAGCCAGCGCACCTTCGAACTCCTCGGCAAAAACGGCGAGCCCGTCGCCGACCAACAAATTCTCTTCACCTTCAAGCATCGCGAGTTCAACCGCTCCCAAGTCATCCCGCTGCGCACCGACGACAAAGGCCGCGTGGCACTCGGCAAACTCGACAACATCGAATCCGTCGCCGCCAAGATTCCGAATGGCCGACAAACGCTCTGGCCCCTCGAAGACGCCGATACAACACTCTCAACGACGATTCACGCCACCGAAGGCGAAGTGATCCGCATTCCGAAGAGTGGTTTCGGACTTCAGCCCGTCTCGCTCCTCTCACAGTCAGCGGGAACCTTCACCACAGATCACGCCGCAGCGATCAAAGCGGAGGCAGGCTTCATCACGCTGAACGGCCTAAAGGCCGGGGACTACTCTCTGCAAATCCCCGACCAGCCGCTCATCACCCTCAAAGTCACCCAAGGCGAGGTCATCGGCGGCTGGGCGCTCGGCAAGCACCGCCAGCTCGAACTCAAAGGCAACTCGCCACTGCACATCGTCGATGTCGCCGAAGATGGAGACTTCATCACCGTCAATCTCGCCCACAGCAGTCCGTTTACGCGCGTCCATGTCGCAGCATCGCGTTTCGATCCCAGCATTGGCCTCTTTGGTGGTCTCGGTGGCTTCACGCGATTCGGCGCAGCTTCCGGCACGCCAGCGCACAATCCGAACCTCTACTCCGCCGGACGCGAGATCGGCGATGAATACCGCTACATCCTCGAACGCCGCTACGCGAAGCTCTTCCCCGGCAACATGCTTACGCGTCCAGGTCTCTTGCTCAACCCATGGGAAATCCGCAGCACCGATCTCGAAGAACTCCATCAGCAAGCCGGTGAAGCCTCCAGCATGACTCGTGGTGGTGCTGCCGGCGCAGTCACCACCAGCCAGGCGATGCCCGCGAAGAAAGCCAAGGAACAAGCCGGCCCGCAAGGCGGCACGAACCTCGATTTCATCGCGGCAACCGCACCGGTCATCTACAACCTCGTGCCCGACAAAAACGGCATCGTCCGCATCGAGCGCAAAGCGCTCGGCGACCGTCAGCACGTTCAGATCTACGCCGAAGATCTGCAAAACGCCTCGTGGCGCACGCTTACGCTACCGGAGGTGCCGACGAAGTTCGCCGACCAGCGTCTCGTGCGAAATCTCGATCCCGTGAAGCCCTTCACGCAGAAGAAGGAGATCACCGTGCTCGACACCGGCAAGACGCTCACGCTAGCCGACATCCTCACCAGCGAACTTGAAACCTACGACACGCTCAGCGGCGTCCACAGCCTCTTCACCACGCTCAGCGGCAACGGTTACCTCGCCGAGTTCGCCTTCATCCTGAACTGGCCCAAACTCACCGAGGCTGAAAAGCTCGTTAAATACGGCGAGTTCGCCTGCCACGAGCTGAACTTCTTGCTCCAGCGCAAGGACAAGCCCTTCTTCGACAAGGTCATCGCCCCCTACCTCGCCCACAAGAAGGACAAGACCTTCATGGACGAATATCTGCTCGGCCTTGATCTCACCAAATACCTCGAACCCTGGGCCTATGCCCGCCTCAACATCGTCGAGCGCATCTTGCTTGGCTCACGCCTCGAAAACGAAGCGCCGAATGCTGCGCGGCATGTGCGTGAGCTCTGGGAAATGATCCCGCCGAATCCTGAGGAAGCGGACCGCTTGTTTGAAACCGCGCTGCGGGGAAGAGCGATGGAGGACGGCAAGCTTGGTGCGCTTGGCGATTTGGAGAAAGCAAAAGAACAAGCCGCTGCTGCACCACCGCCAATGCCAATGTCACCTATGCCCGCAGCAGCGCCTGCGGCCCCGATGGATAGTTTTGCCGCCAACGCTCCCGCAGGCGGCGGCGGTTTTGACAAAGGCATGGGAATGGGCGGTAACAGCTCCAGTTCAAGCCTGCGCCGCTCCCTGACCGCGAGTGAGTTGAGTAGCTTTAAAGACAGGAAGGACTCAGATGGAGACCGCCAGGCCGGCCGAAAAGAACTTCAAGAGCTGGGAATGGAGAGAGAACAGGCGCTCGCCAAATCCGGCGCAGGTAACTTGACCTTGAGCGGCGCGAACACCTACACTGGTGCCACGGTCATCAGTGGCGGCACCTTGGCTTACTTCGGCTACACCACCGCCGCCGACAACCGCGCCGCTGTGCGCATTCTCTTCCGCCAGCTCGGCTCGACCAAAGAATGGGCGGAGAACAACTACTACAAGCTGCGCATCAACGAGCAGAACGCCGAACTCGTCACCGTGAACGCCTTCTGGCGTGATTACGCGGCCTGGGTGGCTGCTGGATCGAAGAACGGCTTCGTTTCATCGAATGTCGCTGAAGCCAGCAGCAACTTCACCGAGATGATGCTCGCGCTCGCGGTGCTTGATTTGCCGTTTGAAGCCGCAAAGCACACCACGAAGGCTGACAACGGCCAGTTCACCTTCACCGCAGGCGGGCCGTGCATCGTGTATCACAAGGAGATCAAACCTGCCGCAGGCGAAAACATTGCGCAGGGCCAGCTTCTCGTCTCACAGAGCTTCTTCCGCCAGAGCGACCGCTACCGGCAGGAAGGGAACGAGAAGTTCGAAAAATACGTCAGCACCGAGTTCCTCACCGGCGCGACGTATGGCGCGAACATCGTCGTGACGAATCCCACCAGCAGCCCAGTGAAGGCTGTGGTGCTGCTGCAGGTCCCGCAGGGCGCTCTTCCGGTGCTCGGCAGTAAGGCCACCAACTCCAAGCAAGTGCGCCTGGAGCCTTACACGACGCAGACCTTTGAGTATCACTTCTATTTCCCCGCCGTGTCGGCGAAGGCAGGCGTGAAGTTCGCGCACTTCCCCGTGAACGTCGGCGGCGCGGCGGCGAAGCCGATGGAATTCAACGTCGTGACCA
>CANIZT010000322.1 GCA_947471905.1 Verrucomicrobiaceae bacterium
ACGATGGTGGCACGGGTGCGCAAGGCGGACCGGGGCCGCAGGGGCCGCCGTTTGCCAATGCCATCGTGGACAGTGTGACGACGCTGAACCCTGGCGACAACGCGACGGTGCAAAGCCACTTCGACGGCAGCAATGTGCGCTTTCAGTTTGGCATCCCACGTGGTTTCAATGGCAACGATGGCAGCAGCGGTCCGCAAGGTGCGCCCGGTGAGGTGACCAACATGCAGCTCAACAGCGCGATCAATGGCACCAGTAACAACAGCAATGCCGTGAACACCTTGGCCATGACCGTGAGCGATCCGCCGACTGTGGGTGAGGTGCAGGCGATTGCCAGCAAGCTCGATGAGCTGATCACGGCGCTGAGAAGGTGAGGTACGACAGACACTCCTGTCTGTCGGGTATTGCGAGAGCGCTGGGGATCGACAGACAGGAGTGTCTGTCGTACTGCCGGAGATCACGACGCTGCGGCAGAGAGGAGCGCGGACACTTTGTCCGCTGCTTCTTTTCCAACAGCGGACAGGAGTGTCCGCGCCCCCTTGCAATCTACCGGCTGGCAGCGGATGAACGTGCCGTTTCTATGACTTCTTCTCCGGTGCATCCGTATCGCTCGGAACGACGAGCACCGGGCAATGAGCGTGTTTCAAGACATCACTCGTGACGCTGCCGACGAGCAGATTGTAAATCGTGCTGTGGTGATGCGAGCCGAGAATGATCAGATCAGCATGCTGTCTTCGGGTCTCTGCGAGCACCGTATCCACGCTGGCCCCTTCCAGTTGCTGGACGGAGGCACGCACGCCGAACTTGATCAGTGAGTCGCGCATCTCCAGAAGCTGCGCGTAATGCTGCTGAACCGCTGCCGGTTTGGGCTCCTGCATGATCACGGGCGAGATCAGGCCGACGTCAACGACGACGGGCACCTTCGCCACCACATGCAGGATGATGACCTCGCTGTTGAAAGCGGTGGCAAGCGCATGCGCCTGCTTGAGGACTTTGAAGGTGAGGTCGGAGAGATCGACCAGGGCAACGATGGTTTTCATGATCATAGGTTTTCCACGGGGAGTTTCACCACAAGCAGCGAGCAGGGCAGCCGCGTCAGCAACCGCTCTGCCGTCGATCCCAGCAGGACGTAGCGCAGATTCGTGCGGCCCTTGCCACCGACGACGATCAAGTCCGCCTGGGACTCCTGCGCATGTGCGACGATGCCATTGCCGTGGCTGAACGACTCGTGGAGCACTTCCGTGGCATCAATGCCCTGCGCGGCATGGCGCACGAACCCATGCAGTTCGTTGCGGATTTCCTGCATGTAGGTTTCGCGCTCTTCGGGCGTGGGCACTGCCGCTGGCACGCCGGTATCCGCAAAGGGCGTCGGGTAGGCCATGGCCGCCCAGGGTTCCTGCCAGACATGCAGAAAGTCCACCAATGAGCCATCCTTACTGGCGATACGCCGTGCCTGCTCCGCCACCGCACGCGAAGTCGCAGAGAAGTCAATGCAGGCGACGATCTTCCGAAACGCCTGCGGATGATTCGTCCGCACCAGCAGCACCGGGGTCTGCACCTTGCGCGCCAGCTTGCTGGAGATAGACCCGGCACCGGCGGGCATCTCCCCTGCCCCGGCGATCCCGGCGACGAGCAAATCCGCCTTCAGTGTGCAGGCATGCTCGAGGATCTCATGCAGCGGATTGCCAATCGCAATCGTGACGTCGTAATCGGCCGGAGCGGTGGATTGCGCCATCCAGCGCGTCAACGCAGTGCTGGCACCCTCGGTCGCCAGCTTCGCATGGGTTTCATAGTTTTCTTCACGGCTGTCCGCCAACGCCGCGACGGCGGCAGCATCCACGACATGCAGCACCTGCAGTTTCGCGCCGTTCAGGCCGGCAAGGCGTGCCGCCTGTTCGAGCGCGGTGCGTGATCCCGTGGAGAAGTCCACGGCAACGAGAATGGTTTTGAGCGTGGGTGTGGCGGTTTCCATGCCACAGCTAAACGCAGCAACTCAGGGCATGAAATGGGTTGTTCACCCCATATGCTAGCGAACGCTGTGCGGTTATTGGCGTCATGCCGCATGTCAGGTTGCATGCGCAGCGATGACCACTCAGTCTGCGTCGAGAACCCATGAATATCCATCTGCTCTCCATTGAAGACGCCCTGAAGCAGGTGAACTCGCGCCCGCTAATTTCAGCGATCACCGATCACGCTGAAATCGAGATCGCCTTTGCCGGCCTCAACTCCGGAACGCATGGCGGCGGCGGTGCAGTCGATGGCGGGAACGTTCAGTTTGGCCTCGGTGGCGAGTTCGCGGGCGAAGTCAGCATCCTTGAGCATGTTGCGCAGGCTGAAGTGCGCCTCGAAGTCGCTCTTGATGATGGCGGGCAGCTTCATGCCAATGAGCGTGGAGTAGTTGGCGTTCGACTCCAAGGCTTCGTGCAATCGTTCGAGCGGGATGCCATTGGCTTTCGTGATCGCGGCAGCTTCGGCGACGGCTTCGACGATGACGGCGGAGACGAGGTTGGTGACGATCTTGAGCACCATGGCATCGCCCACACCGCCGAGCGGCAGAATCTTGGCTGAACTGGCTTCAAGGATGGGTTTGGCGCGTTCGAGCATCAAATCACTGCCGCCGATGTAGTAGCAGAGTTTGCCATTCTGCGCGGCCATCTTGCTACCGGTGAAGGGCGCATCGAGAAACGCGGCTCCCGTGCTTTCGACAAGCTTTGCGGCCTCCAGCGTGGCCTTTTTGCTCACGGTGGCGTGGTTCATGATGAGATGACCGGCTTTGAGCGCGGGCAGCATGTCGTTGAGGGCCTCCAGCAGCGCGACGCTGTCACGCACGAAGATTTGGATGATGCCTGCGGCTTCAGCGACTTCGCGTGGCGAGGCAAGGAAGTTCGGTACAGGTCGGGCACTGCGACTCCAGACAAAAACTTCGTGGCCCGCCTTGCGCAGATTGTCTGCCACACGACTGCCGATGATGCCGAGACCGAGTACTCCAACGTTGGGTTTCATGCGCGGCATTTAGGGCGCAGGTTCGGCGCGGTCAATGACCGGCGAATGATAAATCAGTGATTTCCCGGCTATCAGGCGCAGTTCAGCGATCAAGCTCTTCACCGCTTCTTCGCGGCGCTGACTGGTGAGACGTGCGACGATTTCATCTTTGGCCTCTTCCAAGGTCGGAAGGCGAGATTCATGGCGTTCCATGACGATGATAAGGTGCCAGCCGAGTTTCGTCGGCACGGGATCACTGAACTGGCCGATCTTCAGCTTCTCCACGGCGGCGATGAAATCCTCCGGCATGCGTTCGCGGGTGAACCAGCCGAGATCACCGCCGACCACCTTGCTGCGGTCGTCATCGGAGTGCTTGGCGGCGAGTGCGGCGAAGGTTTTCTCCTTCGCGATGAGTTGGCGGTGAATCTCGCGGATCTCCGCTTCGCGGTCGGGCTTGGTTTTGTCGTGGCGCGTGAGGAAGATGTGCGCGGCATGGTGTGCCTGCGGAATGCGCAGTGACTCCTTGAACTCGTCATACCAGGCACGCACATGCTTGTCGGTCACTTCAGCGGTGCGATGGGCGATTTTTTCGGCGATCCATTTCTCGTCGAGATGCGCATCCCGAATCGCGGCGTCGAGCGACTTCTGCGTCTGCTGCTGGGCGGCGAGGCGCTGGGGATATTCAGCGGCATTAGCGAACTGACGGCGCATCATGTCGGACTCGCGGCGAGCCGCAGCGACCGAGACGATGGCGTTGTGGCCGTCCATGAGACGATGCGCACGAATGAGGCGATCGTTGACGATCGACTCAAGCACGAGCGAGCGGGCTTGCTGGCGCGCCCCGGCAGTGAGTGCGGCCCAGGATTCATTGCGGGTCCAAAGATAAGCGCGCAGGGCTTCCGCCAGTTCCAGGCCGGTGATGGGCCGTCCGTGCACTTCCGCAACATAGCTACCCCCAAATGGTACGAGAAGTGATCCCCTGCCCTCTATCAACTTGGCATGCAGCGGACCTTTGCAGGCATAAAGGTCAGCCAAGAGATAACACGCGGCGATGAAATAGACAGCGAAGCGCCAGGGAAAGCCTTGGAGGTTGAGTGACATGAACGGGCGCAGACTATGGCATGCGCCGGGGATGACAACAGTGCGGAATACCGTCCGCCCTTCTCTTATACCCCCAGCGCCAGCCGTGCCTCCTGCCGGATCGCTTTGGCATCCTGGTGGGCGGCCTTCATTTCTTGTGCAGTCGCCACGTAGCCGGGATAGCGGAAGCGCACCGCATAGCGCGTGAGATGCTGCGCGGCGGCAGTGAGCGCCGTCCACAGCGGCTCGATGGGGGCCAGCAACTGGATCAACTGCTCAAGATCATGAATCTTGGGCACATGCGCACCCGCCTCCTCCAGCCGGGCCTTGAGGTATTTCTCAGACGCCTGCTGAAACAGAAAACAGGCTTGATCCCGCACCGGTGGTTTGCGTCGACGCATCAGGAGACGGCCAGTTGGTAGTCCGACTCGGCCTTCTTGATCCATTCACGCGTGGCTGCCTTCATACATGACCCTGCCTTTCTCGGTGATGTCGAGAATGAAGCTCTCGCGGTCGGCGATGCGCTGCTTCAGTTTGTCATCCGGCTCCACCAGCACATCCACCGCGAAACCAGCGGGAACTTTTCTGCGCACGCGGGTGTCGAGGTCACGCCGATACCGTTTCTTCGGCATTACCACCATCACATCCACATCCGAGTCCGCCGTGGGCTTGCCATAGGCGTAGGAGCCGAACAGGATGATGCGCTGCGGCTTGAACGCGGCGGCAATGCCGTCGCAGTAGCGTTGGATGTCGCGCATCGGGATCATGCCGGGAGGATAGGCGATTTGTGATTTTTTTCAAATCACTGCCGCCACAGAAGCTTCTTCACGCTTGTTCTTGCTGAAGCGGATGTCTTCGGCGCGCTCGATGAAGATGGTGTCTTCGCAGATGTTTTTAGCGTGGTCGCCGACGCGTTCAAGGAAGCGGGCGACGAAGATGAGATGGATGTAACCTTCCAGGCCGGAGTGATGCGACTCCATGACGGCGATCAGTTCGCGGTCGAGGTCTTTTTCGGCGGCATCGAGTTCTTTGTCCAGTAGGCGGGCGGCAGTGGCGGCTTCGGGGTCAGCGTTGAGGAAAGCCTGAAGGCAGAGATCTAG
>CANIZT010000323.1 GCA_947471905.1 Verrucomicrobiaceae bacterium
CGAGGCCGATGGCGACGAACAGGAGGGCGAGTGCTGTTTTCTTCATGGGTATGTTGTCGGGTATGGTGTGTGTGTTGCGTTTTCAAATCCGCTGTTCGCACAGCAGACAGGAAATTATCGCCCCCGCCCGGAAAACGGCCGGACGAAGGCGTCTAGTGAAACGAGGCTTGCGCCTCGAACTCTGCTCACCAGAAAGGGCCTCGACGGCAGTCATGTGATTATTTCTGCAGGCCCGTATGCCTGCTGCACGATGCTGCCGCTGTGAGGAATGGCCGGGCGCAAAACAAAGCGCCGCTGCTTTTCACTGCAGCGTTCGTTGAACCTCAGGCCAGCGTCCGCCGGGGCGGTGGTGTGTCCGGTGAATGGGACAACACGGCAGCTCGCACTTCCGTGCGAACAGGAAAAACACGCGAAGGTGGAGCGCTGATGACGATGGCAGGAACAGCATCCGCAATGAGATGCACTTTGATCTTGCCGTCGGTTTGGGGCGCCTGCTTCTGGTCCGCCGGGTTGCTCTCGGTTTTTTTGGCAAGCTGGCACAACGCGCAGGGATGCTCACCATCAAAGGTTTCAGCTACTGCCTGTGACACGGAGCCGTTCTGCATGCTGTAAGTGATCAGCATGCTGGCCCAAGCGGTCGATTGGATGACGACGGTGTGCAGCCCGATGGAAACCATCAGGGCAAACACCATCAACCATCGTGCCGCAGCGAACATGAAGATATTCAAGCGTGAAAGGGGTGTCAGAGCAATCAAGAAATGAATCTGGGTCGAATCAGAAGCGCCACGTCATCGACACACGGAACATGCGCGGTTCGATCGGGTGGATGCTTTTGTCGTCCACAGGAGGCCCGACTTCACCTGGAAGCAGGGAGTCGTAGAAGTAGGTGATGTCGTTGTCGCTGCGGTTGATGAGATTGAGGCAGTCCACGGCGATCTCCCAGCTCTTGCGCCGGTAGCCAACGCGGGCGTTCATTTGGAAAGTTTCCCGCGCTTTGACATCGTTTGTTTCATTCAGCGGACTCGGGCCGAAGTAACGGCCGCGCACAGAGCCGAAGAAGCCCTCCGCACCGCCGAGCGTGAGACCGGCATTGAACGTGTAGGGTAGGGAATTCGGGATGTTCTGATCGGGCGGATCATCAGCACGCAGGTAGGCGTCCGTCACCGTCGCCTCGAGATCAAACATGACCCATTCCTCGGGTCGCCAGTAGCTGGCGAGTTCGATGCCCTTGCGCATCGATGCGGGACCGGGTTCGCTGCCACCGGCGTCGCCGACGTAGATCAGCTCCGAGTCGCTGCGCATGAACCAGAAGGAAAGTGTGTTTACCAGCTTCGGGATGGACTCATTGCGGATGCCAAACTCGAGGCCGTAGGTGCGCACGAGTGGATCAACGCGACCCGCCGGGCCACCGGTCGCAGGATCGGTGACGATGTTCACGCCGCGGGCGTCGTTGCTGTGAAAGCCCATGCCGCCATTGAGGTAGAACTCCGTTTTGGCCCACGGGCCAAACACCATGCTGAGCTTTGGACTCACGAGGCCTTTGGAAAGCGATCCTGCATTCTCCGGCAGCGTGCTGTTCTGCACATTGAACTGCAACAAATCCCCGCGCACTCCCGGAATGATGCGTAGCCACGTTGTGGGCTTGAACTCCAGCTCCGCAAACAGCCCGTAAGACGACTGCGTGATATCGTCCTCGCGGATGGTTTTCCAGCGCTGGCGCTGGGTGGTGTTGTACAGGCCCAAGCCGGTGATGACATCCGTGCGCAACTGCATGCCGATGGTGATGCGCTGCTCCTGGCCCAAGGCATCGAAATGCCAGTCCCGCGCTAGTTCGGCGCCGAAAAACCAGCGGTGGTCACGTTGTTCGAACTGATCGCCCACGGGTGCGGCGTTGTCTTTGAAGAAGGTAAAGTTGGAAAACAGGTCGAGGTCGTAATAGCCAGCGTAAGCGCTGGCTCGCGTGGTGGTGCGGCCTTCGTTGCGCACCCAGTCGAAGGAGAGGCTATGGCGCTGCGAATTGCCACCGTCGGTCGGATCGAGGTTACCGTAGCGCCCGATGAGGCCGGTGTCGATGGCACGCTGCGGCACCTGATCGGTGGACATCCAGTCGCCTTTGTAGCCCATGAAGGTCACGTTGATCTTATCCGTGCCATCCTCCCAGTGCCAACGCAGGAAGCCGTTCCACCGCGTGGCGTCCGACTTCAGATCCCACGGGCCGTTGTAGAACTGATGCTCCAGCGCCACGGTGAGTTGGCCCGCACCGGCCTGGATCGTGTCTGCAATGAGCGTGCGTGAGTACTCATATTCGCCCCAGGTGGTGGAAAGAATGCCCTGCGGCAGCGCATCCAGCAGTTTGAAGCGTGCGGCACCCGTGGAGCTCAAATCACCATGCTGGGCGAAGTAATTGCCCTTCCAATACTCCAGTTCGCCGACGAGTTCAGGGATGACGAAGTTCGTGTCCGCATACCCCTGACCATGCGCATGGTTGCGCAGGTTCACGGGCATGCCATCGACGTAGATCCCAAAGTCGGTGCCGTGGTCGAGGTTCATGCCGCGCAGAAAATACTGGTTCGCTTTACCATCACCGCTGTGCTGCGTGGCGATGAAGCCGGGGATGCTCTCCAGCAGCTCTCCGCGCCGTGAAAATGGCCGCGCCAGCAGTTCCTTCATGCTCGTCTGCCCCTTAGAAGCGGAGGTGGCGATGCCGATGAGGCTCTCTGCTTTGCCCTCAATGATGATTTCACCCAGTTCCGTTGGCAGTTCCTCAGTTTTCAATGGGGTCTGAGCCTGAATGAAGCCTGGTAGAAGCAAGGCGGTGATGAAAAGGGGAAGGAAGCGTCGGCTCAGCATGCGTGGTGTGCGGTTGTCACCTCCTCAAGACGACATCCATTCCGACATCCCACAAAATGGCATTAAAACCAGTATCAGCCGCAGAATCACCTCTCTTCGTTCCACCATTGCAGCAACATCTGCCGCGCCCGGTAAAGACGGCCTTCAACGCCACGCACGGAGCAGTTGAGCACTTCGGCGCACTCCTCGTGGCTCAGGCCTTCCATTGTGGTCAGCATGAGCACGGCACGCAATTTCTCCGGGAGCACGGCCAGCCCACGATCCAGCTTTTGGATGTCACTTTTCAGCTCCGCACTCGCGTCTGGTGAGTTTTGCGGGCATGGCGGCGAATCTTCGACATCATCGAGTGCGATCGTGTTCTCACGCTGACGCGAAGAACGTGATTTCAAACGATCCCGGCACAAATTCAGTGCGATTTGATACAGCCAGCGCGAAAACTTTGCACGTCCCTCAAACTCCGGCAGCGCCTGCCACGCACGAACAAACATGTCTTGGCAGACCTCACGTGCATCCTCGTTACAGCGCAGCCAGCGGCAGCAGAAGCCGAATAAGCGCTCTTCATGCTGCTGCACCAGCCATTCAAACGCCGCCATGTCCCCCGCCTGTGCAGCACGGACCTTCTGCTGCTCCACGCCTTCCAGCGTCGCAGCATCGGACTCCGTCAGCAGGAGATCAAGGCTCGCGGGTAAGGCTGTCATGCGTCCACTCCAAAAGTTTTTTCGCCTGCGCTGGTCGCAGGTAGCGCTTCATGGCAAAGAAGTGATCCAGCGTCATGCGCTGCAATTCACCTTGGGCCTTGTTCAGTCGCTCCAGCGCTGATTTCAGCTTCGTATCGTTTAAATGGGACTCCGCTATCGTCGCGGCCACTTCCAGACCCGCTGTACGGATTTCGTTCCTGAGTCGCACGCGTTGCTGCTCAAACTCCGCCTCTATCGGTTCCAGTTTTTCATGTTGCTCCGGCGTGATGTCGAGGTGCTCATGCATCCAGGCGTGAAAATCTGTCTCCACATGATCATGCGCATGCCCTTCCCCATGCCGATGCAGCGCCCAATCGGTCACGAATAAGGCCGTTCCTCCCGCCAGAAGAGCGGAGAAGCCCATCGAAATCAGCATCCATTTCACGCGCGAGGTCATTTCGGCAACCCTTCGTGAAACAGATTCATCGTGGGTGGCGTCGTGTGCGTCGTGTCACGCGTGGCCAGTGTCCATCCAATCATTCCAGCGATAAGAACACCGCAAACACCGGCCAGGATCAGCAGCCATTGCACAAAAGAGCGCCAGCGCTTCGCCCGGCCATCGTCGGTGCGCACCCGCGCCATGACGGTGCTTTCCAGCGACGCAGGCAGCGACGCTGGCAAGACAGAAGCGGCGCGTTTGAGGAGGTGATTGAGATCGTCGTCGTTCATGGCGAAGTGGCTACACGGGGTCTTTTGCTGGTTCAAGGCTACTTCATCGTCTCAAACCACGCCAGTAGGTCGAGAATCTGTTCCGCCTTCAGCGAATTGAGCAAACCGGCGGGCATGGGTGAAATTTCGGAGATCGTGCGTTCCTTGATCATCGCCTTCGCGATCTCGCTCTTTTCCGGCGCGAGCGGATTCGGCCGCAGCACGACGCGTTCATCGTCTTCGCTCTCCAGACTGCCAGTGATGGTCTTCCCATCACTCGTTTTGACTGTCACATAGCGGAACTTTTCGTCGATGAACTTGGACGGATTCAAAATGTGATCCAGCAAGTCACGTCGATTGAAGCGTGCCGACACTTGCATCAGATCCGGCCCGAAGACACCCGCTGGCAGCGTGGGATCGTTACTCACACGATGGCAGAACACGCATTGCGTGCGAATCAACCCATCCTTCGCGCTGTCGCGATTACGTTTTGACGCATCCATCTTTGCCAGCAGCGGCTCCAGGTCTTCCATCTTCCAGTTCTTGAACGAATGCCCCGGTAACGCATGCGGCGACAGAGCCGCAGGCTTCGTCGGCTGAATTACCGCCGCCAATTGCACCGCTTCCTCCGGTTTTAACGCTGCGGCTAGTTCGCTGCGTGTGTCGCTGATGGCTTTGAAGAAGGTGGACGCGCCATTCATCTTCTCCGCCTTGTTCAGCGCCTCGAATACGACTCTCCGCTGCTCCAGCGTCCAGCCATCTTTGAGGTAACGAAGCATGAATGGGTAGAACAGCAGGTCTTCGGATGTCGTGGCTGCTTTGAGCAACGGCATGGTCTTCTCGATGACAGTGGGTGATTTCAAATAGACCAGCAGGCGGCAGAGTTCGCGATTCAGAAA
>CANIZT010000324.1 GCA_947471905.1 Verrucomicrobiaceae bacterium
AACCTCATCGACACTCCAGACTCACTGCTGTGGCTGACGGACGAGATTCGCAACATGGCGGGCATCGGCATTGCGCTCGCGCCTTACCATTTGCCGCAAGACACGAAGCTGCTGAGCGATCTCATCAAGCACATCGACAAGAAGATGACGCTTTTTTACACCTGGGAGCACGGCATGGGCTGCATGAAGCCGATGCCAAAGGAGGAAGAAATTCAGCAGTTGCCCGGACGCGGCAAGCTCGACTGGAAACCGCTGCTCCAGGCCCTCAAAGAAACGAAATTCACCGGCCCGACGGAAATCTTCATGCACCCGACGCCACGTGGCATTCCCATCATGCCGACGCTGGCTGAATCCACCGCCGAGATCATTCAGGCCAAACAACATCTCGACGCCATTGTCGCCACTCTTTGATCAACACCCCAAAACTGCACCCAAACTTATGACCAAAGCCAAAGTCCTCCTCATTGTCGGTGACGCCACGGAAACCGTGGATACGCTGTATCCGTTTTATCGTCTGATCGAAGGCGGTTTCACGCCGGTCGTCGCTGCGCCGGAGAAGCGCAAATATCAGATGGTGCTGCATGAAGTGAAGCCAGGGTGGACGATCACGAAGGAGTGGGAGGGCTACTCGATCAATGCGGACATCGCGTTCAAGGACATCAAGCCCGAGGAATACGTGGGCATCTTCTTCAGCGGCGGTCGTGCGCCGGAATACATCCGCGAGGATGAGGATCTGCTGCGCATCACCAGGTGGTTCTGGGAGAACAAGAAGCCCTGCGCCAGTGTGTGCCACGGTGTCGAGATTCCTGCGCGTGCCGGCATTGTCCAAGGCTTGAGCATGGCCACGGTGGCGAAGTGTAAGTTTGACCTCGAAATCTGCGGCGGCATTTATGTGAACGAGCCGTGCGTGATCGACCAGCACATGTATTCAGGGCGCACGTATCATGACTCCGGTCATTTCATCGCCCCATGGATCAAGGCGCTGGATGTCGAACGTGCAAAAATGGAAGCGGAATGGCCATCGAAACACGTCAAGAAGCGCAAGAAATGAAGCTGATGAAGTTCTGGACGTTGATTACTGCTTCGGTGTTTTTTGTTGGCAACCTTGCAGCGCATCCGTTGCAGGCGGAGCCGATCAATCACGCCTACGTCTTCACCTTTGATCAATTCTACATTCCGCAGGACCCGGATGAGAATGTGGTGAACGGCGGCTTCTTGCTGCTGGCGGAGTTGAACTGCACGGCCTGTCATGCGGCACCGGATTCGTGGGCGGAACGACTCAAGGCGAAGCCGGGGCCAAATTTGAGCGGCGTGGGATCACGTTTGGATGCAGACACGCTGTGGTTGATGATTCGCAGTCCGCAGAGCCGGAAGAAAGGCACGCAGATGCCGGGTTTGTTCGCAGGAGCGGAGGGCGATGAGGAGAAGGTCGAAGCCCTTGTCGAATACCTCAGTGCGATGAAGCAGGACAAACCGTCGATGCCTGTGGGCAATGAGGATCGCGGCAAGGAACTGTATCACAAGGTCGGTTGTGTGGCCTGCCATGAACCGGCGAAGGATGCACGCCCACCGAAGGTGGCGGCGGATGCTGAAGTCGATAAGCCGGGCAATGGCTCGGTGCCGATTGCGCTGGCGGATGCGTATGATGTGAACGCGCTGGCGGCGTTTTTACATGATCCGCTGTCGATGCGGCCTGCGGGTCGCATGCCGGACATGCGATTGAACAAGCAGGAGGCGGCGGACATTGCGGCGTGTCTGCACATCGGGCGTGTGGCGGAAAAGGCGACAGCGCGTGCGGCGTTGAAGATTTCGAAGCAGGGTTTGGAGACAGGCCGTGAGCATTTCGAGAAGATGAACTGCGTTGCGTGTCATCAGACCGGTCCGACGAGTCCGGCACGTCAGACGAGTCTGATCAAGCTTGATGCCACGAAAGGGTGTCTCGCGGAAAAGCAGCCCAGCGGCACGCCGCGCTTTGATTTGAACGAACTGCAAAAGCGCGCGCTGACACTGGCGCTGGCGGCAATTCAGAAAGAACAGGCCCCGAAGCTGACAGCGCAGGAGAAGGTGGACTGGCAGATGTCGCGTCTCAATTGTTACGCCTGTCATGATCGCGATGGCAAGGGCGGGCCGGAGGATCCGCGGGCGCAGTATTTTGGCGTGAATGACTCGACAGCGGAATCGCTGGGCCAACTGGCGAATCTGCCGCCGACGCTCGACAAGATCGGTCGCAAGCTCACACGTGGTTGGTTTGAAAAGATTCTGTGGGGTAAGGATGGCAGCGTGCGGCCTTACATGGATACGCGCATGCCGAACTTTGGCCAGGCGCAGACGGAGCCGTTGATTGCATCGTTGAATGAGGCGGATGAATTGGAGAAGCCGTTCACGATTGATGTCAGTGGATTGGCGAAACATCATCGTGCGGAGGCGGGCAGGCAGCTTCTTGGAGCCAAGGGCCTCGCTTGCGTGGCGTGTCATGGGTTGAAGGAGCGCAAGTCGCTCGGGCCGCCGGTGATCCGGCTCACGCATACGGTGGAGCGCTTGCAGCCAGAGTATTTCAAGGAGTTGCTGCTCAATCCGCAGGTCACGCAGCCCGGCACGGTGATGCCGCCGATGTTTGTGGGCCGGAAGAAAGCGGATCAGGAGATCGAGAGCATCTGGACCTACCTGCGCGAGGTGGAGGGCCAGCCGTTGCCGGAGGGGCTCATGTCGTCGGAGGATTTCGAGTTGAAGCCGGGCAAGGAGAAGCGCGTGATCATTTTCCGCAGCTTCATCGAGGGTGCAGGTTCGCATGCGATCGGGGTGGGCTTCCCGAGCGGCGTGAATGCGGCGTTTGATGGCAAGACGAGCCGTTGGGCGGTCATTTGGAAGGGCCGTTTCCTCGATGCGATGAGCAATTGGCAGGATCGCTCGATGCCGCCGATCAAACCGCTCGGCACAAACGTGAAGGAGATGCCAGCGGCGACGGGTGAGCGTGTGTTTGGTGGCTACAAGGTTAGCAAGGACGGCGTCCCGACGTTTTTGTATCGTCAGGATGGGCAGCAGGTCGAGGACACGCTGCGTCCGGTGAAGAACGGCTTTGAGCGCAGCGTGAAGATCAACGGCAAGGAAACGAAGGAGGTTGTGTCATGGTAACATTAGTTCGTGGTTCTTGGTTCCTGGTTCTTGGTTTTCAGTTGTCGGCGTTTTGTTCGTCGCTCTTGGCTCAACAGCAGTCGGACTACTATCGCATCGAGACGTATGAACTGCCGAAGGGCGTGAACTTTGAGGCGAGCGGGCTGGCGGTGACGGCGGAGGGGAAGCTCGCGGTGGCGTTGCGCAAGGGGGAGGTGTGGATCGAGGGGAAGAAGGGCTTCCAGCTCTTTGCGAGCGGGTTGCATGAGATTCTGGGCCTCGCGTGGCATGACGGCGCGCTGTATGCGACGCAGCGGGCGGAGGTGACAAAGCTGCGTGACACGGATGGCGACGACAAAGCGGACGAATACCTCACGGCCTCGACGGGCTGGGGTGTTTCGGGCGCGTATCACGAGTATGCGTATGGACCGGTGTTTGATGCGGAGGGGAATGCCTACACCTCACTGAATTGCAGCATGGGCAAAGCCTGGAAAGGCGCGGGCGATGAGTCCACGCATCCGCTGTGGCGCGGCTGGGTCGTGCGCATGACGCCGCAGGGCAAGCTGGAGCCGTGGTGTGCGGGATTCCGTTCGCCTTGCGGCATCGGGCAGGATGCGGATGGCGAAATCTTCGTCACAGACCAGCAAGGGAACTGGATGCCGACCACGCCGTTGTTTCACATTCGCAAAGGCGCTTACTTCGCGCATGCGGAGTCGATTCCTGATGCCATGCGGCCGGAGTCGCCGGTGAAGATCGCTGCGAAGCAGCCGGACGGCATCACTGTGGCCGAGGCGATGAAGACGGTGCAGGGCTACTGCCCGCCCGCCGTGTGGCTGCCATATGTGAAGATGGGTCAGAGCGGCACGGGCATCACCTGTGACAAGAGCGGCGGCAAGTTCGGGCCATTCGAGAAGCAGCTCTTCCTCGGCGAGTTCGTGCTCAGCGGCGTGAACCGCGTGTTCCTGGAAAAAGTCGGCGGCGAGTATCAGGGCGCATGTTTTCCGTTTGTGGACGGCCTGCAATGCGCCGCGCTGGCTCTGACCACGCTGCCGGATGGATCGCTCGTCGTCGGCGAGTCGAATCGCGGCTGGAACAGCAAGGGCAACCGTCCCTTCGGCCTGCAGAAGATCGTGTGGACAAAGAAGACGCCGCTGGAGGTACAGAAGATGGAACTGCTGAAGGGCGGCTTCCGCTTCACCTTCACGTTGCCAATTGATAGGGCCAGTGTGGGCAATTTGACCGGCCAGAGCTACACCTATCCCTTCCAGAGCAAGTATGGCGGCGAGGAAATCGACGCGAAGCCGCTGCAAATCACCTCCTCCACGCTGAGCGATGACGGCCTGACAATGGAAGTGAGCATCGCCAATCTTCGCGAAGGCTACGTGCACGAGTTCGAGCTGCCAAAGCTCAAGGCCAAGGACGGCCCACCGCTGTGGCACCGCATGACGTATTACACGCTGAATCGTTTGAAGCAGTGACGAGCAATATCATCCTGCTGTTATGCTTTAACGCATTCGGGGTCCTTGCCTCGTAGTCAAGTCGGAGTGATTGCTTAGTTCAGCGGCTTTAGCTCGGGCAGGATAAACTTGCCGTCTTTGCGGATGAGTTTGCCATCGAAGCGGATTTCACCGCCGCCGTAGTCGGGGCGTTGAATATTGACGAGATCCCAGTGGACTTGGCTGCGGTTGCCGTTATCAGCGACGCCTTCGTAGGCCTGGCCGGGCGTGAAGTGGAAACTGCCTGCGATTTTTTCGTCGAAGAGGATATCGCGCATGGGCTCTTTGATCTCGCGATTGAAGCCAATGGCGAATTCACCGATGTAGCGGGCACCTTCGTCGCTGTCGAAGATTTTATTGATTGCTTCGGTATTGTTGGCGGTGGCCTTGACGATCTTGCCTCTGCTGAACTCGAGCTTCACGCTGTCGAAGGCGATGCCTTGGTAGATGGTGGGTGCGTTGTAACTGATGACTCCTTCGACGCTGTCTTTGACCGGAGCGCTGAAGACTTCGCCATCGGGA
>CANIZT010000325.1 GCA_947471905.1 Verrucomicrobiaceae bacterium
ATGACATGCGTGCCACCGGCAAGGCCATCGACCCGCGTGCCATGCTCTTCGATATGAGCAGCGATCCTATCAGCTATGGCATCCAGCGCTGCGAAATGGTCAGCGGTGAACTGAAGAACATCCTCAAAGATGTTTCCGATCCCGGCAAGAGCTGGCAGGAAGTCGCTCAAGCCTATGTCTCGCTTACCAGCGACACCAGCAACGCGCTCACCGCCATCTCACGTTTTGTTGGTGGCGTGTATGTCGAGCGTGCCGTGCAGGGACAAGCGCCTGACACTGTGCCGCTCAAACCCGTCGAAGCAGCCAATCAACGCGCTGCCTTGGCTGCGCTGAGCAAATATGCCTTCGCACCGGATTCCCTGAGCGCACCACCTGAACTCTACGCACACCTTCAGCAGCAACGCCGCGGCTTTGGCAATAAGGACGAAGGCGAAGACCCCAAGCTCCATGATCGTGTCTTTAAAATGCAGCGTTCGCTCCTCGATCACCTCCTGCACTCCAACACCCTGCAACGCAGCATGGACAGCGCTCTTTATGGCAATGAAGTCAGCGTCGATGAAGTGCTAAACACGCTCACCACCGCCATTTGCACCGGCGACGATCCCGCCAAACCGATCAGCGCCATGCGCCAGAACCTCCAGCTCGAATACGTGGGCCGCCTGCTCAACATCGCCCACAGCAGCGGCTACTTCCACGCCATCCAGAGCGTTGCTTTGCTCCAGCTTGAGCGCATCAAGGCCATGACCTTCGCCAATTCACCCTCGCATCAGCTTGCGATCAAGTATCGCATCCGGCGCGGGCTGGATGAGAAGTGATTCAGAGTCAGCGATGAGCGATCCAGCCGAACGCATGCGTACACTCAGGTATGAAAACGTTCACTCTACTCTTCTGCCTCGTCGCCAGTGGCTCCCATGCGGCCTTCTCCGACGGCTGGTCGCTCTGGTCGCCACGTGACGAGGCAAAGCCGGACGCGAACGTGGTCAAGACGGGTGGACACGATGGCAAGGGCGCGCTGGTTTTAGAAACTGGCAAAGGCGAGCACTGGATCGGCTGCTGGACGCACACGCTGCCAGTGGAAGGCGGCAAGCATTACCAGTTCAGCGCGTGGAAGAAATCCAGCGCCATGCCCACTGCCCGACGCAGCGTCTATGCACGCGTGATCTGGCAGGATGACAAAGGCAATCCGGTCACCTGGGAGGAACCGGCGAAGCAAGGCTACGCCAAAGGCACCGTGCCGCGTGCCGAACCCGAGTATCCGCATGTTCCCGACAGCGAGGCCAACCAATGGGCGCACTGCGAAGAGACGCTCCGCGCTCCGCTCAAGGCCACGCAGGCGAAAATCGAGCTGTATCTTCAGTGGGCCGCGAATGCCCGCGTCGAATGGAGCGATGTTTTACTCGCAGCCGTGCCCACGCCCGCGTCACGCAAGGTCAAGCTCGCCACGATTCATCTCCAGCCGAAGGAAGGCAAAAATCCTGCCGATAAACCGCCGCAATTCGCCCCGCTCATCGCTGAAGCGGCGAAACAGAAGGCTGACCTCGTCGTGCTGCCCGAAACGCTCACCTACTACGGCACCGGCAAGACGATGAATGAATGTGCCGAGACGGTTCCTGGCCCCAGCACCGAGTATTTTGGCCAACTCGCCAAGCAGCACGACCTCTACATCGTCGCTGGCCTCGTCGAACGCGAGGGCAAGACCCTCTACAACACCGCCGCCCTCCTTAGCCCCGATGGCAGACTCATCGGCAAGTATCGCAAAGTCACCCTCCCGCGCAGCGAGATCGAGGCTGGCATCACTCCCGGCCACGACTATCCCGTGTTCGACACCCGATTCGGCAAAGTCGGCATGATGATTTGCTACGACGGCTTCTTCCCCGAAGTCGCCCGCGCTTTGACCATTAAGGGAGCGGAAGTCATCGCTTGGCCCGTCTGGGGCTGCAATCCCATGCTCGCCGCCGCCCGTGCCTGCGAAAATCACGTTTACATCGTCAGCAGCACCTACACCGACGCCAGCAAGCACGACTGGATGATCTCCGGTATTTTCGATCACTTCGGCGATGTCCTCGCCAAAGCCGAGACCTTCGGCACTCTCGCCATCGCCGAAGTCGATTTGGCCGAGCATGCCCACTGGAACAGTCTCGGTGACTTTAAGGCGCAAATTCCCAGCCACCGTCCGCCTGCGCTGCCCGAAACAACTCAGATTCGCAGCCAAGTCATCCCTCCAAACCCGTAAGAACCCGCGCAAGCACCGCGTTCACCCATCCCTCATGGATGCCAGCGCCGCCTCCCTTGCGAAAGGTATGAAAATCGCATTGAAGCGCGGCACACGCTCACGATGTTCCTTTCTCCCCAATCAAACCCAACTCATGCACCCTCGTCCCCGCACCTCATTCGGTTCTTTGATCGCCGCCACGCTGACATTGACCAGCCTGCTTCACGCCAATGACTGGACCAACTGGCGGGGACCGCTGCAAAACGGTGTAAGCTTGGAGCATTACACGAAGGCCGGCAAATTGGCTGACACTCCGGCTTGGTCCGCTGACATTCGCAGCCGTGGCACGCCGGTGGTGGTGGATGGCAAAGTCATCCTCTGGGGCTACAAAGGTGAAACGACCGACCTTATCGAGCTGCTGACCTGCTTTGATGCGAAGACGGGCAAGAAACTTTGGGAGCACGAGATTCCTGATTACCTCAGCGACTCGATCTACAATCGCTACTCCATCGGCGCACCGACCGTCGATCCGGAGACCAAGCGCATCTACCTAACGAGCAATGCGGGTAATTTCCTCTGCTACGAACTCGACGGCAAAAAGGTGTTCGAGATCCCGCTGATGGAAGATCTGGGCCGCATGACCTTCCCCAACTCACGCGTGGGAAGCCCGGTGATCGAAGGCGAGTTCGTCATCATCCACTTCATCTTCTCCAACTGGGGCGCTGACGGCCCCGCCGCTGACCGTGCGTACGGCTTCGACAAAAAGACCGGCGAACTCGCCTGGTGGACGCTGCCAGGCGTCAGCCCACCGGTGGACAGCTCTTTCTCAACCCCCGTGCTCGAAACCCGCGATGGCAAACGCGTCGCCTACTTCACCACCGGTTGCGGCCACATCGTCTGTGTGAACGCACACAACGGCAAACCATACTGGAAGATGCCCATCTGCAAAAACGGCGTGAACCCCTCCGTGGTGCTGCATAAGGGCAACCTCATCGCCATTCACGGCGATGAAAACGTCGATAACTCCGAAAAGGGTCGCCTGATCTGCATCAAGCTGCCGGAGAAACTGATCCCACCGCCTCCACCAGCTGCTCCCACGCCTGCTCAACCCATCCCCGTCACACCTGAGGCCACCACTTTGGAACCCAGCGTCGAAGTCTGGCGCAATCCGATCGGCGCAACGAGCAGTTCGCCTGTGCTTGTCGGTGATGTGATTTATCAACTCACCGACGGTGCGGAACTTTACGCGATCAATGCCAACACTGGCGCTGACATCTGGAAGCTGAAACTTAGCAACGCGAACCTGCATTCCACGCCAATCTACGTGGACGGTCTGCTTTACTGCCCCATCATGGAAGGCAAGCTCGTCGTGGTGAAACCCGGCGAGAAGTCCGGCGAGATCGTGCAGGAGATCAAACTCGAAGGCGACTGCCTCGGAGCACCGAGCGTCTGCGACGGCACACTCTATGTCACCACCACCAAGCATCTCTACGCTTTCGCTATTCCGAACAAAGGCATCAAGGTTGATGCCGCACCGAAGGTTGAGATGCCGAAGGCTGGCAAGGCCATCGCACTCCAAATCATTCCTGCCGAAACCGTCATCATGGCCGGCGACAAGCAAGCCTTCCGCATTCGCAGTGTCGACGCCAATGGCTTTGTCGTCAGCAACGACGTCAAAGGCGTGAAGTGGGAGAGCTTCATCCCGCCCACCGCGAAAGTGAAGGCCACGATGGATGCCAAGTTCAATGATGCTGGCGAACTCGTCGTCGCCCCGGATGCAAAGATCAGCGCTGGTGCATTTAAAGCCACCGCATCAGATGGTCTCTTCGGCACAATCCGCGGTCGCGCACTCAAAAACCTGCCCATCACTGAGGATTTCGAAAAATACGACCTCAAGGAAGAGTTCGCCGCTGACACCGCCAACCCAGCCTACAAGTTCGCTTATCCGCCGCTGCCATGGATCGGTGCACGCTTCAAATTCCAAGTCATGGAAAAGGACGGCAACAAGGTCTTCGGCAAGAGCTTTGACCGCCTGCTCTTCCAGCGCGGCACGGTGTTCGTCGCACCATCTCATTTGAAGAACTACACCATGCAGGCCGATGTCATGACCGATGGCTCTGCCCGTTCGAAGTCCGACATCGGCCTCATCAACCAGCGCTACCTCATCTGCCTGCGTGGCAATGCCGGCAAGCTGGAGGTCAGTTCGAACCTCGAGCGTCTCAAGCAGGAAGCCTTGTTCAAAATGGCCGTCAACACCTGGTACACCCTCAAGACTCGCGTCGATGTAGCCGCAGACGGCAGCGGTGTCATCAAAGCCAAGGTCTGGGACAAGAAGCAGGCCGAGCCAGACGCCTGGACCATCGAGGTCAAGGTGCCACGCGCCCACACCAACGGCTCCCCTGGCATCTTCGGCTTCACACCGCTGAACCAGAAGCGCGTGTATCTGGACAATTTGAGTGTCACCGAGAACAAGTAATCTGCCGCTGCTCATCAACCTTCCGTTTCTGACAACATGACCACCAAACCTACCCCCCTCATCCTCGCTGCGGCCCTTGTCGCCACGGCATCGCTTCACGCCGCCGACTATTCCCAATGGGGCGGCGGCAACACACGCAACATGGTCTCCTCTGAAAAAGGGATCCCCATCGACATCGATCCCGGCAAGAAATACGGCCCCAAAGCCGCACCCAAAATCGCCGGACGCCTTCGTCCTGACGCTCAAGAGGCCAACAAAGGTCCGGGAGCTGAAGACATCGACATGAGCACCACCAAGAACTGCCTATGGGTCGCCAAGCTCGGCTCCCAGACCTACGGCACGCCCATGATCGCCAACGGCAAAGTCTATGTCGGCACCAACAACGAATCCCCGCGCAACGACAAGCACATCGGCGACCGCGGCATCGTGATGGTCTTTGA
>CANIZT010000326.1 GCA_947471905.1 Verrucomicrobiaceae bacterium
CACAAAAACGAGCCACCCGTGCGCCTACGCAACGTCTGGATCAGGCCGCTTTGAGGTAGATCGGTTGCCATTTTTTCACTCGGCAAGGCCGGAGGTGTCCCCTCCGGCCTTGTTGTTTTGGCCGACAATAAGACAAAAGTAAGGAATGTGTCATATTAATACAGTATTTATGATTATTCTATTGAAGTTAACAAATCGAACTCTAAAATACCCCAAACGCTCCAATATAACCAATCTCCATAACCACTAGCGAAGCCAGTCTTCAACTGTCGTCGCCATCCTTAGCCACCTCTTTGACCATGCCGCTCGCTCTTCATTCGCGCGTCATCAAAGCCGCAGCCCTCGTCGGCAGCGGGCTTGCGGCATACACGCGCACAAGACGTGCTGGCGAAGTCACTCTCCTCGGCTTCCACGGCTTATGCGAAAATGTGGGTGATCTCGGCATTCTCGACTGGTCTCTGCATCTGCCAGTTTCCGGCTTTCGCAGCATCTGCGCATTGCTGGCGAGTGACTACCGCGTCATCTCGCTGGCTGACCTGCTAGAAGCGCGCAAACATGGCACCAAGCTGCCTGACAACGCGGCCATCATCACTTTTGACGATGGCTATGCGTCGAACTACGAACTGGCGTATCCAATTCTAAAAAAGTTCGGTCTGCCTGCCTCCATCTATGTCACCACGGGGTTTCTTGGCTCAGAGGACATGCTCTGGTTTCAGCGAGTAGATCTCGCTCTAGGTCGCACAGAGAAGCCGACCATCGACTGGAAGATCAATGGCAAAAAACTGCGCATGCTGCTCGTGACACGTGAACAACGCCAACAGTCATTGGTGCGCTTGATTCCAGAACTAAAGGAACTGTCCGACGCCGATCTACTGCATGAAGTGTGTCGGATTGAAGAAATGCTGGGAGTCAAAACACCCAGCGCTAATGACCTGCCGCAGGTGATGAGACCGATGACATGGGACATGGCGCGTGAAATGTCCGCCAGCGGTCAGATCGAGATCGGAGGGCACACTCACACGCATCCGATCCTGGCACGTTGTGACTCCATCGCCATGCGTGCTGAGATCTTCACCTGCCGCGACCGTATTCGGGAGGAATTGGGAGCCATGCCTATCTCCTTTGCTTATCCCAATGGTGGGCAGGACGATTTCACGCACGAAACAATGTCGTTGGTGAAAGAGGCAGGATTTCAAGCCGCCTGCAGCGCGATCAATGGACGCGTCGATGATCAATCCTCGCTGTTTCAGCTGCCTCGCTACGGCACACCCGAGTCCATCTGGGAAGCGGAGGCCACGCTCTCAGGGGCCTATGAAACGCTCAAAGACTGGCGGCAGAGCTGCCTAAAAGCGATGTCGATGATATGAAGACGATCACACTCAGCGCCACGAACGCATTACCGTTGCCAGCTTGGCAGCGTCAGCGTGCGTTTGTGCCGGCGATGTCGTTAGGAGCGATGGCAAAAGACAAGCGTCCTACCGTGCTTCATTTCGCTTACAGCATTGGCGGTGGTGGTGCGGAGTCGATGCTAATGAATCTGGTCGAAACCCTCGATCCTACGCAGTTTCGCAGTGTCGTTGTTGCCATTAATGCAAAGCCTTGGCCGCATCAGGCACGTCGTCTGCACGAGGCTGGTGCCGTGCTGCATGATCTGGAAGGAACCGCCTTCTTGCGTCGTGAAACGCTCGCGAGGTTGCATGCCGTTCTGCGTGCGGAGCGCCCTGACATCGTGCAAACATGGATGCATCATGCCGATCTCGTAGGCGGTTGGGCTGCACGTCTCGCTGGCGTGCGCAAAATCGTCTGGAGCATCCATTGCCGTGAAATCCACCGCAATCATGGCGAGAGCGATCGCAAGATCGCGCTCTTCCGCCGTGCATTGTCGTTCAGCTCACGCTTCATCCCATCACGCATCATTTCGTGTTCCGCCGCCGCCATCGAAGATCACGCTGCTATCGGTTATCCTCGCTCCAAGATGCATTGGATTCCCAACGGCATCGACGCTGATCGTTTCGTGCCTGATACCGATGCCGGACTCGATACACGTGCAGAACTGCGTTTACCACCAAACGCCCCCGTTATTGGCTACGTCGGGCGTTTCCATGAAATGAAGGATCTATCTACCTTCCTGCGTGCAGCAGCGATTTTGCAGAAACGCCAGCCCAAAGCTCATTTCGTCTTTTGCGGTGGCTTGGAAGTCGAATTCAACTCGGCAGAGCGTGAAGCCTTCGCGCAAATGCCGCATCGCGATCAAGTGCGTTTCGAATCATTCCGCTCCGACCCATGGCGATTATATCCGGCTTTGAATGTGTTCTCGCTCTCCTCACGCACCGAAGCCTGTCCGATGACCATCATGGAGGCGATGTCCTGCGGTGTTCCTTGCGTCACTACCGATGTGGGTGACTGCGCACGTTTGCTCGAAGGAGTTGGACGTGTCGTGCCACCAAATGATCCTGAAGCACTCGCGAATGCCTGGGAGCAAACATTGCGTTTAGACGCTGCTGGACGTGATGACATCGCGAAACAATCGCGTCAACGAGTGCTAGCACGGTTCACCATCGCGAGGGCTGCGCAGCAATATGCAGAGACCTACGCGCAACTCATGGAGGTGCGGTCATGAAAGCGGCCCTGCTGATCATCATGCTGGCGGCATCAGCCTTCGCCGAACCGGTCAAGGTCGCCTTTTGCGATGGCATGACGCGCATCTCACGCGACGGGACGCCGCCTAGCGCACAAACTCAGACGCTGAACGCCGCACGCGGCGAATGGGAGCCGTTTCAAATCATCGTCACTGCCTCGCCGGAGCAACTAAAGAACATCGAAGTGCTCGCCACTGGCATTGCCAAGACGGATTCAGAGGCGCTGTTGCCCGCACCGAAAGTGCTACGCGAGCATTACGTCCATGTTTCAAAATCCACACCAATGGCGCCGCTGCCAGTCGGTGATTATCCAGATGCTCTTGTGCCGCTCGACATGCCTCCGCAGGAACTCAGAGGAGACATCGTGAATCAACCCTACTGGGTCGACGTATTCGTGCCCTATACCGCAGCGCCGGGCGCTTACACCGGCGAAGTGCACTTCAAATTCGGCGATGGTTCCATCATCATTGCCTGCTACACACTCAATGTATGGGATTTCGATCTCCCCGTGGTGCCAAAACTGCGCACCTCCATCATGACCACCATGCGCCGAATCGCCGAGGTGCATGGACTTGAATACAAGGACAACACGCCCTCCCTCACGCACGTCGGTTTGCTTAACGCCTACTACGACCTGCTTGCTGAGCATCGCCTCAGCGTTGATCAAATCTACGGCAGTTATCCCGATGCCAGCACCGGCAAGCTCGATGAAGACAAAGTCGAACGTGCGTTGAGAAAACACCTCCTGCATCGCCATTGCAGCACGATCGGGCTGCCCATCTGGCCGCAGTGGCCGTTGATTGACCCGCTCGGCAAAGATCGCACTGCCGCCATGAGCTATGTCGCGCAATGGATGAAGCTGTTGGCGAAAATTCACTGCGAGTCACGCGGCTACGTCATCATGGGGGATCTCGATGAACCCAACAACGCCGACGCCTACGCGAATGTGCGCCGCTGGGGTGAGTTCTTCAATGAAGTCGAAAAAACGCACGGCGTGCATGTGCCGCTGCTCATCACTGAACAGCCGACACCGGAAAAATCCGCGTGGGGTTCGCTTAACAATGCCGTGGACATTTGGGTGCCGCATTTCAGCTCGGTGTGGAAGGACATGGAGTGGGCCGGCGGCAAACACGACATTGCCATGCGCCATCAGGCTGGCGATGAAGTTTGGGCCTACGGCGCGCTCGTGCAGATGCCAGATGAGTGGGAAGCTCTGCATGGCAAACCGCAGCAACTCCATAGTAGCTTTCCACCCGTGTGGGCACTTGATTATCCACCCATGGCACATCGCGTGGTCGGTTGGCTGCTGCCCAAACATGGCATCACCGGCTTCACCTATTGGGATACGCTCTTTGCTGCGGATGGCGTCGATGTGTGGACTGATGCAGGCACGTTCAAGACATCCGATGGCGCGGTTTACAATGGCGACGGCACTTTCATCTATCCCGCGACAGAAAAACGTCATGGTCGCCACGCTCCAGTCGCCTCCATGCGTTTGAAATGGCTGCGTGAAACGGCAGATGACTACGATTACCTCATGCTCGCGCGTCAGTTGGGTCTTGAGGAAGAAGCACAGCGTCTTACCGCCAGTTTTGCCAAAGGTTTTGGTGAATGGGACGATAAACCCGGCGTGTTGATGGAAGCACGCCTCCAACTCGGCAAGATGATCGAAACCGCGCAGCATCGCAAACAAACGGCCATGCTAGAGAAAGGAGTCGCGCCATGACAGCCACGCATGCCATTCCTAGGAAGCGCACCAGTGTCACAGCGCTGCGCGGCGCACTCACGCTCGACATCGTGCGCGATATTGAGGGTTTCCATGCCTTGCAGCCATTTTGGGATACGTTGCTTGATCAAACTGCCACCCGCACCCCCTTCTTGCGTTGGGATTGGGTCAGCCTGTGGTGGGAGGAATGCCGCGGCGATGCGCAACTTACCATCGGAGTTCTGCGTGACGTCGAAGGCGTCCCACAGGCCATCGCGCCGCTGATGCTCGCCCATGAAAGTGGCCGCGCACGTCAGCATCTCACTACGCTCTCTTTCATCACTGGCTTTGGCGACGCTCATGGCGAATGCCTCGATCTCCTTGTGCCAGCAGGGCGTGAAAACGAACTCACCCCTCAGCTCTGCAGAGTGTTCGCTTTGCTTCAGAGCGAATGCGATAACGTAAGGCTCAATCATCTGCCCGAGGAATCGCCCAACACGCCTCACATCATGGAAGCTCTGAAAGAGAGCTTCGTGCGTGCTGGAGTGCTCAACCGCCATGACGGACGTTTTATTCACCTCCCAGCATCGTGGAATGATTTTGAGATGCTTCACAGCGCCAACTGGCGCAGCAATATGCGGCGAAACTGGAAAAAGTTTATCACTGAGCATGCAGGCAGTGCATCGCTTGCAGGAGAGCATGTCTCGTATCCG
>CANIZT010000327.1 GCA_947471905.1 Verrucomicrobiaceae bacterium
CATCCGAAATGTTTTTGGCGACGATTCCGGCGCAAATCGAGCCTTGGTTCATTGCCGTGGTTTGCCTCGGCTCCATCACCCTCTGCCTCCTCGCCGCTCTTCCACCCGCGTGGCTGGCCTCCCGCGTCGATCCCGCCGTCGCGCTACGCGATTAATTCACGAACTCATGCAAAGCGCCCCACTCTTCCTCGCCCTGCGCTATCTGCGACCCACGCGTTCGTTCATCTCGGTCATCACCGTGATTTCGATGCTCGGCGTCATGCTTGGTGTTGGCGTGCTGGTGTTTGTGATGTCAGTTTTCAGCGGTTGGCAGCGTGAGTTCCGGCAGATGCTCATTGGTTTCGAACCGCATGCGATGGTGCAGCCGATGTCCTCGCGTGATGAAGGCCCCAAAGCCGATTGGCGCGAGCTACGTAAAACCCTCGCCGCACATCCCGACGTCGTTTCTGCGGTGCCAGTGGCCGAAGGTGTCGTTGTGGTCGAGAACGAGGGCAATCTGCAAGGCGTCAACGTCATCGGCATGACCGACGACGCAGACAACGGCCTGCTGCAAAAGCTCACGAAGCACATCAAAGAAGGAAGCTTCGACCTCAAGGGCGACACCATCATCCTGACCGACAAATTCGCCCGCGAGATCGGGGCGAAGATCGGCGACACGCTCGTCGTGCATGCCGCCGACAGTGTGAATCAATTCATTCAGCAAGTGCGTGAAATTCCCGAGGACACCGAGGAGAAAAAACGCGCCGAAGCGCTCGACAACGTCACCGTCTTGTCCAAAGACCTCAAACTCGTCGCTACCCTGCGTGCCGACACCGCCGGACAGCGCGGTTACGTGCCGCTGCATGTCGCGCAGGAGTTCTTCAACCTCGAAAGCGGCGTCAGCGGCATCGAGCTCGAATTGAAGCAGCCCGACGCGGCCGAAGGCATCATGCAGGCCATCTACCAGTCCGGCACGCTGCCCGAAACCTGGGGCTACCGCACCTGGGACCAGCAGCACGGCATGATGCTCGAATCCGTCGAGAACCAACGCACCATGATGTGGTTCCTGCTGCTCTTCATCATGCTCGTCGCCGCCATCTGCGTGATGAACACCACCATCACCGTCACCGTGAAAAAGCGCCGTGAGATCGGCATCCTCACCGCCCTCGGCACACGCGCATGGCAGATCATCGCTATCTTCGTCTCACAAGCCGGGATCGTCGCGCTCGTCGGTGTCGCCGCCGGACTCGCGGGTGGTTTTTTCTTCCTCAGCATCCGCAACGTCCTGCGCGAACAGATCGCCGGGCTCACCGGTCGCGACATCTTCCCACAGGACATCTACTTCCTCTCCAGCATCCCCGCGCACACCAATCTCAGCGACCTGCTCTTCATCTGCTCCACCGCCGTCGCGCTCTGCCTCGTGGCCGCGTTGGTTCCGGCCTGGTTTGCCGCGCGTGTTGATCCGGCGGTGGCGTTAAGGGATGGAGGATAGAACCAAAGTTCAAGACGCCCACTTGCTGAAAATTTCATCGGTTTGTTCGCCGAGTGCGAATGTATGATTGGTGTAGCCGACAAGCGCATCATCGAACGCCTCAATGGCTAACAGTAGCAGCTCGCGTGCAGTCCCAAATGAAATAGCATCTTTTGGAGTTTTTAGCACACCGTCGACCTGCTCAATATAAAGGGCGGACTCGCGCAAAGGCACAAGCTTGCCAGCATGCGCAAGACCCACGAGTTCTTTCATTCGATCTTCTCCTATTGCCACTTGAATTCGGTTTCCCATTACAACCGTTGGACCAAGCGCCAAAAGATGCTTCTGATCATGCCTATAAAGAGGGTCTTTTTTGCGCGGAGCATGCTCGATCGAGCGACGATACATACCCATGTGAACTTTTGATGTTTCTTCTAGCACGGTAATAGCCAAAAAGGACGAGGTTGCGTGTGACCCGCATGCTAACAAAGCATCTGAGTCTTTGATCATCTGAACGATGTGATCACATGCGACATTGAACTCTTGCATGGATGAGCCGATTTTTTGGCCCACACCAATAGCTGCCTCAACTGAAGACCACCATATTTTGTTTGTTTCCGTCATAGTGATGAGCCTACTCCACGATTCCGCCAATCCTCCAACCGCTTCGCCAACGTCTCGGCGGTGACGGATTCGGTGATGCCGTCGATGAGGGTTTTGTGTTTGCCAAAGGTCGTCTCGGCGCGCACGCGGTAGTAGAACTGGTTCCCGGACTGCATGTTGGTGTCATGCGTGAAGCCGACGATGTGGCGCGGCGCATACGTTTCGTGCCAGGAGTAGAAGGAGCCGATGCTGTTCACGATGCGTAGTTCATCGGCGGTGATCTCGACGCGGCGGCGATGCAGCAACGTCCACAGGCCGCCGCCGAGGATGAGCGGTGAAGTCACGCCCCAGATGAAGCGGAATAGAAACGGCGCGCCTTGTTTCACCATGAAGACAAAGGCGGCGAACCAGAACGCGCCAAAGATGAGCAGGAAGATGCCCATGCCACGAAAGCGGCCCGGCGGGCAGTCGATCAGCACCGGTACGCCAGCGGCGTCGAACTCGGCATGCACGCCGTTTTTTTTCAGTCGCGTTTCAAGCTGCTCCGTGTCCGGGGCGATGGCCTCCACGTCATATTCCGCCGCTTCAGCCGCCTGGGTATCCTGCACCGTGCCAAACACCGGCAGTGGCAGAGTGGAGGGCTTGCCGCCTTGCGCAGAACTGATCTCCATGAGCCACACATGCCGTTCGGAGTCGTCGGCAGACGCTGCGGCCTCATCGACGAGCGTACACGGCAGACCACGCGGGATGTCGATGCGCAGCGGCAACGCCACGCCGCTGATCTCACGCCGAGCCTCGGCGGCAGACAGCGTCAGGGTGTGCTCCCAGATCGTTTCTTTGGCAGTGGTGCGGCCATCGCCGCTGCTGCGGATGATCTGGCGCCGGCAGAGCACATGGACATTGAGGCTCGTCAGCGGCGAGCGCACACGATCCAGGCGCAGTTCGCCCTCCAGCGCTTGGCCGGGCATGATGGGGCGTTGCTTGAGCTGCAAGCCCGGCAGGCCAATGGCCAGCCGCGTTTTCACCCGCTGCCACGCAAACCACAGCGGAATGAACGCGAGCAGTGATGGCAGCAGCGCGAGCACCGAGAGCGGAGAGGTGGAAATTTCACCGCTGACCAGCACTGCAAGCGCCAGCGGCCCCTGCACCAGCAGAAACCAGCCCGCAATGCCGAGGATGAACGGCAGGCCGTCCTTGCTGGCGATGATCGCATCACCTGCCCACTCACGCTGCCAGCGCCACGGCTCACCGGGATGCTGTGCGGTGAGTTGTTTGCTGAGACTCACATCGCGTGACTGCAACCAGCCACCAATCGCGACAGTGAAGCCCGCGAGCGGGAACACCATGGGGAAGATGGACATCAGCAACATCAAACCCCAGCGCAGATCACGAAACAGCACGGCCTGCTGCGGCTTGGCCGGATTCACATAGCAGCGAAACGGACGATCCTTACCTATGAAGGCGCGAATCTGCGCATTCGCTCGCTCCTGGAAGTCACCGATGTTGTCCGAGCCGCCGGTGAGTGCCACTTCATCGCTGTGATAGGTGCGTCCGCGATATTGGTAGCGGTAGCTCGCCTCCACCTTGTGCGTCGTGCCGCCTTTGCTGCCGCGCGAGGTTTTCATCTCCGCTTTTTCAATCCAGCACGGCACCTCTTCCCAGCCGCGTGCCGACCACCAGGTGCTGATCACAGGAAAATACAGGAACCAGCCGATGGCGAGACCCGCGATGATTAACGGCAGCCCAAACAGCATCGCGCAGCCGCCGCTGAGTTGTTTGGTGGATCGGGAAGACGAGCGAAAGCGTGCTGGCATCCGCGAACATGCCACAAACTGGCTGACATCTGCAACCATCTCGTGCCATGATGCACGATGCCTCCCGCATTTCACCCTTTCGGCACTTCGCATCATGTCGTGCTCGCTCTCACCGCCGTGCTGCTGGGGCTGATGCTCATCCTTGCGCGAACGCGCTTCGCTAACGTGGCGGAAAAGGCGCTCGGCACCGTGCTGCTGCTGGTTTATCCCGTCACGCTCGCAGGTCACGCGTGGATCGGCTCGCTCAACGCCCAGACGCTGCTGCCGCTGCAATACTGCGACATCGCCTGCCTCGCCGGTGGCATCGCCCTCTGGACGCGGCGGCAGTTCTTCTGCGAGATCGTGTACTTCTTCGGCATCGCGGGAACCTCCCAGGGACTCATCACGCCGGCTCTGATCTACGATTTTCCTGATCCACGATTCTTCGCTTTCTTCGTGCTGCACAGCGGGGTGACCATTGCGGCGGTTTATGTCGTCACCGGCATGCGGCACCGTCCGGCGCCCGGCGCGGTGCTGCGCATGATGCTGTTCTCCGTCTCCTGGTATGCCGTCACGGCCGTGGTCAATGTCGCGCTGGGTACCAACTACGCCTTCCAGTGCGCGAAGCCGGTGACTGCGACCTTGTTTGACCAGTTGCATCCTTGGCCGTGGTACAACTTCGAAACCATCGGCCTCGGCGTCGTTTTCTATTCCGCGCTCTACCTGCCCTTCGCCTTCCGCAAACCCGCACCTCGACCTGTTTGACCACGCCTTGACTTCCTGACCGTGTCCTCGTCCGAGATGTCGCTTTTCATTTCCCAATTTGCCCTCATAATCGCGGCCCTTGAAACCCCAGCCCCCGCCCACCGCAATGAAAGCCCCCCCATGGTCCACTGACGACAGCGCCGAGCTGTATGGCATCCGCGAATGGGGACATGATTACTTCGACATCTCGAAGGCGGGCGAAGTCGTGGTGAATTTGAAGGACGGCAAGAAGACGAAGCCCGTCTCGCTCGCATCGATCGTCAAAGGTTTACGCGAACGCGGCACGCAGCTTCCGGTGCTCATGCGCTTCGGTGATCTGCTGCGCGGTCGCATCGACGAACTGAATGAAGGCTTCGCCTCCGCGATCAGGGAAGGAAAATATCAAGGCGTCTATCGCGGCGTGTATCCCATCAAGGTCAATCAGCAGCAGGAAGTCATCGAGG
>CANIZT010000328.1 GCA_947471905.1 Verrucomicrobiaceae bacterium
ATTCCTGCGCTAGCGACGATGCTCGGTGGTGCGTTAACGGGTTATTTTCTCATGCGCAGTCCACACACAGACAAGCGTAAGTGCGCTACGCTGTTGATCGCGGGTCTGGTGTTGGTGCTGGTCGGGACATCGCTCGATCTCAAGGTGCTGCCGATAGTGGGAGCTAAATTGGATCATCTCACCGTATTGCCGGTGGTGAAGCGCATCTGGACGCCGTCATGGGCGATCCTCAGTGGTGGCTGGGTTCTCATTCTGCTTTCGACTTTCCATTGGCTAGTCGAGATCGCTGGCATGCGGCGGCTGGTGTTTCCATTGGTGGTCGTTGGCATGAACAGCATCACGATTTATCTGCTGCACAGCTTATGCGCCGGCTGGATTCGCGAGAACCTACACAAGCATCTCCCCGACACCGCCTTTCCTGCTCAGTGGACGCCAGTGATCGAACGTTGTGGCGTTTTGTTTGTCCTTTGGTTGATATGCTTCTGGCTGTATAAGCAAAAAGCTTTCCTCAAACTGTGATCCCTCGTTTTTTTCTTTTCACCCTCATCATTTTAATTGCCTGCCAGAGCAAACCGGCTGCACCCACAACACCCGCCCGTGATTTGAAGGAAGAGGAGCGATTTCACAAGGCTGGGCTCGTCATGATGCACGACCTGCAGCATGCCAGCGCGTGGGAAGAACTCATCCATGTGAAGATGGGGGTGCCGGCACGAAAAATCGAAGTGCAGGCTGGTCCCGGCTTCACCACTGTGATCGTTAAGGAACTCAATAACCGGGCCGATGCAGAGGGTGTGGCTCAGGAGTTGCGATCGATTGCCGAGAAAACGCCTGAAAAGTTTGGTCCCACAAAGGTGGAGGTTCGGCTCAATAATGCTCCTGCCACGATCAATCCCTTTGTGCTGCCCACGGAGTCCAGTCCGGCCACACCTAATCCTGGCTCGGTTCTCCCAACGCTTTCATTACCGCCGCTCCTGCCCTCCGTCCGCTGAGCAGTGCGCCGTTGATTGACACATCTTCGCACCAGTCACCACAGCGGTAAAGACCGGGTTCGAGCATGGCTGACAAGGGTCCGCTACCCAGTCGCAACTGCCGCGCTTCTGGTTGAGCATGCCGAATCTGATAAGTGCGCAGGTGTCGCCACTTGCCAACGACCGCATCACCAAACCATGACCGCATTTGATCGCGAACGACTTGTTCAAGTTCAGTGCTCGACGGTGAGCCCAAGATTGAAGCAGAGATGAGATGCTGTCCTGGAGGTGCATAATGCGGTGAAATGCGCGAGAGCACCGCGATGCTATTCACTGGGCCGCGGCCATCGCCATCGAGATATAGAATTGGGTCGCCTGGAGGCATGTCATGCGTGGCGAAGTACATGCAGGTTGTTGAACGACTTGGTAAAAGAGGCGCAGGAGTTCCGGTTTGCGGCAGTAGGCGATATGCCACCTCCTCGCTTACAGCGACGATGACATGATCCGCGTGTAGCACCTCACCAGTGTCCAACGTGACTTCACCGGCGCGCACGCCTGAAACCGGAGCATTAAGGCGCAGGCTGCCTGGCGGGAGTGCTACCGCGAGTTGATTGGGAATCGACTGCATGCCACGTGCGGGCAACGCGCTGCCACCACGGTCGAACATGGCGAACAAGAAGAGTAGCATGCGGGCGCTGGTGCGCAGATCCTTCTCCAAAAAAACGCCACCGAAGAACGGGCGGAAAAATTTGTCGATCATGCCTTCAGAGAAGCCGAAATCACGTAGGTAGTCCTCAGTCTCCATGTCACCAAGATCACGCGGTGGTTCGCGCAGACCGAAGACTTCCTTGCGTAGCAGAAGTGTGGTCCATTTGTCACGTAAGGTGACGACTTCATCGCGGAAATTCTTCATCGCCGTGAGTGGGTGGGCCAGTGGATCCGCCATGCGATGGAAACCATTTTTCACGAACACATCCGCACCACGATAAATCTGTCGCAGATCGAGTTCATCGTAGTCCAGCACTTGCCGTGCCTCGGGATACGCGGGCAGGAAAACCTGGAAGCCACGGTCGAGGAGGAAGCCTTCGACTTCGTCCGTGCGAACTCGTCCACCAACAGCATTAGAAGCTTCCAAAATCGTGAATTGGCGGCCTGCTGCCGCCAGTACGCGGGCGCAAGCCAGTCCCGCGAGGCCGGCTCCGACAATGACAATCCTGGACTGCTGATGACTCATCAATTCTTCCGAGCGCGCATCATGGGCGTGCCTTTTACCTTTGCAAGCGTGAGAGCCGTGGCAAGCATGGCTCATGTCCGCAGCACGCAGTCCCCGCATTCTCATTCTTGGCGCCAATGGCGGCCTGGGACGCGCGCTGTATCGCCATTTTGCTCCCAATCATGCCACTGTGTGTTGGGGGCGGGCCGAACTCGATTTCGAAGAGCCAGAAGCCCTCGCGGACAAGCTCGTGGCGCAGCCTTTTGACTTGCTGCTCAATGCTGCGGGTACGACCAGCCCGGATGTTTGCGAAATGCAGCCTGAGACCGCCAAAGTAACCAATGTGATCGCACCGCAAGTCATCGCTGAATGCTGCGAGGCTCGTGGCGCACGCATGATTCACTTCAGCACCGATTATGTGTTCAGTGGTGAGCCACATGAGCCGTGGAACGAGGATGACACGACAAAGCCGGTTAGTGTCTATGGCCGCACCAAACGCGACGGTGAGCTGGCAGTGCTACAGGCGAGTCCCAAGGCGCTTGTGGCGCGCGTGTCTTGGCTGTTTGGCCCCGACAAGCCAAGTCATCCCGACAATATTATTCTGCGTGCAATACAGGCCGCTGACCTGAGTGCTGTGGATGACAAAGTTTCCGTTCCTACCAGCAACGCCGACATATGCGGCTGGGTTGAGCGCTTGATGCATGCTGATGCCAGTGGCGTTTGGCATCTCTGCAACAGTGGCAGCGCTTCCTGGCATTCATGGGCTGAAGCCGCGCTGCAAATCGCCAGCGTGATCGGTTTGCCGGTCAAAACAACCTCTTTGAAACCCATCAAACTCGCCGAATTGGTGCAACTGAAGGCAAGGCGTCCTTTGATGACGGTGATGAACAATTCGAAGCTGCAAAACCTGATTGGCGGCGAAATTCGCCACTGGCGTGAGGCTCTGGAAGATTATCTGGTAAAGAAGTATAGCGTCCAATGACTCCCGTTTCCGCCATGACTCGCTGCGACATCCTTCACGAGGATCGCTTTCTCATCGTGGTGAACAAACCTCATGGAGTGCTCTCGCATCCGAATCCGAAAGCTGCCAAACCGCAGCCTGCGGCATTTGAAGGCAGTTATGATCATGATCGGCGCTGCTTCAAAACATCTGGCGGCAACGTGTGGTTGATGCATCGCCTAGATCAGGACACCTCCGGCGTTCTGCTCGGTGCCAAGGATGAAAAAACTGCGGCCGCATGCCGTGAGGCGTTTGAAGCAGAGAAGGTGCGAAAAAAGTATCTCGCCCTGTGCAGTGGTGGCAATTTAAAGCCCGAAGGTGTGTGGCTGGATCATCTGATCACGGTGCATGCTAAGCATCAGGTGCGCACCACGGTGCGGCATGGCACACGACCAAATGCAGAGGCGAAATATCATGTGATCGAGGCCAATGCGGCCAATCGCGTCCTGCTGATCGAGATTGAGCTGATTACTGGCAAGACCCATCAAATTCGTGTGCAGGCAGCCTCACGGCAGCTTCCGCTGGTGGGCGATGATGTGTATGGCTCATTCGATTTGAACCGCAAACTGCGCAAGACGATCAATGCGAAGCGCTTGTTTCTACATGCGTATGAACTGAGCCTGAAACATCCCGCATCAGGTCAGCCACTGAGTGTGAAGGCGCCGCTGCCTCCAGACCTGTGTGTGGTGTTGGAGACAGCGGGGTTGAAGCCGGTTTAAGCCTTTTTGAGCAGGAAGTACTCGATGCCATCAACGAGGGCCTTCCAACTCGCGTCGATGATATTGCAGCTCACGCCGACGGTGCTCCAGGTGGCATTGCCATCGGTGCTGGTGATGAGTACGCGGGTTTTTGCCGCCGTGCCGGCGCCACCGTCGATGATGCGCACCTTATAATCCGCAAGACGCATGTTCTTGAGCTTGGGGAAGAGCGGCGTGAGGGCTTTGCGCAATGCGTTGTCGAGTGCATTTACGGGCCCGTCGCCTTCATCGACGGTGTAAACGGGCAAGCCGTTGACGTCGATCTTGATGGTGGCCTCGCAGGTCTCGAAGCCATGATCGCCGCCACGGAAACGGTGCGTGGAGTGATACTCGATGAGATCGAACAGCGGCTGGTATTGGCCGAGTTGCTTGCGGATGAGCATTTCGAACGAAGCCTCAGCAGCTTCGAACTCGCAGCCCTCGCTTTCGAGGCGTTTGACCTCCGCAAGGATGGACTGAACCTTGGGATCACCCTTGGCGAACTTGAAACCCATTCCCTCTGCTTTCACGAGCACGTTCGACTGACCGGACATGTCGGAGATGCTGATGATGCGCTGGTTGCCGACGAGTGCAGGATCGACGTGTTCGTAGGTGCGGGCGAGTTTCTGCACCGCATGCACATGCAGGCCGCCTTTGTGCGTGAATGCGGCGAGACCGACATACGGAGCGCGGATGTCATGTGGCACGTTGGCGAGTTCATCGACAAAGTGGGCGAGTTCACGCAGGCGGGTGAGATCGAGGCCAAGTGCGATACCCATCTTGAGCTGGAGTGCGGGCATGATGGTGGTGAGATTACAGTTCCCCACACGTTCGCCGTAGCCGTTGATGGTACCTTGCACCTGGCAAGCTCCAGCACGCACGGCGGCGAGCGCATTGGCGACACCGACACCGCCGTCATTGTGCGTGTGGATGCCGACAGGGCGGTCGAGATGCGCGATGACCTTGCGAGTAGTGTCTTCGACGAACTCGGGCAAAGCGCCGCCATTGGTTTCGCAGAGCACGATAAGATCAGCACCGGCATCTTGGGCGGCTTTGACCGTTTTGAGTGAGTATTCGGGGTCTTCCTTGAAGCTGTCGAAGAAGTGCTCGGCATCGTAGAGCACCTCACGGCCATG
>CANIZT010000329.1 GCA_947471905.1 Verrucomicrobiaceae bacterium
CAACGTGGCTGCCTGCGAATCAGCAAAAAATCGGCTCGCGGAACCAAACACATCCAACCAACACCACCATGACAACACTCGAAATCAAAGGCGACTGGAACATCACCAAGGGCAAGCTGAAGCAGAAGTGGGCCACGCTCACGGACGACGATCTGCAATACATCGACGGCAAGAAGGACGAACTGGTAGGCCGCATCCAGAAACGCACCGGCGAAACCCGCGAAGCGGTGGAAACCGCCATCAAAGCATACCGCGACGCGCTCGCTGCATAATCCCCCGTCAACGAACCAACACCCAAACCAACAAACATATGAAATCATCACTGAAAATCGCCCTTCTGTTCTTGGCCTCCGCACTTTGCACCATCGGTGCCACAAGCTGCAGAACCATCCACGGCATCGGCGCGGATCTTGAACACGCCTCAGACGAACACAGAGGCCGCTAAGATTGCAGCGTTGCTGTCATACCGACACCGGTTTGCAGCAACGCTTTTTTGTGCCCATCGCTCAACACTTGTTCAGCACTCTACTGAGTAGGGTTACACCCCATCGCGCCAGCGCGGCATGAACCTTAGCATGCAGCCTATGAAACCCATGCTCCCCAATGAATCCCGCCATCGCGTCAGTCTAACTGCATCTTCACTACGTCTGACGCTAACGCTGTCAGCTCTGCTGCTCGCTCAGTCACCGCTGCGCGCATCCGAAATGGACGGTAAAATCGAAGCAGCCACCAAGAAATCCTATGTCTTCAAAACCTTCCTCGTGGATGATACGATCAAGACCGAGTCCAAGGATGGTGCTGTGACACTGACTGGAAACGTCAGTGAAGACTCACACAAACAGCTCGCACAGGACACCGTCGCAGGTCAACCAGGTGTCACGAGTGTGAACAATATGATTGAAATCAAAGCTAGTCCACCGGCAAACTCGGACACCTGGCTTTACATGAAAGTGAAGAGCACGCTCGCGTTTCATCGCAGTGTCAGCGCTTACAACACCAAGGTGGCGCTGAAAGAAGGTGTGGTGACACTCACCGGTGAAGCCACCAGCCAGGCGCAGAAGGATCTGGTCACCGAATACGCCAAGGATGTCGAAGGCATCAAAGACGTGAAGAATGAGATGACGGTGGCGGCAACAACCACCAAGCCAAAGGAAACTTGGGCCGAACTGGTTGATGACGCCTCCATCACCGCCCAGGTGCGGATGGCCCTGCTCACGCATCGTTCGACGAGCGCTTTCAAAACCACCGTCGCGACCACCGAAGGCGTCGTCACCGTGGGTGGCGCTGCCAAGAACACCGCTGAAAAGGAACTCGTGACCAAGCTCGTCACCGACATCAACGGCGTAAAGAGCGTCATCAATAACATGATCGTCGCCGCAGCCGTCACCTCGAACTAAAACCACCCGGAGCTGCCGACCAACGCGAGAACGCAGCGGGTGGCAGTTTCCCATCACACGAAAGAATTCAATCTCATGCTCTCCACCATCGCTGTCGTCCTCATCATCCTTTGGCTCCTCGGTCTCGTGACCAGCACCACCATCGGCGGTTTCATACACATCCTGCTCGTACTGGCCATCATCATTGTCCTGCTGCGCGTCATTCAAGGCCGCCGCGTCGTCTGAAGGTGCGGCTTGAGTCGCATCGAACCCATTTCCCCTCATGAAATCCATTCTATCCTGTTTTGCCGTCGCGATGTTTCTCGGCGCAGCCATCCCATCGGCTGAAGCCCAGCAGTCGGTCCCATTGGATTTCTTTTATGACAACCTCGCGCCCTACGGGAACTGGCAGGAAGTGGGTGACTATGGCTACTGCTGGCAGCCGTATGATGTCGATGTCGGCTGGCAGCCTTACAGCAACGGGCGCTGGGTTTATACTGATGTCGGCTGGACCTGGGATTCTTATGAACCCTTTGGCTGGGCGGTGTATCACTATGGCCGTTGGGCCAATCTGAATGGCATCGGCTGGATCTGGGTGCCAGGCACCGAGTGGGGTCCAGGCTGGGTTTCATGGCGCAACAGTCCCCGCTACGTCGGCTGGGCACCACTGCCACCGGAAGCACAGTTTTTTCAGAACATCGGCTTCAGCGGTTGGGTTGATGACTATTTCAACATCGGTCCCAACAACTACCGCTTCGTCGAAAATCAAAACTTCGGCTCACCGCGTCTGAACTCCGTGTTCATCGATCAGCGGCAGAACCTTCAGATCATTCATCAGACGACGAACATCACCAACATCACCTACGTCAACAACGTCGCCTACAATGGCGGACCCGGTTATGATCAGCAGGCACGTCAGAGCGCGTATCCCATTCAACGCTACAAACTGGACCGCCGCCAGAGCTTCGATGGCGATCCACGTCATCAAACCGCCGACCATCTGCGCTCCCTGGTGCGGGGTGATTCGTTGAGTATGCTCGCTATGCCGTTCAGCGGCCACGCATCAGCTCCTCCGCCCAGATTGTCCCAAAGGATCGGCAATGCCGAGATCAACCATGGCTGGAACAATGTCGGCTCTCCGGCTGAAGTCAGCGCGATGCGGGAGCGGCTGAAAAGCAAAGTCAGCGTGCCCGAGCAACTGCCTTCCAAGCCACGATTCGAACGCTCCGCGATCCCCAAAATGCCTCGCGATGAAGTGCGCGTCGCACAACCGGCCGAACAGCCGCCAAAAGCCACCACCAACCGCAACGACACTCCGCGCAATCCAAACTCACCGCCCATGACGCCTGAGAGAAGGCCGCAGGTATCAGATCGTCCGCCATCATCTGTCCCTGGAACGAATCGTGATACCGTTCCTGGTTCCCAACGTCCAACCGACTCACCCAATCCTGGCGGCAGAAACAAGATGAGCGATCCGCCTCCCGAAAACGTGCCACCGCCACAGGTGGAGCGGAAGCCTGGCAACCAAAACATCGTGCCACCGCAGCAACGCATGCTGCCCAAGCCACCAGAAACGACTCCGCAGCGCCCTGAGATCGTCAGGCCCGTGCAGCCTTCCCAGGCACCACCCATGGTTCCGCCAAACGTTGCCCCTGTTCGCCCTGAATCAGGGCGGCCGTTTCAGCGTCCTCAAATGCCACCCACAACACCGCCGCAGCAGCGCCCGGAATCACAACGTCCACAATTCAGACCCGCCCCTGCGTTGCCGGTGACACCCTTGGTGCCAGCACCTCCTCCAGTTGTGCAACCCGTTCCACTGCCACCAACACCTCCTCCGGCTCAACCACCCATGCGTGAGAAGCAGCACGACCGAGGCAATCGTGCTGAGAATAGCAGAAAAAAATCAGAACGGCTACCACCTTAAAACGTCTGTTCCAAGCCGGCGCTCCACCACATGACCCATCCTATTTATGAAAACACCTTCCATCGTCGGCATCATGCTCATCATTCTTGGCATCGTGGCATTTGCCTACCAAGGCTTCACCTACACCACCACGGAGAAAGCCATTGATCTCGGCCCCATCCAGGTAACCGCAGAAAAGACACACACATTCCCGATACCCCCGATCGTAGGTGGCATCGCCCTAGTTGGCGGCATTCTGCTGCTCGCGACAGGCGGGAAGCGAGCTTGATCGGCTGCGAGCTATCCACTGTTAAACAACTTCATCATGACCATCACCAAAAACCTCGGCATGCTCCCGCTTGCCATCTATCTGCTGCTTGTAGGCCTCAGCGGTGCCTTCGGCTTTAATGTTGGCCAACTCAGCATCGTGGTGCCGCTGCTTGCGATCGCCGCTGGTGTCTTGATTTTAATCGGCAAATAAGGCGATTGGTTGTTTTCAAATCTAGAGTTGCTCAATAGGAATCAATGTGCCGCAGGCTGAAGGCACCATGTAATTGCACGGCATGCTCCAAGGACGCGTTATCATCCATTGGCAAAATAGGTATCTTCGTGCGAGTAGGGCGGCGCACAGCAGCATAGGAAACGGAGGGTCTGGGAGGCGGTGATCTGATGCCAAGCTCCGGGTGGGATGAGGATAGCGTCGCCAGGAGACACTTCGCGTGTTTCGCCGTCGATTTCCATGGTGCCTGATCCTTCGAGGATGAAGTAGAACTCCTCGCTCAGTCTGTGGTAATGGCGCTCGGTGGGTTTGCCGATGGGGACGGTGGCTTCGGCGAGGCTTTGATTGGCCACGGGAGCGTTGGTGCGGTCGAGGATGCTGCTGATGGTGCTGCCATCTTTTGTGGTGAAGGGATTCTGTTGGGAAAGCTGGTTGATGGTCATATGGAGACTGTGTTACTGCTGGCGTTACTTATGGCGAATGGATTTCCTATCGAAAAATGCCGTGCGGTCATCACGGGCGCTTCTTCCGGCCTCGGAGCTGAGTTCGCACGACAACTGGCACCACAGGCGGATACGTTGGTGCTCGTGGCAAGACGTGCGGAGGCGCTCGAAGCCGTGAAAAATCAGCTATCGGCCGCACAGATAAAAATTCTCTGCTGTGTGGCCGATCTGGCGACGGATGCGGGGCGCCAAGAGGTGATGACATTTTTGGCGACTCATGACGTGACGCCAAACCTACTGATCAACAATGCGGGTCTGGGGGATTACGGCAGCTTCACGAGTTCGACGGCGGACAAGACGCGTAGACAGCTCGAACTGAACATCACGGCGCTGACGATGCTCACACATGCCATGCTACCCAAGCTGGCAAGACCCGCAGGGGTACTGAATGTGAGTTCGCTCGCCAGCACGCTGCCCATGCCCGAGTTGGCGGTGTATGCAGCATCCAAAGCCTATGTGACGAGTTTTTCCGAGGCGCTGGCAATTGAACTGGCTCCGCAGAACGTGACGGTGAGTTGCGTGTGTCCGGGACCGACACCGACCAACTTCAGCAAGACGGCAAAGCGTGATGATGGGTCAGATACGAATCGTGAAGGACAGGGTTTGCTGCGCATACCGCCGTCTCAAGTGGTGCAGCGGGCACTGCAAGCTTTGCAACGAGGCGAGGCGTGTGTGTTTCCAGGCAGGGGCGTGTCGATAGCGTCGTTCCTGTTCCGCCACATGCCCCAAAAAATCA
>CANIZT010000330.1 GCA_947471905.1 Verrucomicrobiaceae bacterium
ACCGCCGCAGTGAGTTACCTCTGGGGTGCAAGACACCGGGATGACTTGGTGAGGCGCGACCGGGCAGTGGGCGGCACCATGTTGAATGAGACGCGGTATGTGCTGATGGACTACTTCAACCCAGCCGCGCTCACCGATGAGGAAGGGGAGGTGACGGAACGCTATGCGTTCAGCGCGTTCGGAGTATGCACGGTTCTCAACTCTGACTTCACAGTGAGAAGCGGCAGCGAGTGCGGAATGGAGTTTGGGTTCCACGGACAGTTCATCGACCTGGAGAGCGGGTTGATGAACTACGGCTACCGCTATTACTCGCCACATCTGGGGAGATGGACATGCAAAGATCCGATTGGGGAGCGGGGAGGCATCAACCTTTATGGAATGGTTCATAACAATCCGGTGAACCACGTCGACTATCTTGGCTGGAGAGATTTTCTTGATCCTTGGAGCAGCACCATACCCAACACGGGTGCAACGGAGAAAGACATCAATGAACTGATCGCGGAACTCAAGGCGCTTGAATCAGTGGTTGGCAAGAAAGATGGCAAGAAGTGCTTTGATGTCGAGATCCATCGCAACGCCGGAACGGACCGGGAGTTTTTGGTGGCCTCCAGAACGTGCGACATTCCTTTTTATATTGCCCACGGTAGCAATCCCAAAGACCCAACCGATCCAAATGACCGCACTCTCCATCCTGACGGAACGAACAACACGGGCATTAGTCAAAGTGGGTTGTATCAGCACTCAAGTGTGAACGGCATGGGCCAACCACAGTGCTACGGATGCCAGATGAAGCCATATCCTGACAGAGACACGCCGATCAACACTGTCATGAGGTCACTGACACAAGCAATCAAAGCGCTAAAGGAGCAGAAGTGTTGCCCGAAGATTCGCAAAGTGTGTTTGACGGTTGGCCTGGATAATTCAGGGGAACCCTCAAGAAATGGAGGATCTTCGCCTGCAATCCCATCAGAATTGCAACCTCAGACACCACTGTCAAATCGTTAAACACCATCGTGAAAACCTGGCATCACAAGTGTTTGCGGCGGTTCACGGCAATAGTTGCCTTGTGTGTAGCCGCATACGCAGGATGGTTTTTGAATTGGACTATTGTGACCACTGTTCAAATCGAAGCGTTCTCAGGCTCATCAGATTCGATCAAGTGGCGCGGAGTTGTTTATGAAGTTGGGACATCAGAGGGGCGAGCCGCGCTTGGAATTGCGATTCGACGCCGCATCGGTTTCCCGCCTGCAAAGTTCTCTGTCCTGAAGTGCATTTTGACCATCGATCCAGATGTTACTGCTGATGTTGTCGAGCATGTGTTTCTTGTCACAGCTAACGCTGGGAGTGAGCGGCTTGAAGTTGTTGACCGCTTGAGCGGCACTCGGGCAATTTTGTTTGCCCAAGGTGGCAAGCTCCTGGATGAATATGATCCCGTATTTGCAGATGATGCGCCCAGTGTTAGCTCCTTCACAATGGCGACATGGAAGAATCCCGCTGACTCGAAAGTCTTTTTGTGGGCGGCTATCACCAAAGACGCGATTAGTGCTCTTGATCAGACAGACGTAAATTTTGCTGATTCAAATTGGCAGGCTAAGCTCAAGCAGTATCGGCTCATCCTTCTTGTTGATCGAGAGTCAAGATCTGGCGAGCTAATCGCCGTAGTGGCGGCAGCGCAAATAGCCAGACCAACAGGCCCATTAGTTTTGTGGACACCGATACGTTAAGTTCACAAGCCTTCACCCTGGAATAGAGCAACCCACAGCGGACATAGTGTTATTGCCCCATGTTAAAAGTTAAAAACGCCACAACAAGTTCTCGCAGCAGTGGCCGCATGAAACATGAAATTTGCCACTGCGCCTGAACTATGCCTCCAATCATGACTTCCTCCCGATCCCTCGCCAAAGACGGTGCTGACATCACCGCGCTGCACTCGCCACGATGGCGGGAGGAAAACGATGTGCCGGTGCGCCAGCTTGGGGAGCCAGTGCCATTCTTCTACACGCGGGCAGGGGCGATGCTGCCGCTGGAGGGGCAGTACCGTGGTGGGCATGCCTTTCTGATGGCGAACGGGCCGTCGGTGGGCCTGTTGGACCTGATGCCGCTGCACCGGTGCTGGGTGATGACGCTGAACAACGGAGCACGGACCTTTCGTGGCAACGCAAACTGCACTGTGGATGAGCCATCGCGCTTCAGCCTGTCGATGTGGCTGGACCCGACGATCCTGAAGTTCTCGCCGATGTCTCATTTCGAGAAGCCGTTGTGGGACAACCGACTGGTGAACACCGAACAAGGCTGGGTGCAGCGCTGGGAGTCTTCAAAGCTGAGACTGGGAGACTGTCCGAACGTCGTGGGATTCCGCCGGAACGAGAAATTTCACGCCCCGCGCTGGCTGGACGAGGAGACGATCAACTGGGGCAACCACGGCAAGTGGGGCGGTGGGCGCAGCGTGCTGCTGGCGGCCCTGCGCATCCTGCATCTGTTGGGCTTCCGCCATGTCTATCTTCTGGGGGTTGACTTCGATATGTCGGTGACGAAGCGCTACCATTTCGAGGAAGGCCGGACGCCGCAGGCGGTGAAGGGAAACATGAGCACCTACGCCAAGCTGCAAAAATGGTTCACCGAGCTACAGCCTCACTTCAAGAAAGCAGGCTTCCAGGTCTTCAACTGCAACCTCGTGAGCAAGCTGACTGCCTTTCCTTTCCTGTCCTACGAGGAGGCGCTGGCGACTGCAAGTGTGCAGATTGGGGACGTCTCTCAGGAACGGACGGAAGGAATGTATTCACGAGTGGAGGAACAAAAGAAGACGGCGGAGTCGAAAAAAGGGAAGGAAACGGCTGGAGAGGATGGGGTGGAAGCGGCGGCCAGCAGCCCAGAAGGAACCGCCGCGCCGCCTGCAGAACTGAAACCCGAGGCGGCGGCCTCCACCGCTGGCAGCCTATGAGCGAGCCGCTGAGAATTGAGGTGGTGACGCATTGTTACCGCTACGCGACCTTGCTGCGCCACCAATTGAGCAGTCTGGTGCTGGGACCGCCAGCACCTGGCGTGGAGGTGACGATGACGGTGTGTTACACGCTGGAGGACGAGGAGACGACGCGAGTGCTGTCGTGGTTCGACCAGCAAGAGGTACGGGGTGTGGTTTGGAAATGGCTACCGCTGCCGACGGCGGAGTTGTGCCGACGATCCATCGGACGGAATCGCGCAGCACTGGCGACGCTGGCGGACTGGGTGTGGTTCTGTGACGCAGACTACTGGTTCACCACGGAATGCTGGGAGGCTTTTACCCGCCTCGGTGACACGACCGCCCGATTGATCTTTCCGAGGCATGTGAACGGACATCTCTCACACGATATGGGCGACAGGTGCATCCAAAGGGCGCGTGAATTAGACGGGTTGGTGAGCGCGGAGACGAGCGAGTTTGAGCCGGAAAGGATGCGGCGAGCGATTGGTGGCATCCAAATCGTCCGAGGGGACTACTGCCGTGAACACGGTTACTTGAAAAATGGTCGCCGTGCCCAGCGACCGAGGACAAGCTGGAAACGCACTCATGACGATGTGTGGTTCTGCCGCGCAGTGGGGAGCCGGGGTGTGCCCGTGGAACTGCCCGGCGTGTATCGTATCCGCCACAGCCTGAGCGGGCGGGTGGTTCCAGATTTGATCTCATGACGCTCTCAGACATCACCCTTGTGCTGGGCGTGGATGCGAAACATCTGCGGGAGCTGCGCTGGGTCTGGCCGACCTGGACACGGTACAAACCGGAGCTGAGGGAGATGCCTTGCGTGGTTTTTTACGATCCGGCACAAGTGCGGGAGGACGAGATGAGCTTTCTCCGCGACCACCTCCAGGTCCGGTTTGTGGCATGGAGCCTGCCGCATGCGCGCAGCCAGAGGGAAAAGATGCTGACGGGCTTCCTGCATGTCCCCGCGCGTGAGGTGCGAACGCCGTGGTATCTGAAGCTGGACACGGATGTGATTGCAACGGGTCCGGGAGAGTGGATCAAGCCGGAGTGGTTTGATGCGGACGAGCAGGGGGAACTGCCGGTTTTCATCGCCTCAACCTGGGGGTACTCGAAGCCACGCTATGTGATGGATCTGCTGGATGACTGGGCAGATGGCGTGATTGCGTTCGCGGGCACATCTCGGCTAAACCTGCCATATTCCAGCGCGGCTCCGAAGATTCGCCACCCACGCATCATTTCCTGGATATTTTTTGGACGCACCGACTGGACGCGTGAAATGACGGCCTTGCTGGGGACTGACGGGCGGATGCCGTTCCCGTCCCAGGACAGTTTCATGTTTTACTGCGCACAGCGGCTCGGCTGCCGACAGGTCAGGGAGAAGATGTCCGAGCACTGCTGGGCGCACCTGCGTCATGGGCAACTGAAGCAAAGAGCAGGCTCCCTGAAAACGAACCCCAAACCCACGGGCATGAGCACGAGAGGAGTCCTTTACTATAACACCGGGAGAAAATGCGTGGCACGTCTGCTGGTGTCCCTGGCTTCCCTGCGAAAGCACTATAACGGGCCGGTAACGCTTCTCTCGGAAGGGGAAGAATCACACCCCCTATGTCGGAGAATCGGTGAAGCCATGGGGGCGGAGGTGCGTGAATGGGACTGTGGCGTGCCGCATGGCACGAACCGGGTGTACCTCGCCAAAACCCGGTATCATGAAGCCACACCGTATGATCTGACGGTGGCGATCGACACTGACACATTGGTGACCGGCAGCATCGACGAACTCTTTGATCTGGCGGAACAGCACACGTTTTGTGTGGCGCAGTTGGGTGACTGGAGGACAAACGGCAGGTCCATCAGCAAACGCATCCGGCAATGGCAGGGAATTCTGCCGGATTTCCTGCATCAAGCCATCGCTTTCGGTCCTGCGATCAACTGCGGGGTGGTGGCGTTTCACAAGGACGCGCCGATCTACCGCGACTGGAAGGACTATGCGTTGATGGGGCGTGAATTGTTCATTCCCGACGAGGTCAGTTGCCAGATCATTCGGGGGGGCTATCCA
>CANIZT010000331.1 GCA_947471905.1 Verrucomicrobiaceae bacterium
GCGGCGACTTTGGGCTCACGATCGCCGCTGAGGATGCTGACGCGCAGGCCGCGTGCTTGCAGCGCATCGACCTGGGCAAGCGATTCGGCACGCAAGGCATCACGGAAGCGGAAAGAGGTCATCAACTGGCCGTCGCGAGTGAAGATGGCGTCAGCAGACTGATCCTGCGGACGCGAGAGCGACCACACAGAGCCATCGTCTTGTTTGAAATGCAGGCCGTGGCCGGGTTCTTCGATGACTTCGGCATTGAGCGGGCTTTCTGCCGTGCCGCCGAGCGCATCAAACAGGCTGCGGCTCACGGGATGGAGATTGCCGCTGGTGAGATGGCGTAGAGCCTGACGTGCGGAAGCGTTGAGAGCTTCGAGGGCGTCGGGATTGATGAGCACGGGGTTTTCAAGCGTGAGCGTGCCGGTTTTATCGAATACGACCTGGCGCAGGCGTGTGAGTTTTTTCCACAAACCGAGCGTGCGTACGAAGACGCCATGACACTCGGCGCGGCTGGCGGCGATGTCATCGGCCAGCGGTGCGGCGACGCCGAGAGCGCAGGGGCAGGAGACGACGAAGACGGAGATCATGACCTGCATGGCGCGGGTCCAGTCGCCGGTGTGCTGCCACCACCAGAGGGCACCGATGACACCCGCGAGCACGACGACGATGAGATAGCCGCGCAGCAGTTTTTCGAGCCGCAGATCGCGATTGTCGCCGCCGCGCCGGGCTTCGAGCAGTTGGCAGAGCGTGGAGTCGTGCCAGGATTCGAGCGCGGTAGCGTTGAGACTGCGCGTGCCGGCATTCAAGGCACCGGAAGGCACCAACTGGCCGCTGGTGCGCGTGCAGGAGTCGCTTTCGCCATTGATCCATTCGAGGCTGATGCTGGCGTGCGCATCGTCGAGCTTCGCGGCGACAGGAACGGCCTGTCCGGGCTTCACGACGAAGGATTCGCCTGCTTTGAGCGAGTCGAGCATCTCTGCATCGGGAATGGAGGGATCGCGCAAGAGGCGGCGGCGATTGCGGGCGACGGCCATCTGCTGCACAAGGCGGCCACCGAGCATCAGGAAGATGAACATGGCCACGAAGTCGAAGTACTTGAGTCCCTGCGCACCGCTGACCCAGCCAATGAGCGAACCCACATACGCGGCCAGAATTCCGAGTGTGATCGGCGTGTCGATGTGCAGTACACCGGCACGCAAGGCATGCCACGCACGCTGGGCGAAGTAACTGCCACCGACGAACAACGCGAGCGTGGCCGAAGCAGCGGCGACGAGATCAAACCAGCGCGCAAAGGGGAAATCGGCCGGCATGCCGAAGTAGGCGGGCAGTGAGAACGCCATCGCATTCATCGCAAAAGCACCGCAGACACCGGTGCGACGCTCTAAGTTGTTGTCAGTGGCCTGCCCGGCATCCGCACGCGCCACGCCAAGCAGATAGCCGAAGCGTTGCAGTTCGCGGGCGAACTCAACGGGCTGGAAGGTGCCTGGCTGCCAGGCCATGCGCAGTTCACCACGCGTGATGTCCACGTCGATCTGCGTGCCGCCGAGTTTGGCAAACACACGTTCGATGAGCCAGATGCACGCCATGCACGAAAGGCCCTGCACCGACACCGTCAGTTCAGCGGCGACGGTTTCATTCACCCGCGTGGCCTCCGCCGCGATGGTGCTGGCCTCCAACCAGCCGTAGTCCTGCTGGCGCATGGCTTGTGGCGAGACGGGCGGGAGGTTTTGATTCGATTTGAGATCGTAAAAGTGCTCGAAGCCTTCCTGCTTCAGCATGTCATGCACAAAGCGGCAGCCCGCGCAGCAAAAGCCGTCGTTTCGTGAGGGTGGAACTGGTGTTCCGCAGTGTTGGCAGGTGGTGGACATGACAAGAATCAATTGAGGGCGTGGCAGCAGCTCGGCACGGCGTCGCTGTTGAAATCGAGTGTGTCGCGCAGCCGCCACGCGAGAATGACCGCGGTGACGAGGGCGAGGCCGCGTTGGAGTTTGCGCATCGTGGCGGGCTGGAGACGACCGCCGAGCCAGTGGAGTTGTGTTTGAGCCAAAAACAGCAACGGCAGTGTGCCGAGGCCGAAGGATAGGGCGAACTCAGCACCGCGCGAAGCACTGCCGTTGGCCATGGCGAGGGCAAACATCATGTACAGCGGGCCGCAGGGTAGCAGCGGCGTGGCGAGACCGAGAATGGCGGCGCGCAGGCTGCTGTTGAGTTTGAAGGCAGCGGTTTGAATGCGGCGCAGGCCACTGGAGAGAAATTTGGGCTTGGGCAGCCAGGCATCCAAGCCCATACCGACGATGGCGAAGGCAAGCACGAGCAGCCATGGCAACACGATGCCAGCGCCGTGTTGAAAAAAACTCAGCGGCATGATGCCGATGGCGCCGGCGATGGTGCCGACGAGGCCATAAGCGGTGAGACGTCCTGTGTGATACAGCGCGGTGTTGCGCATGAAGCTGCCATCGCGTGAAACCGCCCACGAGCAGGACAGCGGCCCGCACATGCCCACGCAGTGGATGCTGGTGACGATGCCTGCCATGAAAGCAGCGGCGCTGGTGTCGATCGGCATCATGCAGCGGGTGCGGCGGAGAGATTCACCAGCGGCACGCTCTCCGGCTGGTTGTTCATGGCGACGTAGAACAGCGCGCTCCATGCGCTGAGCAGCATGACAAAGGCAAAGACGACCCACAGCCAAGGACGGCGGGCGAGCCATCCTGTTGGTGCTGTGGGCTCACTTTTGGAGGTATTGCTTGGGATCGAGGTAGTCATTGGATTTGAGGCGTGGATCGGGTCCGGTGAACTCGAAGGGTTTGGTGGTGTAGGTTTTGCCGTCTTTTGTGTCGGTGACGCGGATGCTGAGTTTGAAAGGTTCTTTGAAGCCCGCTTCGGGCAGGGTGATCATGAGCGGCTTCAAGTCCTCCGCCTGCGCGGCAATGGTGACGGGCGCATCGGCACCGGCGCAGACGAGTCCGGCAGGCAGATCGCCCAGCATGGCGAGTGTGAAGGTGCGCGGCTCGTTGCGCTTGTTGATGAGGCGGATGAGGAACTGATTGCGCAGCGCGCCGTTGCTCACATAAAACGGCGATCCCTGCATGCGCAGCACATTGGCACGCAGTGGCTCGATACGACTGGCGGAGAAGCCGAACACGGCCACACCGAGGAACAGCAATCCAGTGTAAAAGATGATGCGCGGGCGGATGAGGTGCGTCTTGCCGCCGTTGAAGGCGGTGAATGAGGCGTAGCGCACGAGGCCGGGTTTGCGGCCGAGTTTGAGCATGATGCTGTCGCAGGCATCCACGCATGCGGCGCAGCCGATGCACTCAAGCTGGAGGCCGTTGCGAATGTCGATGCCGGTGGGGCACACCTGGACGCAGCGCGTGCAGTTCACGCAATCGCCCGCCCCTGTCGTGCCCGCTTTGCCGCGTGGTTCGCCGCGTTTTTTGTCATAGCCGATGTTGATGGTGTGATCGTCGCCCAGCGCGGACTGCATGCGGCCATAGGGGCACATGATGACGCAGAACTGCTCGCGGAACCAACTGAAGGCTCCATAGAGTCCAACGGTGAGGAAGATCACCACACCAAACGCGACGGTGTGAGCCTGCGGCGAATGATGCATCATTTCATACAGCCCTTTGAGTGAGACGAAGTAGCTGAGGAAGACATGCGCGATGACGAGCGAGCTAAAAATGTAGAGCGCATGCTTGATCACGCGCCGGGTGATTTTGCCCGCCGTCCACGGTGCGGCGTCGAGTTTGCGGCGCGCGGAGGCATCGCCGTCAATCAGGCGCTCGATGCGGCGGTAGATGTGTTCCAGAAACACCGTGTAGGGACAGGTCCAGCCGCACCAGACGCGGCCAAAGAGCGCGGTGACGTAAAAAAGCGAGAAGCCAAGCCCCGTGACGAGAAAGAAGCCCACCCACAAGTCCTGCACGGCCAGCGTGAGGCCCATGAAGTGGAAACGGCGGTTCAGCACATCGAGAAACACCGCCGGGAAGCCGTTTACTGGAATCCAAGGCAGTGCGATGTAGATGATGAGTAGCAGCAGCGCGGCGAAACGACGAGCACGCGTGAATTTCCCCGACACATCTGCCGGGTGCAGCGTCTTCTTGCTGCCATCATCATTGATGGAGCCAAGGGAGACGAGATTCAGTTTGTTCATGTGTCTGGACACCATGGCACGGCCCAGGACGGCAGGCTCAGCCCCCATTGCGGATGGCTTGATGGATATTGCGGCAGTTTGAAATGTGCACCGTGGGTGAAGGATTTTTGTTCACTGGACTTCCCATTTCGGCTCGATAAAAAAACCTCCAGCGCCGGAAAACGGCGACTGGAGGTTGGAAAGCAGCGACGTAAGCCGCTGTAGAGGCTACTTGGTGGGCGCTACAGGTGTGGCGATCGGTGTCGGAGCGGCGGGAGCTATCGCAGCACCACCCACAGGCGGAGCATCGGCGGCGCGTTTGATGGGTTCGCCTTCTTTGTGATGGCTGAGGACGAAGGCGACGACTTCGCTGACGCGCTGCATGCCGAGCATGGTTTCCCACGCGACCATGCCTTTGGTGACATCGGGCGAACCTTTGCGGACTATCTTGAAGATCTCGACGGGATTGCCGCCATACTTCCATTCCAAATCATTGAGCGGCTGGCCGGGGAGTTTCACGCCGGCGAGCGTGGCGGAAAGATCGGGGCCGTGGCAGGTGACGCACATGCCGGGGGTCATGAAGGTGGCTTTGCCGGCGGCGACGGCTTTGGGATCACGCGACAGCTCCCAGAGCTGTTTGTCGGTGATGGTTTCCATCTGCTTGTCGCGTGCGACCTGCATCTCGGCCATGGCCTGGTCGATGACGGCGGTGTCGCTGCTGCCAAAGCCGAGCTGGTAGTAGCACACCCAGTTCAGCACGAACCAGACGATGGCGATGTAGAGGGTGAAGAGCCACCAGTTGGGCAGCTTCTGGTCGTACTCCTGGATGCCGTCATAGACGTGATCGCGGAGGGTTGGCTCGTTGGAGGAAGTGGGCTTGTTCGGGTCC
>CANIZT010000332.1 GCA_947471905.1 Verrucomicrobiaceae bacterium
AGTGAGGTGAAATCGTTGCGCGCTTTCGACATCGCATCGGCCAGCGTGCCACCGCTGCGCTTCGCCGTGAACTCGCGCTTTACATTATCCGCAAATTCCTGCGCGGTGACGATGCCGTCGCCATTCACATCCATCACCGGGCCAGCGGCCTGCGGGCGTGGTGGACGTGGGGCTTCGCCGGGAGGCGCAGGAGGATTGTCATCCGGCTGCATGCCTTTGCCAGGGCCGCCCTTGCCCTTTCCTTTGCCCTTCGGCTCACCCTTGCCGCCAGGCCCACCAGGGCCTTTACCCCCGCCGCCACCACCGCCGCCACGTGAAGTGTAAACCTCCTCTGTTTTCCCATCGCGACCATTGTCGAACACAAAGGGATAGGTGCCATCCTTGCCAAGTGTGTAGGACACGCTGCGCTTGTCACCATTCACACTGTAGCTCAGTTTGTAGCTATCCTTGCCCGTAGCCTCAAAGCCGGTGATCTCAGCGCCACGCAAAGCTGTCAGAGATTCCCGCACGGGTTGAGCACGCGGCTGCGGATCGACCTGGCCTTCCGCCTCCACCACCTCGCCGTGGAAGCCACTTTGCAGATAAGGGCGCTTGGTCGAGGCATGGTAGTGATAGCCGACCTTTGCGTCCTCATGACCGTGGCATTCATCCAGTTTGCCAATCGGCGAGCCATCCGGCTCGGTAAGGCCATAGATCGGATAACCATCCAGCGCATATGCGATGGGCATGCCTTTACCAACGACGTTCTGGAGGTGGATCGGCGCGATGTGGTAGTGATAATCGTCCGCGCGTCCGCAATGGCCTCCCCATTGGTCAAGTTCGCCAATTTCATACGATACCTCACCGCGGTTGTTCTGCGGATTGAAAATCGGGATACCGTTTACCGCCAGCGCAATGGCGCCGCGCAAAAAACGTCCCTCCACCATCGCTGGTTGCTTCGCCACCACCGGATGCAGAGGGATGCGCCATGCATTGTCACCGAAATAGGCCTGCGGCAACGGCACCTGCTGTTGCCACGCCGTGATACCCACCATCATGTTGTGGTCGGGAAAACCGTTCGAGCCGACGAAAAGATAATCTTTGTCCCATTTTAGTTCCAGCTTCGGAAACACGAGAAATGGCTTGGCTGCTGCCGGTGCATTCGCTGCATTCGCCACAGCTGCGGCTGCAAGCTGGAGCGTGGAGGCCGTCGAAGCGACATTCACCGGCTTAATTTCGCCCGAGGCAGGCTGCGCATGCTCCTGCATCCACTCGTCTAGAATATGCTGCCGAAGCGCCTCTTGGTTGTCATCACCCGTGGCTTTCCAGGTGTGGGCGAAACCTGATGCCGTGGCGAGTGATAGCAGAACTGCGGAGAGAAGAGTGGTTTTCATCGTGTCACATACAACCTTTGTCATATGAATCCGGTGTCACCCATTTGATGACAGAATTGTCATTCTTCAGTCTGCCTGTTGTGCCAGAACTCGAATGCTGGCAGTTTGGTCTGGTGAAAGTGCTGCTCGTCGAAGATGACCGGAAGATCGCCTCCTTTGTCACCAAAGGTCTGCAGGAGCATGGTTTTGTCGTGGATGCATGCCGCGATGGTGATGAGGGCTGCGAAATGGCTCTGGAGCAGCCCTACGATGTCATACTGCTCGATGTCATGCTGCCGGGTCGCGATGGTCTGAGTATTCTCCGGCTGCTACGAGAAAAACAGATGCGCGTGCCGGTGATCCTGATCACCGCAAGAGGTTCGCTTAACGAACGCATTGAGGGTCTCAACTTGGGTGCGGATGACTATTTGCCGAAGCCATTTTACATTGATGAACTCATCGCCCGCATGCATGCGGTGATGCGCCGTGCAGGCGGCGATTCTGCCAGTGTGCTGCGTGCCGGTGATGTGAGTGTGAATCTCCTGACGCGCGAAGTGAAACGCGGCTCGCAGATGGTGGAACTCTCTGCTCGTGAATACGCGTTGCTGACCTGCCTGATGCGTTCACCCGGCCGGGTTTTCACCCGCACCCAGCTACAAGAGCGCGTGTGGAATTACCACCACGATCCCGGCACTAACCTCGTTGATGTTTATGTGCAGCGTGTGCGGCGAAAAATCAGCGACGATCCCGAGCATCCACTCATCGAAACGCTGCGCGGCGTGGGCTATCGCATTCGTGCGTCATGAAAAATCTGAGCTTTCGCTTTCAAATTGCCCTGCTGTCAGCCTTGCTAACCAGCGTTCTTCTGGCGGCTTGTGGTTATGTATTCTGGCGGGTGAACGAGCAGATTCATCTCAACCGTCTCGATCGTGAGCTGCGCAATCTGGCCTCGGCCAATCTGGAGCGTGTGTTTGGAAGGGATCATTGGGAACGGCTTGATAACGCGCTCGATTTCATGGCCGGGCCACAAACCGGCCGCTACATCATGCTCGTGCGCGATATCGATGATGCAGTGCGGTATCGTTCCAAGAGTTGGCCGGTGACTTTGGACACCCATTCGCTGCCCGTGCTCGCCAAAGAAGCCACGGAAAGGCCGGAAGAGCTTGATCCCGTAGGTCGCTTGCACCGCATGCCGCCACCTGCGCGTCCTGGAGAACAGCTTTCACGCGAAAACCCGCCGTTGCCGCGCAAGAAGCCTATTTTCATCACCCGCAGCACCGAAGGCCGCAGTTGGCGCATTGGCGTGATGGGCAATCCTTTCACCACACTCGCACTCGGTGTCGATATGGCCGAAATTGAAGCCGGCATGATCGAACTGCGCCGTGCCTTTATGATTGGATTGCCTATCGTTATGCTATGTGTGGCCGCTGGCGGCTGGCTGCTTGCGGGTCGTGCGCTGCGACCCGTGCGCGTGCTCACCCAGGCCGTGGAAGGTGTTCATGCTCACGGTCTCGATCAACGTCTCGATATAGCAGGCCATGACAGTGAGTTTCGACGACTCGTCGAAGTATTCAATGCCATGCTAGCACGCTTGGAAACGAGTTTTCATCAGTCCAATCGTTTTACAGCCGATGCCGCGCACGAATTGCGTTCTCCGCTGGCGATTCTGCAAGGTGAGCTGGAACAGGCCTTGCAGCACTCACCCGATGACTCCGCCGAACAGCGCCGAATTGTGCCGCTGCTCGATGAAGTGGAGCATCTCAAAGCCATCGTCGAAAAGCTGCTTCTGCTCGCCCAGGCCGACGCTGGCAAGCTGCCGCTCGATCTGCAGACTGTGAACGTGAGCGACATGCTGCATGAGGTTATCGCTGATGCCGAAATCCTCGCCAATGGCCTGCGCATCGAACATGACATTACAGCCGACTGCCTCGTGCGTGCGGATTCCATCCTGCTGCATCAATTATTGCAAAATCTAGCCGCTAATGCCCTGCGCTACAATCAACCCGGTGGCTTTGTGCGCTTTGCACTCGTCAGGTATGAAAAGTCACTTCGCATCACCGTCGCCAACAGCGGCCCTGGCATTCCCGAAGCAGATCGCAAAAAAATCTTCCAGCGTTTCCATCGTGCCGATGCCTCGCGCAATCGCGCCGAAGGAGTCGGCCTCGGTCTCGCCATCGCCCGCGAGATCGCGCGAGCGCATGGTGGCGAATTGGAACTGCTCGAATCTCCTTCGAATGAAACCTGCTTTGGTCTGACCCTGCCGCTTTAATTTTTCAATTCGTTCAGCATCTCCAGCAGGTTCGTCGTCAGAATGACGCTCGCGTCCTCCTGCACCACGTTGGTACCGATCCACGTCTCATAGCCGCCGAGCTTGTGTTGCTCGGGCGTGGGCAGGTAGCCATGACGGCCGTTGGCGAGACCAATGACCATCGTCTGCGGAAACGGGCTGCGCTTTTTCAAATCGAGCCCGATCTCCACGAATGTCTCAAACGGAATCGCGCACACGGCCAGATCACCGATGCGAATGGCCTGCACCTTCACCGTGATGCTCTCCTCTGGCCGCTGGGAGGCGCTGACGACACTGCCAGCATAGTTTTGCGCGAGGCGAGGCAGTTTCTCGATCTCCGCCTTGTCCTTCACTGCCAGCACGGCCTTCGCGTCCTTCACCTCCTGCTCGGATGGTCGGCGATATTTCAGTGTGATCTCGCGTTGCAGCATGCCAATCGGCGCGTCGGCGCGATGCTTGTCGATCTTCTTCAAGGCAAACCACACCGTGTCCGCCGCCTTCTGCGCCACGATGCGAATCTGCTCGAACGGCTCACGTGGCGGCCGCGTGACGTTGAAGGGGATGTTGTTGATGTCGCCGGAGGCACCGTTCGACATCATGGCGACGAGTTTGCCGTTCCCACGCAGCCGCGAGGGCATCAGCCGCGCGAACTCACCGTAATAATCTGCCGAGACCTGTCCTCCGGGCGAGCCCCCGACGTAATGCAGCGCGTAATTCGCGAACAAGCACACCTGCTGACGCTTCGGATCCTGCACGGAGATGATCGTGATATCGGGATCAGTCGGCCCGGCAGGATGGTCGAGCACCTCGGGATTCGTGCCTGGGTTCATTTTCACCGCATCGAGTTTGCCGAAGGGATTCAGCTGCATCTGGCCAGGCTTCAGATACCAGCGGCGATTGAAAACCTCATCCGGCAGCGGATGCGCCGCTGCACCCACGCTCGCAGGCTTCAGCGCTGCGTGCGCCTGCGCGATGGAATCCGCCACGCCCTCAACAAACAGCTTCCGATACGCCGCCGCGGCCTCGCTGCGTGTGTTCAATGCGGAGCCGCTGTGCGTGTGCGTGGAGCTGACGAGCATCTTTTCCACGCGAATGCCCGTCTTCGCCGCAGCGATGGCCTTCGCCTCGTCGAGCACATCCGGCCCGGCTCCGAGATTATCCACCACCACCATCGCCAGCGTGGTCTTGTTATCCGAAAGAACCAGTGCTCTCGCATGCAGCGGATCGTGCGCGCTCTCTGCCATGTTCGCACTGAAACCACCGGGCATGTTCAACGGGAAAATCTTCGGCGTGATGTCCACCGCCGCCGCTCCGGCGCGTAAGATGTCGGTTTGAGCAAAAAGAGACGACGTGACGATCAGGAAAGTG
>CANIZT010000333.1 GCA_947471905.1 Verrucomicrobiaceae bacterium
GGCCCCACCGCCGCATGGCGGCACAAACCCATCGGCTATGGCCGTGTCGAAGCGCTGCCGACTTCCATCAATGGCCTGCGTGGCTGGCTGAATGCCAGCCGCTGGAAAATCGCGCATGAATTTGAAGGACGCGAAGCCAGCGTGGCCGCTGTCGCCAGCGATGACGGCTACTGCCTTTACGTGAACGGCAAATCCGACGGCTCAGCCTTTGGCGATGCCGACACGCAGGTGATGCAGGGCCTGGTGCCCGCGATGCTGCATCCAGCGCCGCACACCGCCTTCATCGTCGGCCTCGGCACTGGCACAACTGCTGGCTGGGTCGCGGACGTGCCGGGCATGGAGCGGGTAGATGTGGTGGAACTGGAGACTGGCATGTCCATCCTCGCCCGTGATCACTTCGCACCTGTGAACCGGAATGTGATGGCCAAGGCGAACGTTCATCTCATCGCGGGTGATGCACGCGAGGCTCTGCTCGCCGCCGGCAACAGCTACGACCTGATCATCTCCGAGCCTTCCAATCCTTATCGTGCCGGTGTGTCCACCTTGTTCACACAGGAGTTCTATGCGGCGGCCAAAGCGCGGCTCAAAGAGAGCGGACTGTTCGCGCAATGGGTGCAAGGCTACGAAGTCGATGCACACGCCATCCGGCAGGTCTATGCCACGCTCACCGCCGTGTTTCCCCATGTGGAAACCTGGATCTCTGGGCCCAATGATCTGTTGTTCATCGGCCATCTGACACCACCCGCATACACGCTGGAGCAACTCCGCACACGCATCACTCAACCGCCGTATGCCGAAGCGCTCCAACGCGTTTGGCTCACTAGCTCCATCGAAGGCGTGCTCGCGCATCATTTCGCCTCCCCTGTCTTTGCCCGCAGTCTGCTGCAGACCACACCTGCACACATCAACACCGATGATCGCAACCTGCTGGAGTACGGCTTTGCCCGCGCACTCTCCAAGGATAATCAATTCGAGACCACCCAGGTGCTGTCCATGGCGATCGCCGCAGAGGCCGATGTCCCGGCACACCTCGCTTCTCAAATCGACCGCAAACGGATCACCTACGAGCGCCTGCGCATGCTGGCCGCCGATGGCTCCACGTTCTCGATCCCATCCGATCTCGAAGGCGATGATCAACGGCGTGCCGAAGCACTCGTGGCGTTTGCCAGAGGCAATCATGAAGGCGTCCTCGCCTCATGGGTGGGTGCTCCCTCGAGCCCGTTTGAGCAGTTGATGCTGCTGGAATCCACCGCCCAGGCTGGCACAGCGGAAGCCATGCCACCGCTTCTCACAGCCGTCCGCGCCGATTGGCCCGCAGATGCTCAATTCGCGTCCGCGCTGTCCGCCTTTCGACACGAATCGTACGACGATGCCGCAGCTCAACTGCTCGACGGCTTCAAAGCCATGCGCCAGCAGGTCTGGGTGCGTCTGCCCTCGGTGCAAACGGCCCTGTCACTCGTTCCGCCACTGGTGGCAGCCAATCACGACCTCGCTGTACCATTCATGGAACTGCTGCGACAGCCCTTTGCCGGTGGACTCGCTGATCCGACGCGCATGAACACGCTGGTCGAAATCATCCCGCTGCTTTCTTCCGAGCATCAACTCGAAGTGCTCGCCATGTTTGAACCCAACCCGCCGTGGCAACGTGAATTTCTAGAGTTCCGACTCAAAACCTACCGCGCCTCTTCTCATCCGCACACGCAGCAGGCCGAACACGATCTGCAGGAATTTCTACGCCACTCCGACCGCCGCTTGGATGATCCCGCCGCCAACGTTCGTTGAAAACGCATGTTAACCACCCTTGTCGTGATCCTGGCGGCTGCGGCGGCTGAACCGTTGCCGAACACGAAGATCGATGCGCTGCCTAGCTCCGCCGCGCTTCCCACCGACACGCCTGCCAAGATCGAACTCGGCCGCCTGCTGTTCTTTGATCCCATTCTCTCCGCCACGCGCGATGTCGCGTGTGCGACCTGCCATCATCCGCAGCATGGCTGGGCCGATGGACGGCCCACACCACTCGGCGTGCATGCCAGCGGACTCGGACCCGAGCGCAAACTTGTCAAAGGTGCCGAGTTCCTCCCGCTAACACGCAACACGCCATCCATCCTCAACGCCGCCTTCAACGGCATTGAGTCCGACAAGCCCTTTGATCCGACAAAGTCGCCGATGTTCTGGGACAATCGTGCACATACCCTCGAAACGCAGGCGCTGGCACCGATTCGCCAGCGCGAGGAAATGCGCGGAGATGTTTGCAGCGAAGCGGAAGCCGTACCCGCAATGGTTTCACACCTGCAAGCTATTCCCGATTATGTGCGGCGCTTTGACGGCGGCATCACCGCTGAAAAAGTGACGGAGGCCATCGCCGCGTATGAACGCACGCTCATCACGCCCGACTCACCGTTCGACCGCTTCATGCGCGGCGACAAAACCGCGATGACTGCCGAACAACAGCGCGGCATGGAGGTGTTTCATCGCGCCGGCTGCTCGCTCTGCCACAACGGCCCCATGCTCTCCGACTTCAAACTCCACGCCATCGGCCTCACCGACTCCGCCACGCAACGCCATGAGTTCCGCACGCCCACGCTGCGTAATTTGAAGCACACCGCGCCCTACATGCACCACGGCGGCACGCTCACGCTCGATGAAGTGCTGCTGTTTTATGATCGCCTCATGGATCAAGCCGCCGAAACCTTCGAAGGCGGCGACACCTCCCTTCCCCCACTCGATCCACTGCTGCGGAAGATGAATATGCTGCCCGAGGATCACGCACCGATTCAAAGCTTCCTCGAAGCACTAAACAGCGATGATTACGACAAAACTGTGCCGAAACAGGTGCCTAGCGGCCTGCCGGTGGCAGGCACACGGTAAAGGGCAGCTAACAAATGGAACATCGCTTGCACATCATAAAGCGTACATTTAAAAAACCATCCTTATGCTGCCCCGCACCACAATTGCCCTGGTCCTTTTGGGCTCACTTTCTTTGCATGCCGAATCCCTGACCGAAGTGGCTTCAAAACCAGGGCAGCCATGGAAAGAGATGGCCACTCGCTCATTGGCGGACTTGCCAGAAATCGCTGTGGATGCCGGACACGATGAATTTGGCGGCACACCGTCCGCGAAGGCTAAAAAGACTGGCTATTTCCACACACAGAAGATTGGCCCACGCTGGTGGTTGGTGACACCCAGCGGCGGCTTATTCATCAGCACCGGTGTCAATGCGATCAGCCAGGTCGATACCAAAGGGGGGCGAGTGGTGCTGAAGGAAAAATTTGGCTCCATGGAAAATTGGGCCACTCAAACCGTGCAGATGCTACGCAAATATGGATTCAACACAGCCGGAGCTTGGTCAGATGCGGCAGCATTGAGTGGCACGACTCCAAAGATCGCTCAAACGAGGTTGTGGAGTTTCATGTCAGATTACGGAAAGAAGCGCGGGGGCACCCACATGGAAGCAGGCCACACCGGCTATCCGAATGACTGCCCGTTCATCTTCGATCCCGAGTTTGTTACCTTTTGCGATGAGCACGCGCAACAACTCGACGCGCTAAAAGATGATCCATGGATCATTGGCCACTTTTCTGACAACGAACTGCCATGGTCGCGCAAGATGTTGGAAAATTACCTCACTCTCCCCGAAGCCGATGCCGGGCACATTGCTGCTGCTGCATGGCTGAAGAAACGCCACGCCGAGAATCAAAAAGACATCACCGACGAAGATCGCGCAGCCTTTCTCGCTTTCGCCATGGATCGCTACCTCAGCGTGACGGGTGCGGCGATCCACAAGCATGCACCCCATCATCTTTTTCTCGGCCCTAGATTGCACGAGATCATTTTTGAACTGCCTGAGATCTTTGCCACTGTCGGGAAACATGCCGATATTGTGTGCGTGAATTACTACCGTGCATGGTCACCCAAGAAGGAGCATCTCGACATGTGGCATCGTGAATCCGGCAAGCCATTGATGATGACGGAGTTTTACGCCAAGGCAGAGAACAGCGGCATGGGCAACACCGGCGGCGCAGGCTGGTTGGTGCGCACGCAAAAAGAACGCGGGGCATTTTATCAGAACTTTACCCTTGGACTGCTCGAAAGCGGCATTTGCGTCGGTTGGCACTGGCATCGTTATGCCGACAACGACCCCGATGATAAAAAGGTCGACCCGTCGAATCGCGATTCTAACAAAGGCATCGTGAACAATCGCTACAAGCCCTACACTTTCATGCTGGATGTCGTGAAGCCGCTTAACCAGCGTGTTCACGGCCTCATTCGTTCTTTTGATCTGAAATCCAACACTCCTTCAAAATGAAAACCTCGTTTTTCGCATTCCTTGCGTTCTCTGTCGTTGCTGCTGCCGCGCCACCTGAAACGCCTGTGCCCGTCCCAGACGATATTCGCGTAGAGAAAGATGTTTCCTACCTACCCGCTGACCGCAAACAACAAGCGGACCTCTATTTCCCCAAATCCGCTGCCGCCGGTAAAAAACTTCCAGTAGTGATTGTCATCCACGGTGGTGGTTTCAATGATGGCGATAAAGCTCGTCAGCGCGAAATCAGCACCGTCACCGACCTCGTGCGCGGCGGTTTCGCAGCCATGAGTATTAATTACAAGCTATGGAACAAAGGTATTAAAAGTCCGACCTGGCCACAGTCTCTTTACGACGCCAAAACAGCGGTGCGCTGGCTACGTAAGAACGCTGAACGATACGGCATCGACCCTGACCGTATCGGCGCACTTGGTGGCTCTGCGGGTGGTAATCTTGCTGCCATGCTCGCACTCACAGGCCCCAAGGATGGACTCGATCCCAAGGAGCCTCTCGGAGATGTCTCGGCAAAAATTAGCTGCGCTGTGAATATGTATGGTGCCGTTGATTCACCGAACTACCACGACATGAAAATGTTTGGCAAAACCCGCGCCGAAGATCCCGCTGTTTATGCAAAAGCATCTCCCGTGAACTATGCCGACAAGGGGGATGCGCCGATGCTTATCATTCACGGAACGGCA
>CANIZT010000334.1 GCA_947471905.1 Verrucomicrobiaceae bacterium
CGCAGAAGAATCATCTGCCGGTTTCATAAGAATGGTTGGTGAGAATTGGGCGCAGACTCAGGGTGACAAAAAGCACCCTGCCGAAAAATTCTCTAAAAAACGACTGCGGAAGAAAAGGAAAAAGTACGAAATTCAAACAATTCCCGCCGCCGTATCCTGGCCTCGGGAGGAACCACCCGCGCTGCGGCCCCGACCGTGTCAGCTTCCTGCCCGCCTGACGCTGGTTCGTCCCCGCTCAGACGCATTCGGCCCCCGTTCATGCGCAATCGGTCCCTGACCTCGCACGCTTCGTCCGCACTTTCGCGCATCACGTCCCCGCTCTGGCAGAATTCGTCCCCGACTCCGCACGTTTCGTCCCCGCTTCTGCCGGTTTCGTCCCCGCACTCGCATGATTCGTCCCCGCACCTTGCCTCCCCGGACCGCTCACTCAAGCTTCGGCCCGAACCACGCACGGTTCGTCCCCGCTCTTGAAGGATTCGTCCCGAACTCTTCACGTTTCCTCCCGAACAACACGCGTTTCCTGCCCACTTTCACGAAGTTCGTCCCGAACTTCATGTGATTCGTCCCCACTCACGCAGGGTTCCGGCGTGCGTCGCCCCATGACCGCCGCGATCCGGCGCTCATTCTCAAGGAGTTGAAGCTTGAGCGCCTCTCCGAGCCTCCTCTTCTCCAAGCCTCCAAATCTACTTCAAGCCTTGGCTCGGCATCCAAATCCACTGCACCTGCCGCCTCTGGCTCGTGCGCGAAACCCGGCGCGGTGAGAAAACCCACGACCAGCAGCGCCGTCTCGAAAGCTACCGCGGGCAACGGCCCGGGTTGTGATCAGTCCTCAGTCTCCTCCTCTCCTCCTCTCCTCCTCTCCCAGTCTCCACAACTCCCCGTCTTCCTTGCGCTCTGCGCAATTCCTTGCCTTCGGATTCATCCGCCGCTTGGATAAGCTAAATACCCGCATGGCACAACGAGCAACCAGCAACCTGAGCGATGCCTTGCCGAATGCGTCGTTTACCGGGTTGACTCCCTCGCCGCCGCCAGCGTGGCGAGCTTCGCCGGATCAATGAGGCTGGCGACCTGCTGCGCCGGAGTCAGGGCGAGGGTGAGCTTGGTGGGAGACCGTGTGCATGCCGGGGCAGACTGGGTGCTCTTGGAATGGTAGTTCCAGCTTTGGCAATGCGTCCACGATCTGCATCGTCTCTCAGCTGACGTTTATGGTGCGCAGGCACATCTCAAGGAAATACGTGGAGTTGTTCAAGGGAGACGAGACCGGGGTCGGGGTGCCACAGCCTTACAGAGCGCATACATGAAAGGGGCGGGAAGGATGGCGGAAGAAACCTAAGGAGGCGAAGAGGGATTGGAGCTGGCCTGTCCAGGCATAGCTTGATGTGAGGTGTGATATATATTTACACGAAGGTTACCTCATCTTATTCCGCATTCACCATTCTTATGATCCTGTGGCTGACTATGGTTCAAGTGATGCTTGACTGTCAGCGCTTTGATCATGAGTTAATCCCGTCTCCGAGGTATACCAGAAGGGGATGGATCGGTGTGGGCCTGGACGGCACCCTGGCCGAGTCTGAACAAAATGGGGACCCGCGCCATATTGGTCCGCCCGTGCTTCAGATGCTCAAGCGAGTGAACTATTGGGTGAAAACTGGGCGCACGGTTAAAATCTTCACTGCTCGTGCGGGTGACGCTGAAGACGTGGCACTGATTCAGCAATGGTGTGTTCGCTATGGGCTGCCCGAACTGGAGGTCACGGATCGCAAAGATTTCGGCCTGATTGCTTTGTGGGATAACCTAGCCGTTGGGGTGGTCAGTAACCTTGGTGTGCCCATCCTGCCTGCACCGATGACTTTGTGGCAGTCCTTGCGACTACGCTTTAATATACTCCTGCGTGGCAGACCTGTCATGAAAGTGAATCATGAGAAACTTCAGGGTCAGTTGCCTTTGGCAAGGCATGCAGCACGTGGTTTTTTTGACGACCATGGCTAAAACTGGCTGAGAAGAACGAGATAAATCAAAGAGCAAGAAAGGGTCAGGGGGCATTCGTTGACAACGGTAGATGAACATCCTTGGCAGTTCTCCAATCGGGAAGAACGTAAGCAGCCGGGGTTCACACGGGAGGCATGGCCGAATGAGCTGAGATCAGCCACAGATCACGAATTGACAGGGGCGAAGCCGATCGTTTGAAGCCTCTCGCAGCAGTTGAGCAGTTTCTGACGCAAGACGGTTGCTTTCGCGGCCAGATCGCGTTGCTCGCTCTCGTATTGAGCACGGCCTTCGGCGGTTTCGATTTTCACCGCCTCATAGCCCAGCGCGCTTAAGTCATAAGGACTGGCGCGCATGTCGAGATCACGACCCGCGAGCGCGAGGAGAAAGCATTCGCCGATGAGATCGGAACCGGTCCAGGGCCAGAGCTTGGAGGACCATTTGTACAAATCCATGTTGGCATGCAGGCAGGCGGATTGTTCGAGATCAGGTCGCGAGTCGAGCGTGGGCTGCAAGGCATTCAGTGGACGTGCCTCAGGCGTGAAGAAGCGGAAGGCATCGTAGTGCGAGCAGCACACCGACTGCGATTTCACGAAAGCGGCAAGCTCCTCGGCGGGAAGACGCAGTGTGTAATCTTGCAGCCGCAACTGCTCCGCTGACTGACGATAGACCATGGCCCACTCATGCATGCCGTAGCAGGTGAAGCGCCCTGCCCTGCCAAGAATGCGTTTGCAGAGCATGGCAACCCAAGCGGCGAATTCACGCTCACGCTGCATGAAACGACGTTCATCGAGATGCAGCAGTCCGTTTTCATGGATGAAACGGTTTGTTTGAAGCCAGGGATAGGATTCAAGTTCGATGGCTGTGATCTCCAGGCTTACGCCAAAGGGTGGCACCCACTGCTTGAGCTTGGCAGGCGCGAAGCTGTAATAGGTGAAGAGGAAATCATGTACCGCATGCTTTGCGCCTAAACTGCGCCGGTCCACGAAGGCGTCTGCATGCGCAGCGACGCGGGCGTGATGCGCCTGCATGCGTGAGTGCCACTCTTCACGACCCAGCACGATCATGGCACCAGCAAAGTCGCCAAACCAAGGAAGGTGCCCATGCTGATTACATCCGTGGCGGTCGTGAGGAAGATGCTGGAGGCGGTGGCGGGATCGGCACCGATTTTGCGAAGCAACAGAGGAATCAATGCACCGCTCAGACCACTGACAACGCAGCTAAAGGTCATGGCGATCCAAACCACACCCGCCAGTGTCCATGGATTGGGATTGTGGCTCATGCGTGCATAGGCCCACATGCCCAAGCCAGCGGAAATACCCACGAGCATCCCATTGTAAAGGCCCAGCAGGCCTTCTTTGAAGACGAGCTTGCGTTCATCCCCTGACTTCAAATCCCCCAGCGTGAGGCCACGCAGGGCGACAGCGAGCGCCTGACAGCCGGTGTTGCCGGATTGACCTGCCAGCACTGGCAAAAAAACAGCCAACAGCACCAAGCGGTCGAGTGTGCCCTGGAAAAAACCCACCACGGCGGCAGCAACAAAGCAGGTAAGTAAATTGATCTGCAACCATGGATGACGGAAACGCAGACTGCGCATGATCGGCGTGGAAAGACGCTCTTCTTTTTCAACACCGACCATCGTACCGGCCTGAGCACTGATTTCAATAGCTCGGGCCTCGAATAAGCTCTGCCCACGCACAAGACCGAGCAGTACGCCTTGCTTGCTGCACACGGGATAGACCGGGTAGTGCTTGTTGACGACGATTTTCATCGCATCGGTGAGTTCCAAATCAGGATCGAGCGTGAATGGATCGCGCAGCATGACGTCGGCGAGCTTGGTGTCTGGATCGGCGAGCATGAGGTCACGCATGACGAGCAGGCCGAGCAACTTTTGTTTGTCATCAGTCACGTAACCGTAGGTGATGAAGGCTTTTTTTGCCTGCTTGCGCACCTCTTCGATCGTGTCGCGCACACTCATCGTGGGACTGAAGACGCCCACCGGAGGCTCCATAAGCCAGCCGACGCTGTCTTCAGGGTGATCGCGATTGCTGATCCACTGCTTGGCTTTATCTTTGGGGGCAAAGGTGAGGGTAATCGTGCGGGTTGACTCCTCCATCTCCTCCAGCACCTGCTGAGCGATCATGGGGTTCAGTTGCTGAAGCACTTTCGCAGCATCCTCGCTTGAAGCTTGTTCCAGAAGATTGGCGGCGTCATGCGCCCCACGTCCAGAGACGGCGGCAAGCAGGGATTCGGAGGTCGAGTTCATGCAATGGTGAAAGCGTAACCGACGAGGACGGGCTTGTCACCGTCGAGGGCGAAAAAAACCTCGCGCAAGACGCGTTGGCGCGCACATTCCCGACCTATGGCCTTGTACGACCGCGATTACATGCGCGAAGCACCCAACCGTTCGTTCTCGCAGATGCTGCGTGGCCTTACGGCGTTGCAATGCTTCATCGCGCTAAACATCGCGGTGTTCGTGATGCAGTTCGTGTTTGAGATCGGCTCCATACGGCATCCCCTGACGGGTGACCTCCTGCCTCTGGGCGGCGTTAGCGTGCATGAGCTGTCTCAGGGGAAAATCTGGACGCTGATCACCTACATGTTTGTGCATGGCAGCCTGGGCCACCTGCTTCTGAATGTCCTCATGCTGTACTTTGCCGGGAGCGGCGTGCAGCAGCGCTTTGGCAGTTATCACTTCGTGCTGATCTACCTGCTCTCAGGAATCGCTGGTGCCAGCGCCGAGATGGCCGTGAACGGCTATCATGGCGACACCATCACGCCACTCGTGGGTGCCTCAGCTTCAGCCTTTGGTTTGCTCACGGCCCTTGCTGTGGTGCTGCCTGAGGAAGAAATTACCGCCTTCATCTACTTCATCATTCCCGTCCGAATGCGGTTATGGACGTTGGCCAAGGGGCTGTTCCTCATCCAACTCGCCTTCGGTTTGGCGGGTTTTTTGTTCAACATCCTGCCCGAGGGCATGCAGATC
>CANIZT010000335.1 GCA_947471905.1 Verrucomicrobiaceae bacterium
CGTCTTCGGTTTTCTTGTCTTCGGCGGTTTCCTCGTCGCCATTCCAATCGACCGTCGCGGTGGAGACGATGGCGCTGGGAAACAGGTCTGTCTCCGTGTAGGACCATGGTTCAAGCGTGATCTCTGCGTTTAGCGTGTGGACGGCAGCGAGAAGGAGAAGGATGGAGAGAATCTTCATGGCATAAAAGCATAGCGTGGTGCCACGCATTGGCATCCTGTTTTAGCTCTGAATATGGAACGCTTTACTTGCCGGACTGCTTGCACTCGTTTCGACTACTGCCACGGTGCGCTATGCCGAAAAGCATCGCCATTTTTGGAGGCAGTTTCAATCCGCCGGGAAATCATCATGCGGCCATTGCCGCGCGTCTGGCGGAGATGTTTGATGAAGTTCGGGTCATTCCATGTGGGCCACGCCCCGACAAAGCTGTCACGGGCAGCGTGCCGCCAGTGTATCGCGCCGCGCTGGCGGACATCGTTTTTGGCGGTCTGGCGCGAGTTGTGGTCGATCTCAGCGACTTCGAGCAGGAGGTCTTCACGCGGAATCACGAACTGCAGTCTCGATTCGAGTCGCAGGGTGAAGTCTGGCATGTGGTAGGGGCGGATTTGATCGCCGGTGGTGCACGGGGCGCATCGTTGATCCAGCAGACATGGGAGAGGGGAGTGGAACTCTGGCAGCAAGCGAATTTTGCCGTACTGAAGCGCCCTGGATACGCCTTCGATGCAGGTGACCTACCACCGCATGCACGTGAGGTCGATCTGCTGGTGGAAGGTGCCAGCACAGTGATTCGTGACTATTTGAGCCGTGGTAAAAGCGTGAGCGAGCTGCTGCACCCGCGTGCGTTGGCCTACATCGAACGCTACGGCCTGTACCGCGCACCGATTCCGGGCAACTGGGCACGTGGCTCGCTCGAAGATGCACAGTTTTTTCTGCAAGCTGATATCACGAATCCCAAGGCGCGTGCATTGAGCGCCACGCTGGAAGGGCGGCATGTCGCCGCCAGTGCTGCAGATTTCATCAGCGTGGTGGGAGGTGACGGCGCGATGCTGCGGAGCATTCGCGAGCATTGGCGGGCGCGATTGCCGTTTTTTGGTATCAATGCGGGGCACTTGGGCTTTCTGCTCAATGCACCAGAGCAGGTGAATGCCTGTCCGTTTCCGCCGAGCGATGTGATCTTTCGGCAATTACCGATGCTCTTCCTCGAATTTGAAAACGAGGAAGGACAAAGGCACACGGCGCATGGGTTTAACGATGCCTGGCTCGAGCGTGCCACGAGCCAGTCCGCCTGGCTCGAGATCACGGTGAACAATGTGCGCCGCATTCCAAAGCTGGTCTGCGACGGCGCATTGGTGGCCACTGCTGCGGGTTCGACAGCTTATGCGCGTAGCATGGGGGCGGCACCGTTATTAGCAGACACACCGGCATGGCTGCTCGTCGGTTCGAATGTGCTGGAGCCTGCGCATTGGCGCAGCGCCTTGCTGTCGCCTGATACGACGGTGGAAATTCGCAGCCTCGATCCGCATCACCGGCCGGTGCAGGCATTTGTGGACGGGCTGAGTATGGGGCGCGTTGTAGCTTTGCATGCACGATTGTCACGGGCCGCAGCGGCGGAACTGGTCTTTTGTGCCAGCCACGATATGGCAGAGAAAATCGCAGCGATTCAGTTTGGGGCTTAAACTGATGATTCCTGCGTTTCAGAAGGATGATGTGCTGCTCGCGGACATTGCCGCAGCTTCGCATGACGAGACAAGGTTGTATGTCTGGTGGCTGGGGCAAAGCGGGTTTCTGGTGCAGTGGGCAGGGGAACGGCTGCTGTTTGATCCTTATCTCTCCGATTCACTGACGAAGAAGTATGCGAATACCGACAAGCCACATGTGCGCATGTCGGAGCGCTGCATTGACCCGGCTAAGCTGACGGGAATCAGGCGTGTTACTGCCAGCCATGTGCATACGGATCATCTCGATGGTGAAACGCTGGTGCCTCTGGCGAAATCAAATCCTGGCTTTAAGCTCTATCTACCGCATCCGATCATTCACGAGGCAAACAAGCGCCGGGGGAATGCGGAGGTCGTGTTTTGTGGCATTGGCGATCACGACGTGTATGTCGAAGGCAACTGGGAATTGCATGGTGTGATCGCGAAACACAACGAGGTGCTGCGTGATGAACACGACAACTGCCATTACACCGGTTTTCTCGCCAAATGCGGCCCATTTACGATTTACCACAGTGGAGACACGCTTTGGCACGATGACATCGTCACAGCCCTGCGTGGGCAAGAATGCGATCTCATGTTGCTGCCTATCAATGGCAACAAACCTGAGCGTCGCGTGGCAGGAAATCTCAATGGCACCGAGGCGGCGGCGTTAGCCAAGGCGTGTGGCACCCGGCTAGTTGTGCCGTGCCACTACGACATGTTCGAGTTCAATACTGCGACGACGGCGGAATTTGTGGCAGCCTGCGAGAGGCTAGAGCAGCCTTGCCGAGTGATGCGCTGTGGCGAAAAGCTGGAACTAACCGCCAAGGAAGTTTACTTTGCCACTGCTTGACCGCTGGCGGTCCAGGCATTGAAGCCGCCCTTGAGCAGCAGGATGTTTTTGAAGCCGAGTTTGTGCATTTCGACTGCGATGAACTGCGCGCGACCGCCGATAGCGCAATAAACGATGCAAGGCTTGGTCTTGTCGAGCTTGGCAAGGGCATCGATGATCTTCTGGCCGTGGAAGTAGTCGAGATTCAGCGAGTTGAGAATGAAACCTCGTGTGTGGCGTTCGTCTTCCGTGCGGACGTCGATAATAAGCGTGTCGAGGTGTTCTACGAGGAAGCGTTCGACCTGATCAGGGGCTATTTCATGAACTTCGGCAGGCAAGGCCACCGTTGCCGGCTCCTTGGCTGTGGTTTCGGCCAAGCTTGGACCTGGCAGCGTGATGCAGAGTAGGATAGCGCTTAGAAGGCAGTATTTCATAAAGGAAGCGGCCTAGAACCTAGCGGGGATTACAGAAGTGTCTGCGTTGTTCTCGAACTTACCCACCACACAGCCCTGAAGGGGAGTGGATCGTTTGGGCATTCAAAATGCAGTCACCCAAATATGGAAAACACAGATAATGTCATTAAATTGTAAAATTTATAAAATAAATGTTGAATCGAATAACAATATCGAATATAAATACCATATTTAGATGCTGAGCGGCTCAATAACGAGTTGCTCACATCAAAGCAAGACCAACAGCCAAACACACAAATAACACTATGAAAAACATCAAGCTCAACACCTCCCGCAAAGCTGGCTTCAGCCTCGTGGAAATGCTCGTCGTCATCGCCATCATCGGCATCATCGCCGCGATCGCGATCCCAAACATCGGTAACCTCAACGACAGCGCCCGTGACGCCGCCGCCAAGCGCAATGCGCAGACGGTTGCTTCCGTGCTTAACGCTGCTGTCGCCGCTGGCGCTGACCTCGGTACCCTTACCGACGGCCAGTCCGTCATCGACAAGGCAGAAGCCGGTGTCTCCCCTACTGACGGCGCCTTCAAAGGCAAGACCTTCACGTCCGGCCCAATCGACGACGATGAAGAAACCAAGGCTGCTAGCTACCTTAGCTGGGACGCTACCAACAAGCAGGTCATCTACGCTGGCTCGTAATAGCCTCGTTTGAAGCGTCGCCTGGCTCTGTGATTTAAAGTAACAGATTCGGACGATTCACGTCCGCCAGGGAGGTGACTCCCTGGCGGACTTTTTGTAAATAAACAAGGCTACAGACTGGACATGAAAACGACATTTCAGATGAGGGGGAAGAACGGATTCAGCTTTGTCGAGGCGATCTTTACGATTGCCATTATCGGCATCATGTCATCGCTTGTCGTAGCGGCCATTTCCAACGCCTCGCGTGATGCCCATCGAGTCATGGGACGGCAGCAACAGGCTGCGGTGCAAAGTGCGCTCACCGCTTGGGTGATGGCGCAGAACCGTGTCGGCAACACCGCGCAGTTGCGCAGTCTTGAGAGTGTCCGCACCTCTTACAACGCCCTTGGCACCACTTCTGCCCGTTTCAATCTGCTGGTACCGAATGCCACCTCGGCAGACCCCAATCTACGCGCCGGATTTCTTGATCAGACGACCGCAGATCACTTTCTGGATTACACGACCGGCACCGACAAGCTGAAAACCGCCGCCTTGGATAATGCGAAGCAGTACTTGTCGCTACCCACCTGGCAAAGCGGCGATTTCCCGCGTGTGGACTTGGTCAATGAATAACCACTTCAACTAACTCCATCATGAACCCATCTCACAAAGCTTCACGTTCACTCATGGGTGGTTTTTCGTTGGTGGAGATGATGGCCTGCGTTTCGATCATCGGCATCATCGCCTTCATGGCCATTCCTTCCGTCACTCGCATGCGCGGTGATAGTGAGCGCAATCTGGCGATCGCCCGCGCCGAATCACTCAATCTCGCTCAAGCGAGTTACATCCAAGTGCGTGGCCGGACTCAGTCGGCGTTGGATTGGTCTGCATCTTCCACGGCTGAGGCCAAGTACACGCTGCTTAGGCCCTACCTGAGCTTTTCGGAGACCACTCTGGCTACCTTCATGCCGTCTGGGTACACAGTGACTTTTGCCGCAGCCATCACTTCCATGACCAAGGCTACGCTGACCGGGCCGACCGGCATCATTTATTACTGACACACTTCCAAGCATGACCACCTCCACAGACAGAGGAATTCATTTGCTTCCCTCCGCCTTACTGCCATCCCGCAGGAGGGAAGGAGGGTTCTCCATGTCTGAGATGGTCATTGTGATTTCGGTCATTGGCGTTCTATCGACCATCGCTGTGGGATCGTTCCAACAGTTCATCGGTGGATCCAAAGATGCCTTGGCGGCGGCGCGGCAGGAGTCGCTCAATCAGGCGCTGTATTCTTTTGCCCAGCAGAACTACGAGATGCTCTTCAATCCCATGGATGGTTCCGCTGC
>CANIZT010000336.1 GCA_947471905.1 Verrucomicrobiaceae bacterium
AACACTGCACGCTGGCCCCACGGTGGCCTCCATTGATGTCGAACCGACCACCATCAAGATCGGCAAGCCCGCTGAATACGCGCAGCTTCTCGTCACCGCACGTATGAGCGATGGCACACGCGCCGACATTACCCGCATGGCCAAAATCACCGCTGCGAATGAAGGCGTGATCGACATCAGCACTCGCGGCCTGGTGCGCCCTGACAAAGACGGTGCCACCAGCGTGAAGATCGCCTTCCTCGGTAAATCCGCGATTGTTCCAGTCACCGTCGCTGGCATGAATGCCGCGCTGAAACCCGACTACGTGCGCGATGTGATGCCCATCATGTCCAAGCTCGGTTGCAATGCCGGCACCTGCCACGGCGCGAAGGACGGCAAGGCGGGCTTCAAGCTCTCGCTGCGTGGTTATGACCCCGTTTATGACGTGCTCGCCTTTGCTGATGAACTTGCCAGCCGTCGCGCGAATGTCGCATCGCCTGAGCATTCGCTGATGCTGCTGAAAGCCAGTGGTAGCGTGCCGCATGAAGGTGGCCAGCTCAGCGTGCCGGGAGAGCTTTACTATGAAACGCTCAAGGCCTGGATCAGTCAGGGCGCGAAGCTCGACATGAAAACACCGCGCGTCACCAGCATCGAGCTGTCGCCAAAAAATCCAGTCATCGAAAAAGTCGGTGAGCGTCAGCAACTCCGCGTCATCGCCCGCTATGCCGATGGTTATGTCAGAGACGTCACCGCCGAGGCTTTCCTCGACAGCGGTAACGGCGATGTCATCGAAGCCGACAAAAAAGGCCTCATGACCAGCCTGCGTCGCGGTGAAGCACCGATCCTCGCCCGCTTTGAAGGCAGCTACGCCGCCACCACCATCACTGTCATGGGCGACCGCAGTGGCTTCGCTTGGAAGGAACCCGAGAAGTGGAACAAGATCGACGAACTCGTCTCCCAAAAGTGGCAGCGCATGAAGATTGAGCCGAGCGGCGTGTGCAGCGATGAAGATTTCCTCCGCCGCATCCATCTCGATCTCACTGGCCTGCCGCCGAAGCCCGAAGAAGTCGTCGCATTCCTCGCCGACAAACGCGATCTCCGCACCAAGCGCAGCGAGATCATTGATAAGCTCATTGGTAATCCTGATTTCGTCGAGCATTGGGCCAACAAATGGGCCGACATGCTGCAGGTGAACTCCAAATTCCTCGGCGGCGAAGGTGCCACCGGTTTGCGCGCCTGGATCAAGCAACAAGTCGCCGACAACACGCCGTATGATCGCTTCGCGTATCGCATCATCACCGCTACCGGTTCTAACAAAGACAATCCAGCCGCCTCGTATTTCAAAACCGTGCGCAGCCCGGAAGAACTCTCCGAAAACACCACGCACCTGTTCTTGGCCACACGTTTCAACTGCAACAAGTGCCACGACCATCCCTTCGAGAAATGGACGATGGATCAGTATTATGAAACCGCGTCCTACTTTGCCCAAGTCGATCTCAAAGGCGATCCACAGGCCAAAGGAGCCACCATCGGCGGCACCGCCGTCGAAGGCGCGAAGCCGCTGTATGAAATCATCAGCGACAAAAAAGATGGCGATGTGATGCACCTGCGCACCAACAAGCCCGTGGCGCCCAAGGTGCCGTTCGATGCCGAACTCGTCAGCAAAACCGCCACCACGCGCCGTGATCAATTTGCCACCTGGATGACCAGCGCAGACAATGATTACTTCGCCATGAGCTACGCCAACCGCGTGTGGGGTTACCTCACCGGCACCGGCGTCATCGAGCCGCTGGATGACATCCGCGCTGGCAATCCGCCGAGCAATCCTGAGCTGCTGCAATACCTTACCAATGAATTTGTCCAAAGCGGCTTCAATGTGCGCCACCTGATGAAAATCATCGCCAACAGCCGCACCTACAATCTCGCGCTGAGCACCAACAAATGGAACGAAGACGACAAAACCAACTACAGCCACGCCAAAGCCCGCCGCTTGCCCGCTGAGGTGCTTTTTGACTCCGTCTTCGCCGTGACCGGCAGCATGCCCAACATCCCCGGCGTGCCCAAAGGCACCCGCGCCGCCGCTTTGGCCGATGCGCAGATCAAACTCCAAGATGGCTTCCTCACCAACTTCGGCCGCCCTGCGCGTGAAAGCGTGTGCGAGTGCGAACGCAACAACGAGGTCAATCTCGGTCCCGTCATGGCCCTCATGAGCGGCCCGACCGTTGGCGATGCCATCAGCGATGCCGGCAACGCTTTGGCCAAACTCACCGCCGAGATCAAAGATGATCGTCAGCTCGTCGATGCCATCTTCGTCCGCGTCATCAATCGTCACGCCACCGCCAAAGAAATCGATGCCGCCATCGCCAACAGCGCCGGTCTTGATGCCGAAAACAAACAGCTCGCCGCCGTCTGGCAGGCCAAAGAAGCCGAGCAGAAGCCCGCCATCGAAAAAGCCGAGGCCGCACGCCTCGCAGGCATCGACGCTGCCAAAAAAGAACTCGAAGGCTACCAAGTGAAAATGGCCCCCGAAATCGCCAAAAAAGAAGCCGCACGCAAAACCGCCATCACCGCCGCCGAGGCCAAAGTGAAGACCGTTTATGACACCACAGCCGCTCAGCAGCCCACTTGGGAAGGCTACGTCGATCTCACCACCGAATGGCAACCGCTCGACATCAAAGTGCAGCGCGCTGGTGGAGTAGAAAAACTCGAAGTCCTGCCCGATGGCAGCCTCTTTGCCACCGCCATGCCTGAAGGCCGCGAAACCACCGGCAACTACCAACTCATCGGCAAAAGCACGCTCAACAACATCACCGCCATCAAGGTTGAAATGCTCCCTGACGACCGCCTGCCCAGCAACGGCCCCGGACTCGCCCCCGATGGCAATTTCGTCCTCGGCGAATTCAGCGTGCGCACCGACCCCATCGACGCCAAGCGCAGCAAGCGCGGCGGTGCCGAGCAGACGCTCAAGAATCCCAAAGCCGACTTCCAGCAAGAAGGCTTTGACCTCGCCTTAACCCTCAAAAAAGGCAATCGCGACAAAGGCTGGGCCGTCAGTCCGCAGGGCGGCTTCCGTCACGAAGCCACCTATGAATTCGACAAGCCCATCACCCAAGAAGGCGGCACGCAATTCACCATCCAGATGACCAGCAACTTCCAGAACGGCAAATACAACCCCGGCCGCTTCCGTTTGTGGGTCACCAGCAGTCCCATCGTCCGCTTCGGCACCGCCCAAGCCGTCGCCGAAGCCCTTAAAGCCGCCAAACGCACTCCAGCTCAAACCGCCGTGCTCACCCAGCACTTCCTCAATCAATTCAAAGACTACCAGGCGCAAAAGAAACTCCTCGCCGCCGCCAAGAAGCCCCTCCCCGTCGATCCACAGCTCATCGCCCTCGAAACCAAGCACACCGACTCCCAAAAGCCCATCGTGCTCGATCCCAAACTCATCCAACTCCGCCGCGACTCCGCCCTGAGCCAGACCCAGCTCGGCAACAAGCGACTGACGGCTGCACAGGATCTGGCCTGGGCCTTGATCAACTCGCCGGCTTTCTTGTTTAATCATTGATTGGTTTGCAGCGGCATCTTGGTTGATTTGTTTCAACCAGCATGACTCGAAGCACACATCAAACCGCAGACACCGTTGTCCTCATCCACGGACTTGGGCGCAGTACGCGCAGCATGTGGATGGTGGGTTTGTGGTTGAAGTTCTGTGGCTATCGCGTGACGCGCATCGGTTATCCATCACGCAGTGTTTCGATTGCAGAGGCGGTGGAGAAACATATCGAACCGCAAATGGCGGAGTTGAAGATCGAAGCGGGATCGCGGGTGCATTTCGTCACGCATTCACTCGGTGGGATCGTGTTTCGTGCGTGGGCGGCAAGGCGTGATCCAGCGTTTCCGCTCGGGCGGGCAGTCCTACTAGTCCCGCCGAATCAGGGAAGCGAGATCATCGACCTGGTGCAGCCGCTGGGCTGGCCGCGCTGGGTGCTGGGACCGGTGGTCGATGAATTGGGGACAGAACCGCACCACACACCGAAGGCACTTGGTCCGTTACCGCCGGGAACGGGTGTGCTGATGGGAAATCAGGGCACGCTGCGCTTGTTTGGCCATGTTCTCGGAGCAGAACACGACGGCATTGTTTCGACTCAAGGCGGGCAGGTGGAGGGACAGACGGATTTCATCGTGCTACCGGTGAATCATCTCACCGTGCTATTCAAACCCACCGTCATGCGGGCTGTGCGGCGCTTTTTGGAGACGGGTAGCTTCAAAGAAGCGTGAGCGGGCTCAGGGTGCCGCCAGCTTCGTGACGACATGGCTCATGTAGGGGAAGAGTTGTTTTTTTCGGCTCACGACGCCAGGCATGTCATAGACATGCTCCTTTGCCTGTGGGTAGTCGATGGCGTTGATGACGCGTTGATCGCCGGCCACGAGCAACACACTGTGATGACGCGTGATGTCTGTGACCATGAGGCAGGCAAAATGGAGGCTATGTTTGGCGAGCAGCGCTTGCAGCGCGCCTTGCAACTCGGATTCACGTTTCCAAAACTCGTCGAGGCCGAGTTCTTCGATCTGGGAGATGCTGATGTGCCAGCCGTTTTCCTCAAAGACCTTGCGGTCGCTTTCAAGCGCACGTTCTGGCGTTTGCTCGCGCAACATGGAACCGGCGGCGAAGAAGTCCTTCACAAACTGGGCGCTGTCGATGCCGCCAATGCCAGCGAGCCATTCGAGGATTTCCTTGTCCGTGCTCGTCGTCGTGGGACTGGTGAGGTGCAGCGTGTCGGAGATGATACCTGCGCAGAGACAAATGGCCGTACCTTTGTCAGGCGCGGCTTTTTGCATGCGGTACATGATGCCAACGATGGTCGAAGTGCTGCCGACCGGCTCATTGATGAAACGAATCGGCTCCTTGGTGCGCAGATTGCCACTAAGACGATGATGATCGATGACTTCGATGATTTCCGCTTCGTCTGCACC
>CANIZT010000337.1 GCA_947471905.1 Verrucomicrobiaceae bacterium
CTGTTTCACGTTCTTTGATCACCACGAAGCCACCACCTCATACGCGTAGCCGCGGAGGTATTCGGTTTCGGGGATGGTGGCGAGGATAGGATGGTCCGGGCGCTGGGTGTAGGTGGTGACGCGGCGGAGGGTCTTCTTCGCATCGACGGCAGCGTCGGTGATGCTGCTGTGGAATTCCTCGGCGCTGACGTGATGCGAGCAGGTGAAGGTGGCGAAGATGCCGCCGGGCTCGAGCATCTTCATGGCGCGGAGGTGGATCTCCTTGTAGCCGCGCAGGGCATCGCGCACGGAGCTTTTGGTTTTGGTGAAGGAGGGCGGATCGAGGATGATCAAGTCGTAGCGGGCGGCGGCGGCTTCGTTGCGCTTGAGGAAGTCGAAGCAGTTTTCGGCGATGCAGTTGATCTGCGTGCCGGAGATGGCGGCGTTTTGTTTTGCGACCTCGGTGGCGGATTCGCTGATGTCCACGGCGGTGACTTCGCTGGCACCGGCGAGGGCGCAGGCTTGGGCGAAGCCGCCTTGATTGGAGAAGCAGTCGAGCACGCGGCGGCCTTTGGCGAGAGCGGAGACGAGCTGGTAGTTGTCGAGCTGATCGAGGTAGAGGCCGGTCTTCTGGCCTTCGAGGAGGTCGGCGTGGAAGGCGCTGCCCTGATAACGGACGACGTAAGGCGTGGGCGTCTCGCCGCTGATGACGCCTTTGACGAGTTCCATGCCCTCGGCTTTGCGCACCGCGCCTTCGTTGCGCTCGACGATGCCGCGTGGCTTGAGGATGTCGTTGAGGGCCTGAATGATGAGGTCTTTGCGCATATCCATCGCGAGCGTGAGCGTCTGGAGCACGAGGAAGTCGCCGTAGCGGTCGATGATGACGCCGGGGAGGCCGTCGGACTCGCTCCACACGATGCGGCAGAGATTAAGATCGACGCCCGCGGCTTCACGGACCTTGATGGCGCGCTGGATGCGACGGGTGAAGAAGTCGAGATCGAGATCCTGGCGGCGGTAGGAGAACAAACGCGCGGAGATCTGCGAGACCGGATTGTAGATGGCGCTGCCGAGGGGCTTGCCGCGCACGTCTTGCAGATGGACGACGTCGCCGGGCTTGGGATCGCCAAAGCGCTTTTGGATTTCAGTGGCGTAAACCCAGAGGTGACCGTGGAAGAGGCGGGCGCGGGGCTGGACGGTGAGGGTGGGCATGTGGAAAGTGTGCGACAGTTTAACAGTAGGTCAGTGGGACAATAGAGCGGTGGGGGCAACTGACGAATGAGATGATTTGTCTTGTTGTGAGGCAGTGCGGTGCTTTCCTCAAAACCACCTACCATGACACGATCCCCTCTACTTGTTGTGCTCTTGTGCAGTTTGAACTGGATGTCTGCGCTGGCCCAACCAGCGGGTAAGCAGGCGGGGAGTATACCCAAAAAGGGCATCGGACTGGCTGAACGACATGGCATGGGGCTGGCGCAGCTCATGGCGCTGAAGGTGGGATGGTACTACAACTGGGGCAGCGAGACAAAGCTGAAGGCCGACGAGGAGTTCGTGCCAATGATCTTCCGCCTTAAAGACGCAGAGGATCGTGTCCATGATAACATCGTTCTCGGGTTCAATGAGCCGGATAACAAGAAGCAGGCTGATATTTCAGTGAGTGATGCCTTGGCTGCTTGGTCTCATGTGGCAAAAAGGGCCAAACTCGTTGGCAGTCCAGCGACGGCGGGAAATCCATTGAAGAGCGATTGGCTGCAGGATTTCATGAAAGGGGAACCGAAGGTGGACTTCATCACTGTGCATTGGTACAAAGGCGCTGATGCGAAGCATTTCATCACGGACATGGAGGAGATCCATAAGGCCTTTGGCAAACCGATCTGGGTGACGGAGTTTGCCCCGCAGACGGCGGCGAGTTCGGAAAAAGAACCAGGAAAATACAGCCAGTCTGAGGTGGATGCTTTCATCCGGGAGACGATCCGCTGGATGGAACGCACAGCCTGGCTAGAGCGTTATGCGTGGCATGATTCGCGCACAGGAACCTCGGCCTTGTTTGACGCGCAGGGAGAACTGACGGCCACGGGAAAGACGTATGGGGCGCATCCGCAATCAAAGTGAGACAACCGCTTTGATGACGCGCGATTCGGGTAGAAGCCAAGCGTCCATTTGCGACGAGAGTTCACGGAATGTACAGCGGTGGCTGATCCACGGACGGGTGTTGATTTGGCCAGACTGGATCATCCCGAGGATGCGCGGGAAGTCGGAGGCGACGGCATTTCGACTGGCGAGGAGCGTGAGTTCTCGGCGATGGAAGAGGGGATCGTCGAGGGTGACAGGCTCTTTGGTGATGCCGACATAGACGATGCGGCCGGTGAAGCGGGCGTAGCGCAGGGTGGCGGCCATGGAGCCGGGATTGCCGGTGGCGTCGAAGACGATCTGGAAGGCGGGTGCGTCGGGCAATGACGCGACGACGTTCACACCGGGGTAGTTTTGCGAGACGAACTCGCGACGTGCGGCGCTGAGCTCGAGGATGGTGATGGCGGCGTTCGCCGCGCGGGCGAATTCCAGCACGGTGAGACCGATGGGGCCGGCGCCGATGATGAGGACGTCATCGGAGGCGGTGACTTGGGCACGGTTCACCGCATGGCAGCCGATGGCGAGGGTTTCGATGAGGGCGAGTTGCTCGAAGTCGAGGGCGTTGCAGGGATGGAGCTTGTGCGCGGGGAGGACCATACGCTCGCGCATGCCACCATCGCAATGCACGCCGAGGACTTGCAACGTCTCGCAGCAGTTGGTGCTGCCGCGCTTACATGAGTGGCAGGTGCCGCAGTTGAGGTAGGGCTCGACTGAGCAACGGTCGCCGACTTGAAGATGGGTGACGCCTTCACCGACGGCGAGGACTTCGACACCGAGTTCATGACCGAGGATGCGCGGGAACTCGATGAAGGGCATCTTGCCGAGGTAGCCGCTGAAGTCGGTGCCGCAGATGCCGATGGCGCGGATGGCGACGAGGGCTTCGCCAAACTGCGGCGAGGCTGCTTCAGGGAGCGTGGTCCACGTGAAGGTTTTGGCGGCGGTGAGGGTAAGGGAGTTCACAGTAGGAAGGTAGGTCAGGGGACACGATAGAGGCCGTTTTCCACGGTGACTGGCGGGATGCTGTGGTTTTTCTCGAAGCGTTCGTGGGCAGGCAGAAGGTTCTGCCAAAAGTTGAGATGTGGAGAGAGTTGTTCTTTCTGCATGCGTTCAGCGCTCATGCGAAAAGGGAAGATGTGGATGGGCACGGTGGCGGTGTTGTTGAGTGCACCTTCGACGATCAGATAGATTTCCTCGATGAGGGGATCGGTCATGGCGAAGCAACCGATGCTGCCGGTGCCGCCATGGACCATGATGAGGCTGCCGGTGCGCTGATGCGCGAGATCGTAGGCATTGGGATAACCGATATTAAAAGAGAGATGGTAGCTGCTGGCTGGATTGAGTTGTTTCTGCGTGACGCTGTAGAAGCCTTCGGGCGCTTGCATGTCACCTTCGCGTGTTTTGGGGCCGAGCGTGCCGGAGAAGCAGGCGATGGGGTAATTGCGGAAAAGTTGCCACTGCTTGTCGCCGCTTTCGAGCCAGAGTTCGAGTTCGTGGCTTTCTTTGAAGATGCGGATGAAGGCTGGTTGACCGAGTCGGAGCTTTTGGGTGGCGAGTTCGTCGTGCAGTTTCGGCAGCAGGCGTGAATTCACATTAGCGAGGCGATCGGTGGCGTTCATGGACTGCCATTGCTCCGCCGCCGGTGGTGCTTGATAGGGCAGGGTTAGATGACCGCGCGTGAGCATTTGCATGATTTGAGAGACGCCTTCATGAAACGAATTCTGTGTGTCTAGGCGATAGGCCACGACACACAAAATGACGAGTGCCAGTACAAGCAAAAGCGCACGGCGTTTCATACGCGCATGCGGAGTCAGACTCCCGGTGCAGGAGTCGGGTTCTTACCGCGCACGATGTTCATTGCGCCGTTGAGTTCGCCACCAGGCTCGATGGAGACGGAGCGGGCGGTGACATCGCCGTTGATGGACCCGTTACTGCCGATGAGAACAAGGCCGGTGCTGAAGATGGTGCCGGTGACGCGTGCCTGGATTTCCACTTCGGTGGCATGTACCGAATTGAGGAAGGCAACATCCGCGCCTTTTTCGATGACAAAGCGCTGGCAGCGTATTTCACCGATGATGCTACCGGTGGTGCGAAAGGTGGCGTCACCGGTGCACGTTACATTGGCCTCGATGATGCCGTGGCATTCGAGATCACGGCAATGCACGCTGCTGGCAGAAAGACGGCCACGTTTGCGGACGAGGACATCACCACGCGTTTTGATGGGCTGCGTGGAGGTCATGTTGATCTCCACGTCTTCGAGCGAGAAAGCGCTACCGCAGGCGGGACAGTTGGCGGATTTGGCGGAGCGACCGGTTTTGAATTTGTGACCGCAATCGAAGCACTCGGCGTCTTTGAAGTACTGATTCCGGTACATGCCTTGCTCCTTCATCTTTTGAAGCGAGTTGGCCGTTTGTGGCGCCGGGGACGGGGTTGGCGGGGGCGAATTGGATTGCGGTCGACGCATGCTTGCCGTCATGGATTCACCATCGGCAATGATCGGTGCGGTTTCTGGTGCCGCAGATTGTGTCTGGGCCTGAAGGAAAGCACCGAATCCATCGGTGGCCGAGAGTGTTTCAGCAGTGGATGCTTGCCCCGCGCTCTCAATTTCGGGTTTAACCTCGGCAGCAGGCCCAAGGGGTGCTGATACTGATGTTGTCGCAGGCGCTTGCTCTGAACTCCATTCGTCTGCTGCCATGCCTGCGCCAGAGCGAGTGACCTCGGAAGCAACGACACGGCGTTTCTGTATGGTGAGGTGAACGCCGCATTTTTTGCAAAACGTGGAAACGACGAGGCGCGGCTCATACTGAGCCGCGCCACAAG
>CANIZT010000338.1 GCA_947471905.1 Verrucomicrobiaceae bacterium
TGATTTCCATTTCGTGCTGGCGTGTCCCATGGTTTATCTGCAAAGTCCAGTGCCAAGTGCCCATGAGGATCGTTGCTATTTCCAATCAAAAAGGCGGGGTCGGTAAAACGACCACCGCCCTGAACCTCGCCGCATGCCTCACCCAACGAGGCGTGAGGGTGTTGCTGGTCGATCTCGACCCTCAGGCTAATGCCACCAGTGGCCTTGGCCTCGCCCAAGAAGACGGCGGCAGCCTCTACTCGGCCCTCGTCGATGGAACTGACCCGCGTCTAGCCATCCGCAGCACCCGACTGCCGAACCTCTCGATCATTCGCTCCCACCAAGAACTCGCCGGTTGCGAAATCGAACTCGCCCAGGCCGGCAACCACATGGCCCGCTTGCGGGAGGTGCTTACTCCCCTACGTGACTCTGGCCATTTCGACTACGCCATTCTCGACACCCCGCCTTCCCTCGGCGTCCTCATGACTGGTGCGCTGGCGGCGGCCGATGAGTTACTAGTGCCCATTCAGTGCGAATATTTTGGCCTCGAAGGTCTTTCTAAGATCGTCAATGTCGTCCAGCAGATCCGCGATTGCGGGGCCAATCCCAATTTACTCCTCGAAGGCATCGTCATGACCATGTATGACAGCCGTGCCAACCTCGCCAACCAAGTGGTCAACGACGTGCGCAACTACTTCGCCGAAACCTGCTACCAGACCCTCATTCCGCGCACCGTGCGACTGGGAGAGGCACCCAGTTTCGGCAAAAGCATCATCGAATACGAGCCCTCGGGTCGTGGTGCGATGGCCTACCGAGCCTTAGCGGATGAGTTTCTTGCCCGGCGTGCCGTGGCACAGCCTGTGGCCACAGTTTAATCCGCTTCTTCGCGTCATTGCAGGCACCACATGAGCCAGCATTGTCGCGGATGCTGCCAAGCTTTTTGCCATCACAGGAGCGTTCAGTCTTACCTGAAAAGCTTCGATCCAGCCCTGAGATGCGCTTCGTGCTCCATCATGCGAAGTTCCACGCGTTCACGGATGGTGCGTTCACCGATGCCATCGTGCTTGGTAGCGACGAGGGCTTTGAGCAGGTCGATCATGGACTTTAAATCGTCCATCATGACGTATTCGGGAGCGATCTGACGAGCGTCGTTAAGGTTGTGGTAGTTGCCGAGCGGGATGGAGATACCTGCACTGCGAATGCCCGCAGCCTGTGTGGCCGTGGCCTCGCAGGCTCCGGCATCGAGCAGGCAGCGCTGCACGCGGATACCCTGCTCCTTCGCGGTGGTCATCAAGACGGCCATGGCTTCGCTATCGAAGATCGAGACACGATCTCCGACACGCAAAATCGGACCGCCGCCCATGACAGCGCCATTGACGGGCCGACTGGTTTCGAGCGAGAGGAAAACGCTATCTTTGCCGAAAGGCCATTTTTGCGCGAGTTGCCAAGCGCCAAGCCAGCCGACCTCTTCCGCACGCGTGAAAGCTGCGTGGACGGTGGTCTGGATATTCAGACGGGCAAGTTCAAGGAACGTCATCACGATGGCGGAACAGCCGATGATGTCGTCGCATGCGGTGGCCTCGATGCGGGTGTTGGTGATGTTGACCGGGAAATTCCAGGTGGCGATTTGGCCCTTCACCTTGCGAAGGCCGCGCTTCACACCGGCATCGACCTCTGTTTTGCCCACACCACCGAGGAAATCCCATTCATCACGCTTGGTGCTGCCAGGAGGTTTAACGAACGCCGGATGGTCCATGTGCGCACCGAATACCCAAGTGGGCTTGCTCTTGGACTTGCCGTTCTTGTAGGTGGCCAGCAGATTACCGAACTTGTCACGGCGCAACTTCACATACGGGCAATCCTTGAGTAACGCTTCGATTTCCGCACGCAGGTGGTATTCGTGAAACGGCGCAGTTGGCTGCTTGAGCAGTCGTTTAAGAATGTTGTTGAGCTTGGGCGATGCCATGCGCCATCGTAACGCGATTTTCGCAAACACCAAACGCCTCGTGAAGAAGCTCCGATATTTATTTGAAATCCGCTTGATCGAATTCATGGCCTGGAGTCTGCCTTGGTCACAGCGGTGGTTTATCATGGCCCTAGCGCGGTGGATTGGCCTGCTTGCCTACCTATGTGACCGGCGAGGTCGTAGCACCTCGCTGGAGAATCTTCGCTGTGCATTTGGCGATCTCTACACTATGGCGGAGCGCAAACGCATCGCACGCGGCTCGTATCAAAATTTTGCCCGCACTTTTTTTGATTTGTTCTGGTCCTCGCGGCTCAAAGCTGACAACTGGCAGAAATACATCAGTGTCCGGCTGCATAGTTCGCAGGCTGAGCAGGAAGCTCGTGAAAAAGGCGGTATATGGGTGACGCCGCATGCCGGGAATTTTGAATTCTTCAGTCTGACCTGGGGTTATCGTGGCCTGCCGTTCACGGTCTTGGCTCAGAACTTCAAAAACCCGGGTCTTACCCCCATCTTCAGACGTTTGCGCAGCCATTCAGGTCAGTCGGTGATCTCGCAGGAGACTGCTATTCTCAAGCTGATGAAACTGCTGAAACGTGGTGGTTACGTCGGCATGCTCGCGGACTTAAACATTGAGCCTGGCAGAACCGCCGCAGCGATTCAATGCTTCGGCCTGTGGACCTCCGTACCGACGCTGCATATACAACTCGCCCAGCGCTTGGGGCTTTCAATCATCCCAAGCATCTGTATGCCGCTGCCGCGAGGCCGTTATGAGGTGACCACTCTGGCGAACATTAACCCAAAGCCCGGTGATGACATTCGCGAGATGACCCAGACTGTGTGGGATCACTGTGAGAAAGCCATCCGCCAGCAGCCTGAGTGCTGGCTGTGGATGTACAAACACTGGCGCTTTCGACCCACGGGCACCACCTTAGTGCATGATCCTGCCTACCCGACCTACGCCAACTATTGCCAGTCGCTCGTGGACATGATTCCCGAAGGACTGCGCCCCAAGTGAGTATCGCCAGCGCAAATTTTCCCCACCCAAAACGCCACGTGAAAAAACTCCGATATTTCTTTGAGTACCTATTGATCGCAGCCGCCGCTTGGCTGATCCCGCGCCTGCCACGCTGGCTTAATCTCAAATTAGCACGCGGGATCGGTTTCGTCGCATATCTGACTGACAAACGCGGACGAATGACCGCCGTGGATAATCTGCGCTGCGCTTTTGGTGAGCGCTACACGCTGGCGGAGCGCAAACGCATTGCCTGCGGCTCCTATCAAGTGTTTACACGCACTTTTGTTGATCTATTTTGGTCGCCCACTCTTACAGCCGAGACATGGCAGAAATATTTCACGATTCACCTGACGAATCCTGAATCTGAAGACATTGCGAGAAAAACCGGCGGTGTGTGGGTGACACCCCATTACGGAAACTTTGAACTCATCAGTATGGTATGGGGTTTTCGTGGCTTCCCGTTCACTGTCGTGGCCCAGGATTTCAAAAACCCCTACATCACGCGAGTGTTCAAACACCTGCGCGAGCAGTCCGGCCACACCTTCATTTCGCAGGAAAATGCAATCCTGAAACTCATGAAAGCGCTCAAACGTAAGGGACACGCAGGTTTGCTAACAGATCTCAGCATGGTGCCAGGCAGGGCTGCCGCCGCCATTCAGTGCTTTGGCCTCTGGACGTGCGTACCGACGTTGCATGTGGAACTCGCCAAACGCCTAGGTCTTTCCATCATGACTGGCGTTTGTCGTCCCCTGCCCGATGGCACCTATGCGGTGAATTTCTTCCCAAGCATTCAGCCCAAACCGGACGACAACACCCGCGAAATCACACAGCGTGTCTGGGATAATGTTGAAAATGAGATCCGTGAGCATCCTGAATGTTGGCTGTGGATGTACAAACATTGGCGCTACCGGCCAGTCGGTGTTCCAAAAACCCCGCATCCTGACTATCCATTCTATTCCAACTATTCCAAGGCATTGGTGGATATGATTCCTGAATCCCTGCGGCCACAAAAGACAGCCGCAGCCCCCTGACGCCGAACCCACTGAAAAACTCGTCCGTGCGCACCAGTTTTTTCGTTGCCCGTCGAGTCCACCACTCGTAGTCCTCACGTCTGCCAAAAACCACCCAGCCAATGTCCATACCTCATCTTCCCGCTCTTCGCAAAGGCCGCCCCTACGAGTCACTAGATAAAGCTCAGGTCAAAGATCACAAATCCGGCGAAGTCTGCGCCGAAATCAGTCAGGTGAATGCCGGTATCGTGCGCAAGGATCTCGCGAAGATCGGTGAAGCACGGGCGGCTTTGAAGAAGTTCACGGTCGAGCAGTTGATCGAGATCACGGCGAAAGCAGGCGAGTTGTTCCTCAATGGCACGCTGCCGCTCGGTGACAAAGGTCATACGCAAACGCCGCAGGAGTACATTGCCACGCTGTCACGCACTAGCGGTCTGCCACACGTCATGGTGAAGCGTAACATGGCCAAGCTCCACTTTGCGCTGACGAACATGAAGATGATCCTCAACGGCCTCACTCGTGGCCTGGATCTCAGCGTCATTGATCGCGGCTTCGGCACACAGTCCGGCTGCCCGGTGTCGTATTTTCCCACCACGAAGTCGCTAGGCCTCGTGATGCCGAGTAACTCACCTGCCGTGAACTCACTCTGGCTGCCCGCCATTGCCTTGAAAATCCCCGTCGTCATCAAACCGGGCCGTGAGGAGCCGTGGACGCCGTATCGTCTGATTCAGTCTTTCATTGCCGCAGGCGCTCCGCCAGAAGCCTTTGGTTTCTACCCGACCGACCACGAAGGCAGCGGCGAAGTCGTCAAATTGAGCGGCAGAAACCTCGTCTTTGGCGATGTGGCGATGGCGAAGATGTATGAAGGCAATCCTGCGGTGCAGGTGCATGGTCCAGGCTGGAGTAAAATCATCATTGGCGAGGACAA
>CANIZT010000339.1 GCA_947471905.1 Verrucomicrobiaceae bacterium
GCGACTCTCGATTGAGATGGTGGCCGTAGTTCAACGGTAGAGCCCCAGATTGTGATTCTGGTTGTTGCGGGTTCGAATCCCGTCGGTCACCCCACTTTTTTCACTGGAGCACCGGTGTTCCAGCGGCTTCAATCGCCGCCACGCATGGACGACTCGCTGGAAACCATTCTCGGACACACCTTTCGCGATCCCGCGTTGCTCCAGCTCGCGCTCACGCACGGCAGCATCGGCTATGAATCCCAGCGTGCCCAGGCTGATAACCAGCGCCTCGAATTTCTCGGCGACGCCGTGCTGCAGCTCACGCTCTCCCATTTGCTCTTCCAACGTCTGCCCTTGGCCGATGAAGGCGTGCTCACCCAGGCCCGCGCCCAGCTCGTCTCCACCAAGGCGCTCGCCCGCATCGCCCGGCGCATCAGTCTCGGCACCCATCTGCGCATGGGCCGTGGCGAGGAGGCCAACGGCGGCCGCGATCGCGAGTCCACCCTCGCCGATGCCCTCGAAGCCATCGCCGGTGCCATTCATCTCGATGCTGGCAGCGATGCCGCACAGCAATTCGCCGCGCGCCTCTTTGCCGAAAACCTTGATGCTCTCAGCCACGGTCCGCTGGACACCAATCCCAAAGGCCAGCTCCAAGAACTCGTCCAGGCCGTCGGCACCACCTCACCCGTCTATCAGATCATTGGCGAAGAAGGCCCCGACCATGCCAAGAGCTTCATCGCCGCCGTGGTGTGGCAGGGTGCCGAACTCGGCCGTGGCAGCGGTCGCAGCAAAAAAGAGGCCGAGGTGCAGGCCGCCCAGGCCGCGCTCGACCATCCCAACCTTCAAAAACAACTGCGAACAACCCGTGAACAGCCGAGCCAACAAAGCAGCAAGCTCTGAGAGCAGCCGTGCAAAACCCCAGTTGTTCCTGCCCGCTCACAATTCCTGCCGAAAGCATTCACACCCTCAGCACCCGTGGAACCCGCAGAATCAAACGGTGGAACCCACTTGTTGCGCTTGTTCACACTCCTTACGGATATGAAGATTTAGGCAACTCGACTCATCCCAATCATCAGAGATGGGAACAACTCCGTTTTCGGACGACAGACACTGCTGTGTGCAGACTTCCGGAGCTAGCACCTTGAGACAGCCACAACGCATGAGCTTCTAACAATAAACTCAAAGCCGAAACCACTTTTGGCAAAACAGTTCTATAAGCATGTCTATTCACCACAAGATCGTTGAGGCTTTCGCTGAGTCTATATTGGCAAAGGTGTGCCTCATCAGAGAGAGCAACCTACCAGAGCGGGAGAAGCAACGTGTGATGGAATCAATTTCAGATGACATCAAAAAGTTCACTGATTGCGTTGCGCCTCGAGTTAGCGTTGCCGCACATGAAGAGGCAACTAAGCGCCATGTGAAACTTTCAGGCATGGGGTGGCATGACCAGCCGCAATTTGATAAAGGCAGAAAGCTTTTTCATCGTGAACATTTGATTCCAGTAGGAGCAATTCGCGACAAATGTCTTAAAGCAGATTCAATCAGTTATATCACTGAAGCTCTCAACTCGGCAACAGTAGCATGGATACTCAAATCTGAGGATAGACAACTCACCAAGTTGGGATTTCGCTCAAACCGGCCAGATCCTGCGTTGGCATATCAAAAGGCGGGAATCATTTTGATGACATAAAAAATGCAGCCGATGTGCCTAACCCCACTAGCAGGCAGGTCATACGGAGCTAGTCCTTGGTCACCAGCGCCAGCCTGAACCGTCCATCATACTTGCCGCTGCAGTGCGTGTTGCAGCAATGCAGACAGGCCGTAGGCCGGCGGAACTTGCGGACGCGTGCTACCTGCACCTGACAGGCGGGACACACATAGGTGAGCTTGCGGGCGACTTCTTTGCGTGGCAGCGGCAGGCGATGATGCGCCTTCTCACCCGCAATGCCCAGATCGGCGCAAGCGAGACGCCATTCATGCCCATGCGGCTCAATGCGGCGGCGTCCTGAACGATGGTAGGCGATGAGATGCGCAAGTTCGTGCTTCAAGGTGCGGTCCACCTGGCCTTCAAACTCGCGCAGACGCGGATTCAACTCGATGGCCCAGCTCGGATAGCGCGCATAGCCCGCCGTGCTGCGCAGCCGTGCATTCCATGTCACCGTGACGAGTTTGGCACCGCCGGGAAGATTCAGCGCATGCAGCAGGGAGCGCGTCTGCTCTTCCAAGACTGCATCACGTCCATCCAACGCAGCTTCTTCTGCAAGCGCAGGTGTTTCTTCCAGTTTGAGATCACGCACCGAGCGAAACGGCACCCAGCGTGGCAGCGCTGCGAAATCAAAGTTGAGCTGGGAGAGTCCGAACATGTGTCACTTCGGTTTTTTGACCTGCACTTTGTGCTCCTGCTCGCCGAGCGCGAAAATCATGTCCGGCGCGACGCTTTCGAGAATGAACACGTTCGCGCCAATGGTGCTGCGCGCGCCGATCACCGTGTCGCCGCCGACAATCGTGGCGTTCGCATACACGGTGACGTGATCTTCCAGCGTGGGATGACGTTTCTTGCCCCGCAGCGCCTGCCCGGCGGCCAGCGAGCGTGCCACGAGGCCCACGCCTTGATACAGCTTCACATGATGCCCAAGCTGCGCCGTCTCGCCGATCACTACGCCAGTGCCGTGATCAATGAAGAAATGTGTGCCGATCTCCGCACCCGGATGGATGTCGATGCCGGTGCGGCCATGCGCCCACTCGGTCATCATGCGTGGAATCAGCGGCACGTTTTCCTTGTAGAGTAAGTGCGCCGCACGCTGGATCGCAATCGCTTCAAGGCCGGGATACGCGAGAATGATTTCTTCAAAGCTGCGTGCCGCAGGATCGCCAGCGAACGCGGCTTCCACATCCGTTTGCAGCAGCGCACGCACCTGTGGCAACGCCAGCATGAACTGGCACACCATGCCTTCGCTCTCTGCTGGCTCCGTGTTGCCGTTCAGCCGCACCGTGCGCCGCACTTCCAAATTCAAGCGCTGGCGAATGCCCGCCACGAGTTCATGCGTCATGAGCTGGAGTTCGTCCGATGACACCGCTTCTTCGGAGAAAAAGCCGGGGAACAGCAGTTGCAGCAAATCCTCGCACAGCGACGCAATCGCATGCTTCGACGGCAGGTTCCCGCAATCGACGTGGTTGATCCCGCCGACCTCGTGATACGAGGTCATGAGGCTTTTAACGATCTCTTCCTGGCGGCAGTCTTTCAATGTGTGTCAGCGATAACGCGGCATGGCGTGGATTCAAGCGCGGGCCTCGCATAAACCGTTGTTGCGCATGGGTGCGGTTGTTCGTAACCAAGCACGCGCAATGTGAACAACATGCTTCCGTCCCTCAATCAGCTCAAACTCCCCGACCCCTGGCAGCATCAGGCGGTGAATTTGCTGCGCACGGGCTGTGATGTCGTCGTCAGCGCGCCCACCGGTGCCGGAAAGACCTACATCTTCGAGCTGCTGCATCAGGGCCGTCATTTGACAGGTCCGGCGATTTACACCGTGCCGACGCGTGCTCTCGCAAATGACAAATACGCCGAGTGGAAAGAAGCGAAGTGGAATGTCGGCATCGCCACCGGCGACATTGCCGAAAATGTCGATGCACCTGTCGTTGTCGCCACACTCGAAACTCAAATCGAACGCCTCGTGCGTGGCGAAGGCCCCGCGTTGCTCGTCATCGACGAGTACCAGATGATTTCCGACAACGCCCGTGGTGCCAACTATGAAGCCGCCATCGCGCTCGCTCCTGCGCACACGCGTTTGCTGCTGCTCAGTGGCTCCGTCGCGAATCCCGAAGATATTGTGGCCTGGATGCAGCGTCTCGGTCGCAAAGCTGAAGTCGTCTCCACGCGTGAACGTCCCGTGCCGCTCGAAGAAGTGGCCCATGAGGCGCTGCCGCAGCGCACGCGACAATTCGATCACTACTGGCCGCGCTTCGCCGCTGCCGTGATGCTCGCCGATCTCGCGCCGCTGCTCATCTTCGCGCCACGCCGCAAAGAAGCCGAATCCATCGCCCGCCGGCTCGCCAATGACCTGCCGCAAGGTGATCCGCTCGAACTCACACCTGAGCAGCGCTCCGTGTGCGGCAAAGATCTCGCCACGCTCATCGAGCGCCGTGTCGCCTTCCATCACAGCGGCCTCTCGTATGCCGCACGCGCAGGAATCATCGAGCCATTGGCCAAAGCGGGACAACTTCGTGTCATCGTTGCGACGATGGGACTCGCCGCTGGCATCAACTTCTCTGTGCGCAGTGTCCACGTCGCCGCTACGACTTATCATGATGGCACCAGCGAGCACAAACTCGCGCCCGACGAACTGCTGCAGATGTATGGCCGCGCCGGGCGTCGCGGTCTCGATGACAAAGGCCACGTCATCACTTCACGTGATAGCCCTTCCCTTTCCGATGCCCGCCCGGCACGCTTGCACCGCAGCGCATTGCTCCCGTGGCCGATCTTTGTTCGCGTAATGAAACACGCCGCCTTGAAACAAGAAAACCCTTTTGATGCCGCCACCCACTTCGCCGAACGCATGTTCGCGAAAGTACCGCCACTGCTCGGGTTGGAGGCCAACGATACATCCGTGCAGCCAAAGGAGGTCAAAGCACTCTTTGGTCTCGAAGCCACCGAGCGACAAATCGTGAACTCCCTCGGCGAATGGGAACGCAAAAATCGCCACGCACCTCAACGTGTGCCGCTGTCTCGCGTTTTGATCACCAGCACGACTCAAATCGGCTCCGCGCTCAGCATTCCCAGCTTTGCTGCAAAGTTCGCGCATGGCATCGGTCGCGTCGGCAAGATCAGACGTGAGAACGAAACGATCTACGGCGTCGAAATCAGCCTCGGCACACCCGTTGAGGAACCATCAGGCCACATCCGTCCCACGA
>CANIZT010000340.1 GCA_947471905.1 Verrucomicrobiaceae bacterium
ATCATCAACGCGATTCTGCGTTGGTATGCGAAGTGGCTCATGGAGCAAAAACTAAAGGTCGAGACCGTGAAGCCCGAGCCGGTGATCCGGCTTTAGCACGCCAACATGCAGCACACGGTTGCGGAAAATAGAATCAGCCTCATTCCCTCAAAGGCACCAAGCCCGGAGGCTTCGACGTTTCGGGGATTCAGGCCGCCAACATCGAATACCACCTACATACCGAACCAGTTTTTCGATGTCATCATTCCTCACTTCCCGCGTGGTGTCGTGCGCATCGTTGGCTACCTCATCCGCAAGACGCTTGGCTGGTGTGATGCCAATGGCAACCCGCAGGAGGAACAGATCGAGGCGTCCTACAGCGAGCTGGAGCACAAGGCGGGCGTCAGCCGCGACATGATCCGCTCTGCGCTGGATGATGCCCTTGCTGGCAACATCCTCGAATGCGTTCGCGAGGGACGGCCCAAGCTTGCACACGATGCCGGCCAGTCGGCACGCTATGCCCTGAATTGGAGTGGTGCGTCCTACACCACCCGTCCAGCCGAGTTCAGAGGCTTTTTTGAAGGCGAGGGCAATCGCACCGACATCCCGAACGAGTTCTTCGATGTCGTTATCCCCAACGAACCGCTCTCCGTCATCAAGGTCGTCGGTTCGATCATCCGCCACAGCATCGGCTTTCAAACCAAGCATGGCCGCCGTCGCCAGCAGGTTGCGCTCTCCTTCCAGCACATTCAAAACTACGCCCGCATCAGCAGTCGATCTGATCTGGCGAAGGCCGTGCGCACCGCGCTGGAGAAGAACTACATCATTCGCGTGGTCGATGGCGTGTTCAGCCATCGCTTCGATGAACGCCGCAGCGCCACCTACGCCTTACGCTGGTCGGATTCTCTGATCGGTCAGAAAACCGTACCAGCGGTGGATCAGTCAGAAAAGCAGACCAGCATCGGTCAGATTTCCGCACCAGCCGATCAGTCGGAAATTCAGACCAGTATTAAAACGAAACCAGAAAATGAAACTATAAACAGGCAACCGGCGGCAGACACCGAGCTTCAACAAAAGCTCACCACCACCGGCTTCAGCGAGAAGACCGCAGCGAAGTTGATTCGTGAGCACAGCAGGCAGACCATCGAAGAACAGATGGCATGGTTGCCACACCGAGCACCAGCGAGGAGTCCCGCCGGATTGCTTCGACGGGCGATTGAGCAGCAGTGGCCCGCACCGGCAAAACTTCGGGCGACTGAAGTTCAAGGCACAGCAGGCTGGGAGTTTGCCCGCTGTTTCTACGCTGCCTATGGCGGCAATCGTGGTGAGCCGGTGAATGAACCTTCGCCGCATGAAGCTCAAACCGCCGCCGACTTCGTGCAGCGTCTCACTCGTGCTGCCGCAGGCGAAAGCCATATCAGCGAGTGGGGCCGTGCTTTGGGGCAGGTGGCCCGCGAGCAGCGCAATCCGTTCCCGTCACTCCAGCTCGCGATACGCCAGCTTGGCGATGCTTTCCTCGTGAAGATCGAGAAGCAACGGCTTCATGCCCAGCTCGCTTCGGTGACCCAATTGCGGGAGCAGCATGAGCAAACCCACCGTGCGGCATGGCTGGCCTGGCTCACCGAGCAGGAGAGAGTGATGCAGAAATCCCAGCCCGAGGAATACGCCCGCTTCATCGCCAAGCGCAATAACGAGCGAGCCGAACTCGCGTCTGATCCAAAGCCGTGGTCGAGGAAGGCTCTCGACAGCTTCGATGTCGAAAGCATGCGCCTCAGCGCCTTCCGACAGTTCTTCAGCCTCCCGGACTTCTGGCAGTGGAACGCCAGCATTAACAACCAACCCTTTAACCCAACTGCATGAACATCATCACCGTCATCAATGCCAAAGGCGGCTGTGGCAAAAGCACCATCGCCATGAATGTCGCCAGCGGCCTCGCGCGCTACGGTCATCGCGTGCTCCTGATGGATCTTGATCCCCAGGCACAGGTTACGCAATGGCTTGCCGCAGGGGATGGCCTCACCGCCAATGGCACCCTCGTGTCCGCGCTCATGCGCCAGCAGACGCTCAGCGATGTCATCCAGGGCACCGGCTTTGAAAGATTGTCCTTCGTCGCCAGCGCCGATGGCTTGGAAGACCTCGGTCGCGAGATCAGCCAGACCGAAGGCTATCCATCCATGCTGACCCAACTCATCGCCGAAGAACACATCGCGGATCGCTTCGACTTCATCGTCATCGACTCGCCGAATCAAATCTCGCCGATCATGGAGAATGCCATCTTTCCCGCCGATGCATTCATCGTGCCTTTCGAGAGCACGAAGGCCGTCAAGAGTTACGCCAGCATTTACAAGCTCCTGCTCAAACTTCGCCCCAGTGCCGATTTCTGCCTCCTGCATGTCCTGAGTAATCTCACGCGCCTGCCTGGTTTGCGGAAGCGTGTCCTCATGCTCATGCACAATGACTCCATGGAGTCAGCTCGCAGCGAAATCCGTTCCTGCGGCTGGCTGGCACAGGTGGATGAAAATGGCGGCAGCATCTTCCACTACCGCCCGCTTTCCAAAGGCGCACAGGACATGGCCGCCCTCGTCGAAGAGGTGCGGGAATTATTCAATAGCGGGCCAAGCGCCCACCCGGAGACCGTAGCCGCCCTGAATTCACCCGATGAACCACAGCGCGATGCAGTCACCGCCTCAACAACATGAAATTACCCGAAGGCAAAAGCCGCCTCGATCTTGTCAAATCCGGCCTCTTTGGCGGATTGCCAAAGCGAGGCCGCTTCATCGTTTCCATCGACCGACTTCTCGAAGACCCCGACAACGAACGCAAAACCTTCAGCAACATGGACGACATGATCGAGTCCGTGCGACGCCACGGCATCATCGAGCCGATCACTGTCACCCCGGACGGCGACAACTATCGCATTCTCACCGGCCACCGCCGCTTCCGTGCGGCCAAGGCAGTCGGCCTCCCCGAGATTGAAGTCCTCGTGCGCGAATCCGAAGATCACACCACACGACGATTCAAGAGCTTGATCTCCAACATCCAGCGTGAAAACATCGGAGCCGTCGAGCTGGCCGAGACCTTGCGCGCCTTGCTCGACTCAGGAGCCGTCGCCACTCAGCGCGAACTTGCCCGCGAGGTAGGGAAGAGCGAGCAGTGGATGAGCGGCATGCTACGTATCCTGGAATTGCCAGCACGCGTCCAGGAAGAGCTTCGCAATCCCATTGAGGGCTTTGGCTACGAAATGGCCCAGCGTATTGCCCAAGTGGGCGATTCTCAGCTTCAAGAGGAACTGGTGATCGCCGCCAAAGCAGGGGAGAGCACCCGCAGCATTCGTCACCGCATCGACTCTCATCGCGCCGAGCATGGCAGCAGCCAGCCCAAGCGGCAGCGCACCGCGATGGTCATTCAATTGACGCACAGGCACGGCACCTGCATTGCCACCGTCAAGGCACGCCGCGAACCACAGGCGAGGGCAGCGATGCTCACCGCGCTTCGGGAACTGGAGCAGCAGGTGAGGGAGGATGATTCATTGCGTTGACTCAGCCACTCGACAAATCCTGTACATTACGATAGAATCGAAGCATGACAGCCACCGTTGAACACATCAAAAAGGAAATTCACAGCCTCGCCCCTGACGAGGCGAGAGAGCTGTTTCAGGAGCTTCGGCGTGACTTTTCGCTCACTGAGGACGATCAGGCAGACGAAGAAGCCTCTATTGAGGCTGAGTGGGACGCCGAGATTGATGCTCGTGTGCAGGAAATCGAAAATGGTACCGTCCAGTTGCTCACCGCTGAGGAATCTGAACGACGTTCGGATGCAGTGTTTGCCAAATTGGGTATCCAGCGTCCTGTTTACACGCCATGACCGAATGGAACATCCATCCGGCTGCCCAGCAGGAACATGATGAACTGCTGCTGCACTTCGGTGGTATTGAAAAGGAGCTGGTGACTGCGTTTGAATTACGCTATCTCCAGTATCGCCATGCCATCTGTGAAAACCCGCTGCTCTACAACATCCGTCGCAAGGCCGTTCGCAGAGCCAATCTGAACCCGCGATTTGGCGAATATTACATCGCCTACATGATCTGGCGGCAGAAGGTGGTGATCCTCGCTGTCGCACACGCCAAGCGCCGTCCCTATTACTGGCGCAAGCGTATCGGTGAAGCGAAGAAGCTCTTCTGATCCCGCCCATCCAACGGATACTCACCCACCGGCACATCAGATTTGCACCACACGACAACGAATCCGTCAAGGTCTCCGACCTTACAGGGCTGCTGCAAAGCAGCTCTTTTCCTTTGCCACGGGAGCGTCAAGGACACCATCCAGGAACTACGGGCGACTGATGTTTTATCAAGGACACGCCCATGACAGGAAGCCAGGTTTGAAGCCATTTTTACCCGCCCAAGTCGCGAAAACAATATTCTGCGACATGCCGCCGGCCCTCTCTTCACCCCTATTTACATGGTATGTAGGGGTGCGCGAAAAATCGCGGCGAAGCGCTATCGCTTGAAACGACGATTGCACGGCCTCACTGAGCGACGATTCGCCGCCAGGGCCATGATACGGGTGCCCCACGTGTTCGGGCTCAGCGCCCGACTTCACGCGTTTTCCTTCAGCGACAAGGACTTGATCGACTTGCGGATAACGGTCATGGCCGGAACTGGGCTAGCCGCCCTCGGCCAATGACCAAACGCGTGAAGTCGGCCGCTGCGGCCAGCCGGCTTAAAAAGCCGGACTGCCCTTCGCCCTCACACGTGGGGGGCACTACTGGGATCACGAATCAAACTGGTCATAAAACACACGACGTGGCATCGTACATTCACGACTCGGGCATCGCTAGAAGTATAAAACGCGGATCAAAAGTGTAGCGGATCGCGGATCAAAAGTGAGTCACCTCTAAGCGATTGAAC
>CANIZT010000341.1 GCA_947471905.1 Verrucomicrobiaceae bacterium
CATGCCGCCCTGCATGTAGGCCCGGCTGAAAGCGACGCCGCGATGCGCGAGGCGATCGAGATTCGGCGTCTTGATCACCGGATTGCCCAGCGCGGCGATGGTGTCCGCGCGTTGATCATCGGCGAAGAAGAAGAGGATGTTGGGCTTGGAGCTGTCTGCGGCGTTCGCGAGCGACGCGACTGAGAGGAGTGTGAGGAGAAGGCGCTTCATGAGAGATCATTATTGTCTATTGCCAGTGCCCAGCCAGCGCACGGCGTTTTCGATGACTTTGAGTGGTTCGGCTTGTTTGAAGACGGGGAAGGTTTCATGGCCGGGGCGGAAGTAGAAGACGCGGCCTTTACCCACTGTCCAAACGCAACCACTGCGGAAGTGCTCGCCTTTGTCCCAGCGCTCCTCAAAGACCACTTCATCCGGCGTTGGCACGTGGAAGGGCTCTCCATACATCTCGGTCTGCGGGATGTCCCATTTCGCAGGCAAACCAGCGGCGATGGGATGCTCGGTAAGGAGCGTGGTGACGTGCGAGGGCGCTCCATCGGCACGATAAGCCGGAAAGACGCACTGCGGCAGCGTGAGCTTCCACACGCCGCTCTCGCCTTTCTCAATGTAGGGCGTGGTGCGGGCCACTTTGGGCCGGACGATGCCGTAGGGTTTGTCGTTGGTGTATTCCCACTTCACGCCGGGCATTTCCTTCATCGCATCGGCTTTCGAGCGCTCCTGCATGAGTCGCACAAAGGGTTTGGACCAATGCGCGGAGTGCAGGGCGATGAGGCTGAGCTTGCCATCCATGATGCGCTTCACCACAGCTTCGACTCGCGCATCATCCTGGTCCTTCTGCCGCGCATGGCTCCAAAAGACGAGCACATCCGTCGTATCGAGTGTGGCATCATCGAGGCCCTGCTCTGGCGCATTGATATTCGTCGATTTCACCGAAAAACCCGACAGCGTGGTGAGATGCGCGGCAATGGTGTCGCCAAGAAATTTGTCCCCGTAGCCCTGCGATTGCTTGGGCTGTTGTTCGTCCCAAACAAGCACACGGATCGGTTCAGCAGCGTGTAGAGCAGCAGTAAGCAGGAGAGTAGCGAAGAGGTGGCGTTTCATGTGGTCAGTTTATTTGGCGTTTGGAGTCTTCTTGCCGATGCAGATGACTTCCTTCAAGCTGCGATGGTAGATGCGGCCCGCGTCATAGCTGATGGAATTCAGGCTCCAAGTCTCGCTGGATGGACCAAGGTCATTCACGGAGAGCAGTGCGCTGGCATCAAGCACCGGGGCCTTGGAATCGATGACATAGGTGATGCCGATCATCGTGGTGACATAGATCTTGTCATTGATGGCGACGGGACTGCCCCAGAAGGCGGGGATTTCCCAACCGTCGGTGCGTGAGCGATCTTCGGCGGCGACGTCCTGGCCTGCGGAGTTCAGTGTGGTGGTGCGTTGAGCGATGCCATAGACAAGTTCATCAGGCATATCCGGCTTGCGGATGACGGTGACGGGCACTTCGAAATACTCGACTTTACCAGTCGCAATGTTCACACGTGCGATGCAGTGCGACGGGCCGCCACGGCCTTTGGGCGGGTGCGAATTGCGGCGATGCGCGGTGCTGGTGAGGAAGTAGTGATAACCGTTGATTACAATGTTGGCGTGCCAGGCTGGAAGCACGCGGATGACTTCCTGGGGTTTGAGAACATTGCGCGGTGCGAGCTCACGCATGTCACGAAGATTGACGTTGGTGTGAACGATATGCTGCTTCGTTGCCGGGTCCCATTGCCGGTAATCCACACCGCGAATGAGCGACTGCTCGCTCAAGAGTTTGCCCGTGCTGCTGTCGAAGACGAGGTGCGACTCTTCGGGGTTGAGCTTGAACCAATAGGCGTGCTTCACATCCCAATGCAGCGTCCACAGGGCCTGCCATGTCGGCGCGGCAAGCGAACCAGGTTCTGCGAGCGGTTGGCCGTTGTTGTCGATATCAGCGACGAAACGCCAAAGCGTTTTGCCCTCGCTGCCCGGCGCGAGCGAGATGAGCGACAGGCCCACCGGGCGCTCCGGCACGTCGTGATGTCCACCGCGTCCCGTCAGCACCGCAGGCTCGCCCTTGGCCGTGTGCCCGAAAACGGAGGTGCAATAGGTCGTGGTGCCGTCATCGGCGATCCAGCGTGTCTTGCCGGTGTTCTTGTCGATGCCACGGAGGTAGTTCCAGCCTGACTTTTCCGGCGGTGTTTTATCTGCCGGCTCGACATTGATGATCGTGTCCCCGAACAGCATCGGCTCGTGCTGTTTGTTAAACGGATAAGGCTTGCCCCAGGGCGTGAAACTGCGCCGCCAGACTTCTTTGCCAGCGAAATCCCAGCAACCCATCTCGCCACTGTTGTTGGTGAACCACACGTGCTTGCCATCGGTCACTGGGGTCGGTGAAGTCGAGTCACTGTAAGCATAGAGCATTGGACTCTCCGTTGGCCCATGGAGCTTCACAGACCACAGGAGCTTGCCCGTGCGTGCGTCGAGGCAGTGGCCGAGGATGGTGCTGGAAAAAAGAGAATCACCGGCCTTGAAGACATCGAACGTTGTTAGAAAAAGCCGATCACCCCAAACAGCGATGCCGCTTTGACCACCATTGGGTAGCGCTGTGCGCCAGAGGATGTTTTGATCACGAGCGACGCTCCATTGCACCGCCGCATCGGGTCCGTGGATTTGCCAATTGCCATCAGGGCCCGCTGCTTGCGGCCATTCAGCAAAGATGGGGGCTACGAGCAGACAGACAGTCACGGTGAGGCTGAGTTTCATGGATCGAAGATAAACAGAGTTTATTGCTCACTTATTCGCCAAGCGCGGAAATCTCTGCATCGCTCAGCGCACGATCCCACAACGCGAACTCGTCCATCGCGCCGCTCAGGTGGCGGATGGCTACGCCGCCTTGGTGACGGCGGTCATTCCAGTTGCCGAGTTCGGCGATGCCGAGTTTGAGCGGCGATGCGTCTTTGAGCGGCAGGCGGGCCAGCAGGTCGCCATTGGCGTAGTGGCGGATTTCTTTGGCGATGGTATCGAAAACGACGGCGAGGTGCATCCAGCGACCGAAGCGCTCAGGCGTGAAGAAGACCGGCGTGTCGTAGTCCACATGATGAACATTCGCTTTCCCGGCCACACCGAGGCGGATTTTGCCTTCGCGGGTGATCTGCCAGTGGACTTTGCGATCTCCCCAGCTTTCGGACATGAAGATGGAGTTCAAGGAGCGATCAAGGCCGTTCACGCGCATCCAAACGCCCATCGTGAGCGCTTTCGTTTCGCCTGCAATGCCAAGGCGCACGCGGTCGCTGACGTTGCGAAACTCCAGCGCGCGCTTTTCCGGCCAGCGGCCAGCGGTCCATGAGGCACCGACAATGCTGCCGTCCTCGCCTTGCGCAGCGTGATTGCGCAAGGAGCGAGCCGATTCGTCGTCTTGGAAGTCGAAATGCAGCTTCAAACTCGAATCGGCGTTGAGTTTGGCGCTTTGCGCCTGCCAGCGCTCGAACTGCGAGCGATCCGACAACATAGTGCGCGCGTTGATTTCATTGAGCGAGGCAAAGCTCGATGCATTTGCTGCGAGAAGCTGCGATTTGGCCGCGAAGGTCATCGCCTGGCCTTCTTTGAGCGATTTCATCGACTCGGCGGCCTTGTGCAGTTCGACCTCGCCTTTGAAGACATGGACCTCAGAACTCGCGTCATTCACATCGAGGCCGAATTCGGTGCCGAGATCGACGATGCTGCCTTTCGGCGTGTTGATACGGAATCCTTTGGCCTGTGGCGGCACGTTGGCGCTGAGTTTGCCACGGGTGCAGGTTGCCTCACCGCTGGAGATGAGTTGCAGTTCGGCGGGGCCTTCGATCAAAACACGTGCCCCTTGGTAAAACTCGATCTGCGCGATGCCTGACTTCAATTTGAGCAGTCCGGGCGAAAGCGGTGTGCCGGGCGTGATGGCGGCGGATTCCCATTCGAGATTCACACCACGTGTCAGCACCGCAACGGAAGCCGTGGTCTCTTCTACATCCGATTTCAGCCACGACATGGCGATCCATGCACCGAAAAGAGCGATGCAGGCCGCCATCGCGGCGACGCTCGTGACAGTGGCAAAGGTGAAGCGGCGCTTCGGCAGTAAGGCGGGCCGAATGATGTTGTTCGCGGCCAATGGCTTCGTGGCGCGCAGCATCGCGTCCATCACAAAGTGCTGAATCAGCTTTTCGCCCAGCTCCGGCTGCGCTTTGAGCAATTCATGCAATTGCTCCGCCTCGGCATGGCTGAGCGTGCCTTCGAGGTAGTGCTGAATCAAGGTGTCTGGATCAAGCATGCGCGTGTCCTCCCTGGTTCATGGATTGTTCGATGCACTCGCGCAGTTTTTCGCGCACGCGGGATAGCGCCCGGCAGACTGTGTCCGCCTTCATGTTGATCTGCTCTGCGATCTCCGGCGTGCCGATGTCGTTGTAATAATAGAGTTCCACCAGTTCGCGGCTTTTCTCCGGCAGTTTTTGCAGGCAGGAACGCAGCACGCCGATTTCCTCCTCATAGCGCGGCGGCTTCTCCCGCTCTTCCGCGAGCAATCGAATGTGATCCGCGAGCTTTTGCACCACCTCAGGCTGCTGCCGCGTGCGCTCCCGCCACAGCCGCATGGCCACATGACGGGTCATCGTCGCCAGCAGTGGGCGTGCGTCCTTGCTCAGATCCCACTTCGATTCCTTCGCCATGAACTCCAAAAACACCTGCTGTGTGATGTCCTCCATCAGCCCCGGCCAGGGGGCGTATTTGAGCGCCACGCCCTTCACAAAGTCGTGATGGGCGAGGAAAACCTGCGCGGCGTGGGTTTCGGCGATGTTCATGCGTTGCCGGTAACCCAAGCG
>CANIZT010000342.1 GCA_947471905.1 Verrucomicrobiaceae bacterium
AAAAACGAACCATGGCCGCAGTCATGAAAGATGATGAACACACGCACCACCAGCGCCCCCGCCAGCACTGCCAGTCCCACCACCAGCCACCAGGAAACGCTAAAAGCGAAATAAATACCGAACCACAGGGCAACGAAAGGCACGAGCGTATTGACCAACTGCCAAACAGCCCGATTCATGGAAGGCTTTTGAAACTCAGCGACAATGGCTTTCCATTCCGTGACGGAAGGAAACGGCAAAGGAGGAGTCAAAAGAGAGGCGTCGTTGTGCATGGTTGGTTCAAAGAGGAACGCTGGGTGGGTTGGAAAAGTCGCAAATAGCTTACCCAAACAGCAGGCCTTATCCAACACTATCCAATCACCCAACCAACACTCCAACTACTAGCCAGTGCAAACAATCTCTCACGACTCTGGAAAGCAATCGGGAGCAGTTCTCAACCAAGCTGTGCAATGATCTGCGCTGCGACGATGCGCAGCAGCATGGTCAACGGATACACTGCGGCATAGGCGATGGCTGGTGAATCGCAGCGGGCTATGGTGGTGGCAAAAGCGAGGGCGGGTGGATCCGTCATCCCGCCGGAGAGCATGCCGCACAAGGTCATGAAATTCACGCGATGCACTTTGCGCGCAACGGAACCAACGACGAGCAGCGGTAGCATGGTGACGAGAATACCGAGCAGCACCCATTCCAAACCTTGTGCTGAGAAGACGGTGGCGGCGAATTTTTCGCCTGAGAGCAAGCCAACATTGGCTAGAAAGAGAATAATACCGAGCTCACGTAGCGCTCGATTCGCATTCAGCGGCATGTGCATGACCATGGGACCAAGTCGGCCGAGGTGGCTGAGTAGGATCGCCATCACCAGAGGTCCGCCAGCAAGTCCAAGACGCACTGGCGCAGGCAAGCCTGCAATCTGGAAAGGATAGAGCCCCAGTAGCACGCCGAGCAAGATGCCCGCGAAGATGGCGGCGAATTTGGTCTCTTGAAGTAGCTGCACCGCATTGCCGAGAGCCTTGGTTGCATTGTTGAGTGATTCGTCATCACCCACGAGCTGAAGCATGTCCCCGAATTGCAGGCGTAAGTCTGGTAGTGCTGTGAAGATGAGATCACCACGGCTCACACGAGTGACGGTGACGTTGTGGAGGTGGTCGAGACCGAGTTCGCGCACGGTTTTACCAAGCATACGTTTGTTGGTGAGTACCACACGGCGATAGGTGATGCTGCCCGGTGCCTTCATGAGATTCTCCGCACTCACACTGCCAATCACGAGCCGAAACTGATCAAGCTGGGACTGTGTGCCGACGGCCATGATGAGATCTCCAACGTGCAGCTTTGTTTCAGGCGCGGCGTTAGTGACTTCACCGCCAGCAGCCGGGCGATAACGTGAGATGATCACACTCGTCTCCTGAATGCCTGGCACGTGGGCGATGGTGACACCTTCGAGGTTGGCATTATCCACACGCAGGTTCATGCGCTGCAAAGGCTCAACGCCCACGCCCTGCTCCTGACGAAACAGCTCGGCTTCCTTGGTCACATCCATCTTGAAGAAGGTGCGTAAAATGATCAGCGAAAGAATGATCCCCACAATCGCCAGTGGATACGTGGCGGCATAGGACAATGCCGGTAGCGTGATAAGTGCGGGATCTGCATGTGCCGCAGTAAGGGCTTGCTGTGCGGCACCGAGCGCGGGCGTGTTCGTCGTGGCACCGGCAAATAAGCCTGCCACAGCTGGCAGCGGAAGATTCAGCATCCATCCACCCACGAGTGCCACCAGCGCGCCACCCGCCACCAGCGCGAAGGCATAGCCATTCAGCATCCTGCCCTGACGGCGTAATGAAGCGAAAAAGCCCGGCCCCATCTGCATGCCAAGCGCAAACACAAACAGCACAAGACCAAACTCCTTCAAGAAGTGCGCCACTTCAGTCCCCGGCCGCAGGCCAAAATGTGAAGCCGTGATCCCCGCAAACAGCACACCCGCCACGCCAAGCTTGATGCCCGCAACCCGAATATTCCCGAGACCGATGCCACCCAAAACGACGATGCTGAAAATCAGCAGATCGTATGCCACGGGTGAGTCTTGATGGAGTTGCTGAAGGTAGGTCATGCCTTTTCCATCGCATGATAGATGCCAGAGAGGTGCAGCATTTGTGTGCCATTCTTGCCTCCGTCTCACGCCAAGGCTGCGATTCGCTGTGCGTGACTTGTTTGCCACGGCATTATCGTTTCATGTCGGCCTTGTTTGTGCTTGGAGAAAGGCATGAGCCAGAACTCACCTTCCCTTTATGAAAGACTCGGCGGCGAAGACATGATCGCCGCACTTATCCCTGCATTCTACGTCCGCGTGTTAGCCGATCCCGAACTGGGTCCATTCTTCAAGCACACCGCCTTGGACAAACTGCATTCCATGCAGCGAGAGTTCTTCGTCATGGCGACCGGCGGGCCCATTGAATACAGCGGGCGGCCTCTGGCGCATGTTCATCATGGTCGTGGCATCACACGGCAGCACTTTGCCCGCTTCACCAGCCATCTCGTGGAGACACTGCTCGACATGGGCGTAACGCGGGAAGAGGCAGATGAAGTCATTGAACGTATCAACACCACGACCAACGAAATCGTGGGTGCTTCTTACTGAAAGGGTATGCGCACGCTGCTCTTGCTACTTCTCTCTGTGACAGCGCAAACGCTGCGGGCAGATGAGTGGTGGGCGTGGAGCATGCTGGAGTTCTACCGCCAGCCGCCTTGGACCGCTGGCGTATTCTTGGGGAACCGCGCCGACACGGAAGATGGCTCCTATGTGCAGATCGTGAGTCCGCGCGTGAAGTATGCCGCGCTATCATGGCTGGACCTCGGCGCGGGGCTTTCGGTGTTGAGCATCGAAAATCCCAACACGCACTTTCGCTATGAGCAATTACGCCCCGAACTCGAGATCAATCCCAAGTTCGATCTCACCAAGTCCCTGCGCCTCGAATGGCGCAATCGCATGGAGTGGCGCAAGAATGAAAATGCCGCCTTCACCACCCATCGCTCCCGACACCGCCTGCAACTCGGGTGGACCCTGCCACAGCCGCTCGGTCCACTGACACGCATCTTCGCCAGCAACGAATGGCTTGTTGATCTACACCGCGGCCAGCAGACCGAGAACCGCCTCGTGCCACTGGGGATCACCTTCAAACTCAGCAACACCGCCGACCTCGACTGCTTTTACATGATTGACTCCATCCGCAGCAACGCCGCTTGGAAGCATGAATCCGTGCTGGGCACGTATCTCCGTCTGCGGTTTTAGCGGCGCACCAGAACTGTCTCAGTCCACCCTGTCTCCGCCGAAACCGGCGCAGGCCTCGACCAGCTCCGCCAGTGGCTCGACGAGAAGATAGGGCAGGACATCCAGTTCTAGCTGTTCGGATGCGCCGTCACCAGACGCGGTGGTTTCGTCCCTTCCTGAATCCAGCCGGTCAGGATGCAGGGATTCTTGCCATCGGGAGTCATGATCTGGCATTCCACGGTGAACTTCTTCCCATGGCGGGATTCACTCGCCTCCGTCACCGGCTGCGTGGCACCATGCTGGCGCAACGCCTCCGCCATGACTTGCCACTGCTCGGGCTGGAAGCCGCGATTGCGGAAATACTTCGCCTTCGATCCACCTTCCTCGTGAGACAGGTTGAGCAGATAGTCCTGCACCTTGGCTTGGTCGATCCGCAGAACGTTGGCCTGCGGGAGTTGCTCCGGCAGTTCCATCAGTCAGCCAGTTCAATGTCCGCTGGTTCCACCGTCACCAGCTTGGGGCGCGTGCGGCTGCCGAGGAACTCCACTTCGTAACCCGCGCCGCCTTCATAGACATGCACCACGGTGCCGGTTTCACCCGCTTTGACTTCGTCATCGGGCAGATCACGGCGCAGCCGTACCACCGCATGTTCGGGCAGAGGCACACCAGCCAGCGGCTCCACCTCCACGGACACACGAAACTTGCCGAGCTTCCACAAGGCAGGCAGCGGCACATGCAGCATGCCGTCCGCCGCAGGTTCGAGAATGGTCGTGATCGTGCTCACAATGTTAGGTTAATCGGATTCAACCGCTTGTCCAACGCCTCATCCACGGCTCCACGTTTGGCTCCTTCGCGGCCCACGGCGGCTCCTCCACTCCAAGTCTCCTCTGCCTCCTGCCTCCTGCCTCCTGCCTCTTGCCTCCTCGTCTCCAAGTCTCCCGCTCTCCTTCCTCACGCGGCGGAAGTGCGGTCTTCATCCGTCGGCCCGCAGAACGGGGCATTCACCCCATGGCGCTCAGGTGCCGCCATCCTTAGCTTGGGGGCCATGAAAACACACGAATACCCCAACCACGCCCACGACATGCCTCGCCTCGACCAACCGCGGCAGCCCGTCCAGGACATCGCCCAGCAGGTGACTCATACGGTCCAAGAGGCCGCTCAGCACGCCACCCATGCGGTCAAAGATGCGGCCCAGCAAGCCACTCAGGCCGCCAAAGACCTCTACCAATCCGCCGCCACACGCGCCGAAGACCTCTACCAAACCGCCGCCACACGCGCCGAAGACACCTTGGTGCAGTCCAAGCAGTACGTCAGCGCCAATCCCCTGGCCGTCGTACTCGGCGTCTTCACGCTCGGTCTCACCCTCGGTTGCATGCTCGGGCTGTCACATCACCGCCCGGACCCCACGCTGCGTGAGCGGTTCCGTTGGTAACACGCGGTCCGGTTGCCTGTCAGTCTCCGTCATTCAGGCTCGGATTGACGGTGGTTGTTCCAAACCAAGAACCAGGAACCAGGAACAATCATCCAACATCCAGTCTCCTCCACTCCAAATCTCTTCCTGCTCGTCCCTGCTCGTCCCCGGTCGGTTC
>CANIZT010000343.1 GCA_947471905.1 Verrucomicrobiaceae bacterium
AAGTAAGCCCATCCGGGGCGGCGCGGCCCGCCTTCATGCTTCCCTCCCCGCCCGTTTGCGGCTTAATCGCCCCCACGGGCCTATAGCTCAATGGTTAGAGCAGGGAACTCATAATTCCTTGGTTCCTGGTTCGAATCCAGGTGGGCCCACCCTCTTTATAAGCAGAAAAGGCAAGTTAGCGGCAGCGAGATGAACTGGGTCCATATCGGATGTCGTAGATACAAGGATACGCATCCCATTCACACAAAAGACTGATTTTATTAAATTTATTTTTTAGTAAATATATCCTTGTAGAGGTTAATGCCAACACCACATTCGTGATGTGAGAAAACTAGCTAAACTACCGATAATCACGTTGATAAATGCGGCGATAATCTGCTCCGCCCAAAGTTATCAGTTTGAAACAATTTCGGCCCCAACTCCGAACAACCAATATTACGGAACAGCCATATCGACCTACGTTTACGGCATAAACAATAATCAAGTTGTTGGCGTTTACTTGGACAATATAGATTACAGAGGTTTCATCCTCAACGGCAGTACATACACATATTTTGACGCCCCGGGCGCCCACAATCGTTCCACGCCAGGAGACGCCATTAGCACCTACGGATTTGGCATTTCCGGAAATAATATCGTGGGATACTTCAGCGACAGCATTGGTAGCGGCGGAACACACGGCTATTTATTCAACGGGACAACTTTCACCGAACTCTATCGAAGCGATATTTATACGTACGACCTATCAGCCAACGCGATATCGGGAAACAGGGTAGCAGGAAGCTACACGCAAGGGAGTTACGTACGTAGCTTCTTATACGACATCCAATCACAAACATACTTAACGTTGCCTACCTTCTTCCAGGGCGGGCAAACAATCATCGGTTCACGAGCATACGGCGTTTCTGATAATAATGTCGTGGGGATATTTAGCGGATATGATCAAATCATTGGCTACAAAGTATACGGATATCTCTATGATATTAATTCGCAGAATTATGCGGTTATAGACTTTCCTGGTTCATACGGCACTCATGCCTATGGCATATCCCAATCGAAGGTTGTCGGATCGTTCTGGGGTCAAGATTACGTCATGCACGGCTTCGTTTACGACATAACACTTGGTACTTATAACCAAATTGACGCACCAAACTCCCAACTCACCTACATACGCGCTACCGAGAATGACAAGATCGCAGGCTACTTCCAAGATGCGAGCGGAAATTATCAAGGCTTCATAGCAACAGAGCTACCACAGCCAATCACAGGCACGATAAATCAACACGACACCAGAATAGTCGGAGGCAGCAATCTGGTCTTCCAAGGAGGTCGATTCATCCCCACTGCCGCGACCTCTTTTAACAACAACATTGTCATCAATACAACCGGAGAATTTGACGCAACGCATGGGGATATTGACCTCGATTCAAACATAGCCATTGCTTCAAACGGAGTACTGACACTTTCGGGGACTACAGACTCGCACATATACCTCCAAGGGAGCATCTCCGGTGCCGGATCTATAATCAACTCAGGCGGCAACAACTCATTAAGCGGAACAAACAACAGCGGGGGTACTACTGTGACGGGAGGTGTACTTTACGTTGCGTCAAGCGCTTCATTAAGTGGCGCAAACAACTTCGTGGCGAACGGCAGCCTAATCTTAGGAAACACAAATGGAGCATCGTCATTTTACGGACAGGAAATTAGCGTCTTCGGCGACGGGGTTCAAGATCGCGGTGCGATCGTACTCGGGGATTCGAATCATAGCGGATCAATCGTAATTTCAGGACAAATTAATCTGACCGGGGACGCGAGAATCGGGCTTGAGGGAATTAATGGTTTTAGCGCCGTAATTGACGGCGGAATTACCGCAACAAACTCAAACACGAAACTGACACTCAGAACGGGAACAGGAACAGAAGCAGTGATAAATTCTCAGATATCACAAAATATTTCTGAAATTTCGAAAATCGGTCCAGGCAAAGCAACGATAACGGATTCAGCAAGGTTTCTCGGCGTTATCTACATCAAGGATGGATTACTGGAGGTCACGTCGCCGCTTGCAACTGGACAAACAACCGTCGCGGCACAAGGAGGTGTGATTAAGCTATGTGACAGTGGACTAACTTCGTTGCCCTACAACTACAGAAATAATTTCTCCCTTGAATCCGACATACAGAGTTCGTTAATCATCGGCTCAACAGGTTCAGCCTCAAACATCGAACTCTCTGGTCAAATAATTGCTTCGGGCAACCCTACGATCACAATCAATTCCGGCATAAGCGCACTCCGAATTTCAGGCAATATCTCAAGCAGTTCACCTAGCAGTAATGTCATTTTTCAAGTCCCCCAAGGCGCAGAGTTGGAATTGAGCGGATCGATTTCCCCATCAATTTCCTCTATTTCGAAAATCGGACAAGGCCTGATGACGATTAGACTTTCCTGCGGGGCGGCACTCAACTGCACGGGAGGAACCGTCTTGATAGCTTCACCCGGGGCGATCTCCCCACAAACCAGCACATTCAGCGACACATCACTCATCATCGAGACGGGAGCTGGAGCTGGAAAAACAATATCTAGCAGTCTTGATATAACGGGGAACGGGCCTTCAGGAGCGGCAATAACATTTGGGAGTCTAAACAACAACGGCACACTTACTTCCACAGGTACCATTTCATTGCACACTGACGCGACGATACGCACCGAACAAAACAGCCAAAGTTCAATCGTCATCCAAGGCGCAATCAATTCACAAAACAAAACACTTAATTTTGACGTTAATACTCTAAGTAGTGTAAGCGCGGAAGGCCTAGTCAACGCAGGGATAATATCCAAAACATCCGCCGGACTACTCACGCTTAGCGGTCAAGCCAACGGGACAACCATCGTCTCTGCCGGCACCTTAAAAGTAAACGGAGTGCTTAACGGCGATGTGAGTATCGGACTCGGATCCAGTTTGAAAGGCTCTGGCACAATCTCAGGAAACGTGACCAACAACGGCACTATAGCACCTGGTAATTCGCCTGGAGTCCTGACAATAGCTGGCGCCTACATCTCCACATCAGGCTCATTTTACGACGCCGAAATCGCTGGAAGCAACGGGGCAGGAGCGCCATCTGGGCACGATATGATTTCGGTGACCGGCACCCCAGGGACATTCACGATACAAAATAATTCCGGCCTTAGGATTATCAAATTAGGCGGATTTGAGCCAGCCCGTGGTGATAGCTTCCGCCTAGTCAATGCACAGGGTGGCATCATTGGCAGTTTCTCCACAATAAATAGCCAATTCAGTCATTGGGTGCTTTTTGACGTTTCGAGCGGAAAACTCTATGGTACCGGGTTACTACCAAACCAAAATCTATCGCAAATTCTACCCTCTTTCGGATCAGCAATTTGGCAGAATGCTATCTTGATTAAGTCAAACGACGCCTTGAACGGTTACGCAGGCACTTTTGATAGCACGACAATCTGGGGACAAGCAGCGCTAGCCATTCTCTCAGGAGATAATCTCCCTGGATCGCTCGATGCTTCCCCATATTTGGCAGAATCATCGGTCTTGATTTCATCCATTAGAGACGAAAACACCTCATTGCTTTCACTATTCCAAAATCGGAGGTTTGAAAGAGCTAGCTCGCCCCAGAACGCCTGGGCTGGCTTCATCCAATACAACTCGCTTTCGGGAAAGTCTCAAGTGAGTGCGAACTACACATCCTCTGGGGCAACCGCCGGTCTTGTTTGCGATATTAGCCGCACGGCTTCAGTTGCGCTTTCAGCCTCAAGCCACACCAGCTCTACAACCTTTTTAAGCCATGGCGGAAGCGGTCGTGGACAAGGCTTCTCTTTCTCCGCTGCCTGCTCAGCTTTGATAGGTACAAAGGACGCATTCTTCCTAGACGCAGGCATCAACGCAGGGAGAGAAAGCCAAAAGACCTACAGGAGCACCTTCCTTGGCACTCAAACCGCCTCGGGCGAGATGTCTAATTTCGCAGCATTCACAAGGTTCGGCACCGGCATACTGATCAATAAATCATTAAGTGTCACACCATACGCTGGCCTTGACCATGTCCACACCAGCGGATTTTCCCTAACGGAAAGCGGCGACCTAACCTCACTGACCGCGTCCGTGAAACCTCGCAACTCAAGCAGAGCACAACTAGGGACAGCCATCGACTGGTGTAGCAATCTCGGCACAAGCCTCACCAAACTCTCACTTGCGATTGAGTTATTTAACGAGTTTGGAAACGGACCTAATGAAGTTACTTACCATTACTCTGGGACAGCTCCGACCACGACAACCGAACCGACAGGCAGAAAGACCGGGCTGAGATTCACGCCTCGTATCGAATACTCCCCGGATAAAGTTAACCTCTTTTACCTAATTTATAGCCACGAGGATATTGATGGCGCCCATTCAAGCTCATTCAACTTGGGGTATAAACGGTCGTTCTAATCTCAGCAAAGTTATGACTGCCAGACTCAATCCAGCAGGTTCAAAGTGATGCTCTTGAGATCTCGTTTCCCGGGTACATTCGCATAACGTATCTAAGCTTGCGTGAGTTAGAATTAGCAGACCAAGTAGTCGAACACCTCAACATCTATCACCCCGCCGACCGGATGCGCTCCCAGAAGGGGAAGTAGCCGCGGGTGGCGTGCGGGAAGAGCGTAGCATCCCAGTGACCTGACCCCAAAACTTGGACGGTTCTAAACTAGAGCCTTGGGGGCTTGGTTGGGTTGTTGGTTGTTTTGGTTGGGGTTGGCAAGACTGGGCGAAGCGTGGACGTGGGCCGAGCGGAGCTCGGCCCTGCGCTTGGCTGCGAACTC
>CANIZT010000344.1 GCA_947471905.1 Verrucomicrobiaceae bacterium
AGCGTGCGTGGCACCTTGGTGTAAAAACGGCCCTTTTCGAAACTGAAAATACTCCCCCACAAATTGTCGAGATGCACCGGAATGATCGGCGCATCGACGCCCTTCATGATGCGACTCATGCCGCGGCGGAATGGAAGCAATTGGCCAATGCGGGTGATTTGGCCCTCTGCAAAGATACACACGATTTGACCTTCCTTAATCCAACTCGTTGCCGACTGCAGCGAGTGGATCATTTCACGCGGTCTCCCCTCCGAAGTGATTGGAATGGCCTTCAAAGCACGCGCAAAGGGCTTCACCCACCATTTTTCGTAGATACCTTTAAAAAGAATGAACCGGATGCGCCTCTTGGTCGTGGCCATCAAGAAACAGGCATCCATGAACGACAGATGATTGCACACAAACAACGCACCTCCGCTCTCTGGAACGTACTCACGTCCAACAACGCGGATACGATAAAGAGTGTGGGTGACTAGCCACAGAAGCGGGCGAATCAGCAGGTCCGATATGATGATATTGATGAGCGCATTTGGGTTCATGCCCACTATCATTTCACTGGCCCAGATTTCCTCCAATTGATATATCGTGAGCAGTCATTGATCAAAGCAATGGACGCTTCCAAAACAACCAAAGAGCAAAGATCAGCCCTTCATCCCCAACGCCTTCACCAGAAATGCCCACTCGTCCGCCACCTTCTCAATGGTCTTGTTCAGCGCCGTGCCCGCGCCGTGGCCAGCGCTTGTTTCAATGCGGATGAGCACCGGTGGGCCGTCCTTGGCCTGACTCTCTTGCAATCTGGAGCCGAACTTGAAGCTGTGTGCGGGCACGACGCGGTCGTCGTGGTCGCTGGTGAGCACGAGGGTGGCGGGATAGCGAGTGCCGGGCTTGAGATTGTGATACGGCGAGTATCGGAGTAGCGCGTTGAACTCGGCTTTTTTCTCGACGGTGCCGTAATCGCTCTTCCAGCCCCATCCGATGGTGAATTTCTCGAAGCGCAGCATGTCCAGCACGCCGACAGCGGGCAAGGCAGCTGCGTAAAGCTCGGGACGCTGTGTCAGGCACGCACCGACGAGCAACCCGCCGTTGCTGCCACCTTGGATCGCGAGTTGGGCGCTGGTGGTGTATTTGTTGGCGATCAACCACTCGGCGGCGGCGATGAAATCGTCGAACACGCGCTGTTTTCCGAGCTTCACACCTGCCAGATGCCACTCACGGCCATACTCACCACCGCCGCGCAGATTTGGCATGGCAAAGACGCCGCCCATCTCCAGCCACACGGCACGTGAGACGGAGAAGCCGGGCGTCATGTTGATGTTGAAGCCGCCGTAGCCGTAAAGCAGCGTGGGGTTGGTTCCGTCAAGCTTGAGGCCCTTCTTGTGAACGATGAACATCGGCACCTGGGTGCCGTCCTTGCTCTTGTAGAAGACCTGCTTCGTTTCGTAGCCAGCGCCGTCGAATTTCACATCAGGTTTCCGCCACAGCTTGCTCTCACCGGTTTTCAAATCCATGCGGTAAATGGCACCCGGCTCCGTAAAGCCTGTGAAGGTGTAAAATGTATCCACATCCTTGCGGTGTCCCGAAAAGCCGCCTGCAGAGCCAATGCCGGGCAGTTTCACGTCACGAATGAGTTTCCCGTCATAGTCGAAGCACTTCACCTCCGTCTTCGCATCGCGCAGATACTCGCAGAACATCTGGCCACCGACCGTGCTGACGCCTTCCAGCAAAACCTTTGGCACCTCAGGCACCACGATGCGCCAGTTGCCACGCTGCGGCTTCCGCGTGTCGATGGCGATGACTCGGAAGCAAGGCGCTCCCAAATCGGTGCGGAAGTAGAAGATCGGGCCATCATTGTCGATGAAGGAGTAGCGCGCGTCGTAGTCGTTGAGCAATTCGACCACGGGTGCATCAGCGGCGATCTTTTTGTAGAAGAGCCGGTTCTTTGGCTCCGTGCCAAGCCACACCGAGATGATCAAATATTCGCCATCTTCCGTCACGCCGCCGCCAAAGCCCCACTTCGGCTCATCCTTGCGCTCATAGATGATTTTGTCGTCGTTTTGACTCGTGCCGAGTTGGTGGAAGCAGAGCTTGTGAAACTCGTTCTTCGCCGTCAAAGCCGCGCCGGCCTTTGGTTCATCATAGCGCGAGTAAAAGAAGCCGCGGCCATCCTTCAGCCATGAAACGCCGCTGAACTTCACCCACTTCACCACATCGTCCAAATCACGTCCCGTAGCGATGTCCCGCACGCGGATCGTCGTCCAGTCACTACCGGCCTCCGAGACGCCATAGGCGATGAGTTTGCCATCCTCGCTTGGCTCATAATCAGACAGCGACGTGGTCCCATCTGCCGACATCGAGTTCGGATCGAGCAGCACCTTGCCCTCAACCTCCAGCGACTCCGCGGTCATCAGCACCGCCTGATTCTGCAAACCTGAATTGTGCGAGTAGAACCACCGCCCCCCACGCTCAAACGGCTGTCCCACGCGCTCGTAGTTCCACAGCTCCTTCAGCCGCTTCTGAATCTCAGCGCGTCGTGGCAGCTTCTCCAAATATTCGAACGTCACTGCATTCTGTGCCTTCACCCACGCCTTTGTCTCCTCCGAGTTGTCATCCTCCAGCCAGCGATAAGGATCAGCGATCTTCACCCCATGCAGCGTGTCCACCACGTCCTCCTTACGGGTCTGGGGATAGGTCAAAACATCGGCAGAGAGAGTGGAGGCAGTCATGATGAGCAAAAATGCGGAGCGCATGCCTCATGCTGGCCGAATCAGACCACTTTGCACTTTCCAATTTCCAAATCCCCCGTTTCAATCAGGTCTCAGCTTCCCAGCCCCACCCATTCGGCATTCGTCATTCCACCTTCATCATTTCCCACCCCATGCCCATCACCCCTGACCAATACGAAAAACTCGGTTCCTTCTACCTCGGCCGCGAATACGATCTCGCTGCCAAGCAGATCAAAGACGACCTCGTGCTCTACGATTCGAAGGACCTCGTCACGCACGGCGTCGTGCTCGGCATGACCGGCAGCGGCAAGACCGGTCTCTGCCTCGCCTTGCTCGAAGAAGCCGCCATTGACGGCGTTCCCGTCATCGCCATCGACCCGAAGGGCGATCTCGGCAATGCGCTGCTCACCTTCCCCAATCTCACGCCACAGGAGTTCCGCCCGTGGATCAATGAAGACGAAGCGCGCCGCAAAGGCCAGTCGCCGGACGAATATGCCGCCGCCCAATCGGCGATGTGGCAAAAGGGCCTCGGCGATTGGGGCCAGAGCGCCGACCGCATCAAGAAGCTGCGCGAGACCGTCGATATGGCGATCTACACGCCCGGCAGCAACGCGGGGCTGCCCGTATCCATTCTCAGCTCGCTGAATTGCCCGCCTGCGGAGGTCATGGACGATGCCGAGGCGCTGGCGGATCGTATCGAGAGCACGGTTTCATCCATGCTTGGCCTTATGGACATTGAAGCCGATCCGATTCAATCGCCCGAGCACATCCTGCTCAGCAACATCGTCGCATTCTGTTGGAAGAAGGGGCAGAACCTCAGCCTCGAAAACCTCGTGCGCCACATTCAGCAGCCGCCGATTCGGAAAATTGGTGTCGTCGATCTCGACAGCTTCATGCCCGAGTCCAAGCGCACGCCGCTGGCGATGAAGCTGAACAATCTGCTTGCCAGCCCCGGCTTCAGCACCTGGCTCGAAGGCGAGCCGCTCGACATCCAGCGCATGTATTACACGAAGGAAGGCAAACCACGCGTCACCATCTTCTGCATCGCGCATCTGAGTGACACCGAGCGCATGTTCTTCGTCTCGCTGCTGCTCAATCAGCTTCTCGGCTGGATGCGCACGCAGCAGGGCACCACGTCACTGCGAGCCCTGTTCTACATGGATGAAATCTTTGGCTACCTGCCACCGACTGCGATGCCGCCGTCAAAGAAGCCCATGATGTTCCTGCTCAAACAGGCACGTGCCTTCGGCCTCGGCATCCTTTTGGCCACCCAAAACCCCGCCGATCTCGATTACAAGGCGCTCGCCAACATCGGCACCTGGTGGCTTGGCCGTTTGCAGACGGAGCGCGACAAGATGCGCGTGCTCGACGGCCTCGAAGGAGCGGCCAACACCGCCGGTGGCAAATTCGACCGCCAGCTCATGGAACGCACGCTCGCCGGTCTCGGCAATCGCGTCTTCCTCATGAACAACGTCCATGAAGACCATCCCGTCGTCTTCAACGTGCGCTGGCTCATGAGCTACCTCGGTGGTCCGCTTTCTCGCCCGCAGATCAAAGCCTTGATGGACCCGATTCGTCCCAAAGCCGGAGCCAAAAAAACTGCTGCCGCCGAAGACGACGGCTTCGCACCTCCCGGAGCCAGCAGCGCCGCGAATGCGGATCGCAACACCGTGCGCCCCAAGTTGCCCGGTGGAGTCACCGAATTGTTCCAGCCCACCGATGAAGACGGCGAACGCCTCACCTACACGCCCGCCATCCTGCGCAGCGCCGTGGTAAACTTTGACGATGCCAAACGCAAAATTACCGGCCGCAGCAGCATCACGCTGGTCAATCACATCGACATCGAGAACCAGAAAGTGCTGTGGGACAAATTCGTTGATGTGCCCAAGGACATCGACCTCGGCAAATACAGCAGCGAGCCCGTCGAAAGCGCCGCCTTTGCCGACCTGCCCAGTGCGGCGATGAAATCCAGCACCTACACCAGCATCAAGAAAGACTACGGCGACTGGGTGTATGCGAACCACACGCTCGAAGTCTTCTACAGTCCGCTGCTCGA
>CANIZT010000345.1 GCA_947471905.1 Verrucomicrobiaceae bacterium
AGCAGATAGCTGAGTGCGTGCAGGCTCATCCACTCCATGAAGAGAAAACCGGTGAGCAGGCTGCCTGCGCCGGAGCCAATGATGTTGGCGAGGTAGAGCCGGGAAAGCTGGCTGCCTGTGTCATTGCCGGGAGGTATGGCCGCATGGCAGAGCAGCGGAAAGGTGAGGCCGATCAATGCCCCGGCAAGGATGACAAAAAGATACCCCAGCTCCCAGGAGAGATAGCATGCCGCCTCTGCAGTCAGTGGAGCAACTAGGAAGCCTCCGACGCTTGAAATCGCCACCCAACGCGCGAGTTTGCTACGCAGATCGCCCTTTTGCTTCAACAAGCGTGGACTCAAAAGCGAACCGAGCGCAAGCCCTAGCAGGTAGCTGCCAAGCATGTAGCCGAACACAGGGGCTTTGGAGGCGCTGGCAAAATTGAAAACACGCGACCACACGATTTCCCAGGACAGCGCCAGAAAGCCTGAGAGCGCAGACCAACGCAAGGCGGTGCGGAAAGGGATTTGAGCGGAGGGATCAGGGATGGGTGAAGTAGCAGGCTGATCCGCGACTTGCGGTGCTTTGCGTAGCGCGATGAGCACGATCAGCGCCGCAAGTGCATTCAAGCTGGCGGCGATGTGGACGGTGCCGGTCATGCCGAAGCCGCCGAGGAGCCACTTCGCGGCGATGAAGGCCCCGAGGGCCGCACCGAGCGTGTTCACAAAGTAGAGGCGGCTCACGGTTTCGCCGACGTGTGCGGTGTCGCGCACCTGATGGGCCACGAGCATCGGCAACGTAGCCCCCATGAGCAGGGTGGGCAAAAAAACGAGCAGGAAGACCAGAACCCCTGTCGTGAGGCCGTGGGCTTGTGCCGAGGTGATCGCGCCGACGGCATCGAACAACTTCAGCGACACGAGGCCGTAGGCACCGACGCCGAGTTCGGCGAGACCGAAGAGCAGCACAATCGGTGCGCGTGTGGATTTCGAAATCCAGCCGCCCGCGAGACTGCCGATGCCGAGCCCGGCGAGGAAGGCCGCCACGACCATCGCCACGGATTCGACGTTGCTGCCATAGATCGTGAGCAGCGCACGCTGCCACACGAGCTGGTAGATAAGCGCCGAGATGCCGGAGAGGATGAAGACGCCGTGCAGGATGCTGGCGTGGAGGCGGCGTGACATGAGATCACTCGAAGCCGTTTGTGCGCAGGTATTTCAGGCTGTTCGGGATCTGATCGAGCGACGTGGGGGATTCATCCTCGATGAAATAATGCTGCACGCCGTTCTTGCGGGCGGCGGCGAAGATCGCGGTCCAGTCCATCTGGCCGGTGCCGAGCGTCACATCGTTGGCGACGTCGGTTTTGCCAGTGAGGAAGCCAGTGGCGACGCCTTTCTTGAGATCCTTGAGGTGCATGAGCTTCCAGCGGCCGCTGTATTTCTCCAGCAGCTTCACGGGGTCCTGTCCGGGGAAGATGATCCACAGGATGTCCATCTGCATGGAGACAAACTCGGGCTTGGTCTCGCGCAGGAAGAGATCGAGCAGCGTGCCGTCGCCGTAGGGCTCGAACTCGAAGCCGTGGGCGTGGTAGAACATGGTGATACCTTCTTTGGCGAGTGCTTCGCCCGCTTTGTTAAAGACAGCGATGGCGTCGCGACACTCGGCTTCGTCAAAACTGTCCTTGTGGTCGATCCAAGCGCAGCCAGCATACTTGAGGCCGAGGGTCTTCGCGTCCTTCACCACGTTGTCGAGATCGTTCTTGTAGCGCGCATACGGGAAGTGACTGCTGATGGCCTTCAGGCCGCGTTGCTCCAGTTCCGCTTTGAACTGCTCGGCGCTGAGATTGTAGGTGCCAGCGAGTTCGACCTCCTTGATGCCAAACTCCTTCACACGGTCGAGTGTCCACGGCACGCCACGTAAGGTGAATTGGCTGCGCAGGCTGTAGAGTTGCAAACCGGCTGCGTTGGGAGCATCAGCGGCCTGGATTTGAAAAGCGAGGCCGAAGGCGAGGAGGATGGACGTGAGTTTCATGGAGGTGCGCAGTTTTGGAGAATCAGGTGGCGGATGTCACGCACCAATTTTAATGACGGCGGATCGCGGCGGCAAAGGCGCCGTCCATTTGATCGTCCGGCGGGAAGCTGTGGCGGAGTTTGACGGGTTCGAAGCCGGGCGTGGATTCGAGGACGCTGGCGACGAGTTGCTCGTTTTCGGCGGGTTCGATGCTGCAGGTGCTGTAAACGAGGATGCCGCCGGGTTTGAGGACGCGAAGGCAGTTTTTGAGGAGCTGCGTCTGTGTTTGCGTCTGCGCGGTGAAGTCGTCGGGGCGGAGCCGCCAGCGGACATCGACACGGCGGCGCATCACGCCGGTGTTTGAGCAGGGCACGTCGAGCAGGATGCGGTCGAAGCCGGGCTTGGCGAAGGCGGGGATTTGCGTCTCTGACCAGTCGTATTCTTCGATGTGGGCGTTGGCGACGTGGAGGCGGTTCAAATTGCCATCCAGACGACGGAGGCGGCCGGGGGAGACATCACAGGCGATGATTTCGCCCTGGTTTTCCATGAGTTGGGCGAGCAGGGCGGTTTTACCGCCGGGCGCGGCGCAGGCATCGAGAACTCGGTGGCCGGGCTGCGGAGCGAGCAGGCGTGGGGCGATGGCGGTGCTCGGGTCCTGCATGTACACTTTGCCCACGCTCAATTCTTCACGCGGGAGGTGATCGCAGACGATGAAATCGTCCGGACCGGCGTCATTCTGAGGGTACAGGCGATTGATGCGGGCGCAGATCGGCGCGGGGACTTGATTCCACTCGCAGAGGGCGGTGGTTTTGGCCTCACCAAAGAGACCGAGCCAGTGCTCGATGAGCCATTTGGGATGCGAGGTGCGCGTTTCGAGCGGCAGGGCGTCCACCATGGCCAGCAATTCGGCGGATTCGCGGCAGGCACGGCGCAGCACGGCATTGATCAGGCTGCGTGCACGGCCAGTGGCGGCCACAGTTTCGTTCACTGCGGCGTATTCGGAGACTTTGAGTATCAAAACCTGGCAGAGGCCGATGCGCAGCCCCCAGCGGCTGCGGTGGTCGAGGTGCTTGTCCTCGGTGATCACGGCGATCCAGTGGTCGAGCAGGGAGAGATTGCGTAGCGTGGTGAGGACGATGTCACGCAGGAAGGCGGCGTCGGGCAGGCTGAGGCCGTTGTCACGCTGGATATGGTCCATGAGATCGGCGGCGAAGCGCTCCCCGCCGGACCATTCGCCGAGGACGTCAAGCGCCATGCCGCGGATGGGAACGGTCGGCTGGCGGGAACGGGAGGAAGGCGGCTGGCGGTCGGGAATCATGTCTGGCATGACTAAGGCGGCGTGGTGCATGGCACAAGCCGCCCTTTGCCCGTGGCGGGACGATTGATTGACAAACTTCTCAGGCCCTCCTTTATAGGCGGCCCCCTGATTTTTCACCCGCCCAACCATTCCCAGACCATGGATTTTATCGCCAAAAATATCGCCGAAGTCGCCCCTTCAATGACCCTGTCCATCACCAGCCAGGCGAAGGCGCTCAAAAAGCAGGGCGTGGACGTGTTGAGCTTCGGCGCCGGTGAGCCTGACTTCAACACGCCCGCTCCGATCATCGCCGCCGCCATCGAGGCGCTCAACACCGGCAAAACCCGCTACACCGAGAGCAATGGCATCATCGAGCTTCGCGAAGCTCTGGCTGCCAAGCTCATGGTGGACAACAACGTGCAGTATGAAGCGTCGCAGATCAGCGTGAACTGCGGTGCCAAGCACTCCTGCTACAACGCCATTCTCGCCGTCGTTAATCCCGGCGACGAAGTGATCATTCCGGCTCCTTACTGGACCAGCTATCCCGAAATGGTGCGCTTGGTTGGCGGCATCCCGGTCATCGTTGAAACGAAGCGTGAAAACGGCTGGAAGCTCACCCCAGACGAGTTCGAGGACGCCATGTCCCCGATGACGAAGATGATCATCCTGAACACCCCGGGCAACCCAACGGGTTCCGTTTATACCAAGGATGAACTCAAGGCCTTGGGCGAAATCGCCGTGGGTGAAGGCATCGTGATTCTGTCCGACGAAATCTACGAAAAGCTCGTCTATGGCGGCCATGAGCACGTCAGCATCGCCTCGCTGAGCAAAGAAATCTACGATCACACCATCACCATCAACGGCTTCTCCAAAGCCTATGCGATGACTGGCTGGCGTCTCGGCTACACGGCCGCTCCAAAGAAGATCGCTGACGCCATCGACACGATCCAGAGCCACACCACCAGCAATCCGACCACCTTTGCACAATACGGTGCTTTGGCCGCCTTGCAGATGGATCAGCAGATCGTCAGCGACATGCGCGATGAGTTCGACGTGCGCCGCCAATACATGCTCGGCCGCCTCGGCAACATCAAGAACGTCCGCGTCGTCGAACCGATGGGCGCTTTCTACTTCCTCGTCGATATCGAGCCGATGCAGATCAAGAGCGTGAACTTCTGTGAGAAGCTGCTCAGCAAGCAGAAGGTATCCGTCGTTCCGGGGCTGGCCTTCGGTGCCGAGCACACCATCCGTTTCAGCTACGCCACCGGCCTCGATGTCATCAACGCCGGCATGGACCGCTTCGAAGAATTCTGCGGCCAGCATTAATCTCGTAACAACCGTCAACCTCGCAACATCATGGGCATCTACAACAACATCGTCGAAACCGTCGGCAAAACACCGCTGGTGAAGCTCAACAAAGTTACCGCCGGCCTCAACGCCACGATTGCTTTGAAGTGTGAATTCTTCAATCCGCTCGGCAGCGTGAA
>CANIZT010000346.1 GCA_947471905.1 Verrucomicrobiaceae bacterium
AGTCTGGCTGGATTGCATGGTGGGGATGTTTATAGCGAGAGGCGGAACCGAGGCCAATAAAGATTTCGTCATGAAGTTGCGGCGAACGTCCTGCTTCGCACTCTCTCCCCATGTCGCGCATCCCGGAGGAAACCATCCAGCAGGTGATTGCCGCCACGGACATCGTGGCGCTGGTGGGGCGTGCCGTGAAACTGCGCAAGGCGGGCACAAACCACCTAGGTCTTTGCCCGTTTCACAATGAACGCACGCCATCCTTCAACGTCAGTCCATCGCGTGGCACCTACCACTGCTTTGGCTGTGGTGCGGGCGGCACAGCCATCCGGTTTGTGATGGAGCATGACGGCCTTTCCTTTGTGGAAGCCGTGAAGCGTCTCGCTGACGCCGCAGGCATCCGCATTGTCGAAGAAATCTGGGACGCGAACGCCGAAGCAGAGGCAAAGCACCGCTCGTTGCTGCTGCGCGCCAATCGTGAGGCGGCAGAGTGGTTTCATCTGCTGCTCATGAAGCATCAATTGGCCGCACCGGCCCGTGACTACCTCAAAGCACGTGGGATCAATGCGGATATGGCGAAACGCTGGCAGATGGGCTACGCGCCGGAGAACAAGGCTTTTTATCGCGAATGGATGGCACAGCAGCAAATCTCCGAGCAGGCGATGATCGACGCTGGCATCTTCAGCGTGGCTGATCAGGACGAGCAGGGACAGGGTGGCCGTGCTTATCCACGCTGGCGGCACCGCCTGATGTTTCCCATCCGTAATGACAACGGCGACGTCATCGCCTTCAGCGGTCGTTTGCTCGAAAAGAAGGAAAACACCGGCAAGTACGTCAATTCGCCCGAGACGCCGGTGTTCAGCAAAAGCCGCGTGCTGTTCGGTTTCGACAAATCAAAGCGTTTCATCGCCAAGGCGGACCAGGCAATCATCTGCGAGGGCCAGATCGACATGATCATGGTCTTCGAGGCCGGTTTGCAAAACGTTGTTGCCGGACAAGGCACCGCCTTTACCGAGCATCATGCGAAAATGCTCAAGCGTGTCTGCAATGAGGTCATTCTTTGTTATGACAGCGACAATGCGGGCCGCGAAGCCACGGAAAAAGCCTTCCGCATTCTCTCGCCCCAGGGAATCAATGTCCGCGTCGCCGCGCTGCCACAAGGTGAGGACCCGGACTCGCTCATTCGCAAAGATGGCGCAGATGCGCTGCGCACCATCATCACGGACGCGCCGGAGTTCTTGGAGCATCAGATTCGCCACATGCGCGCCAGCGCCAAAGGGGACGGCATGACCGAGCGCGTGCGCATGGCTGAACAGGTGGCAAATGCGATCAGCATCTTCACTGGCGTGGCTCAGCGCATCGCTGCCGTGAACAAAGTAGCCAAACTGCTCGAAATTTCCGAAGAACAACTCAACGCCATGGTCAAGCGGGCTGGCAATGAGCAGAAAAACGGCTCTAACTCTCAGCGCGCGGCGAGTTCGTCTGGCAATGTTATCGACGACGCGAAAAAGCTGCTCGCCTCACAAAACAAGACAGCTGTGTTGCTCTGCCAGATGGTGTTGGGTGACGCGCAGGTCCTCCACTGGCTGCGGGAAACGGACTGCGCGGACATGCTGCGCGAAGTGCCGGGCACAGAACTACTTTCACTGCTATGGCGCAGCCGCTACGATCCACTGGAGGAAACGTCGCAGCTTGCCTTCCTAGCCGGACTGGAGCGGCACCAGGAATCTGCGTTTGCCCAGCTTCAGGCGCGACCACACCCACCTGGTGGGCTCAATGAGGCACAGCAGGCGCTCTACTCGCTCGAAATCGTGCGACTGCAGAGCCTGATCCAAAGCACCCAAGCAAAACTGCGTCAGCCGAACCTTTCGAACGAGCAGATGGAGCAGTTGCAGCAGCAGGTCGTCGAGTTGAGCGCACTGCGCAAAGAATGCCTTGACCGTGCGAAAGGCTCCCCGAATAGTTCTCCCCCCTGACCGACGCTCCCGGAACCCCCGAGGCATGTATGGCCGTCTCTAAAAGCTCACAAAACGGAACTCGATCTAACGCCGCCAGCAAAGCGTCTGAAGCCATGGCTGCGGTCGGCTCTGATGTAACGTTGAAGCGTGGTCGCGGCAGGCCACGCATCCATCCGCCCAAGGAGAAGCCTGTCACCGCCGTCGGCCCCGATGGCCAGCCGCTCAAGCGCCGTCGTGGCCGTCCGCCGAAGAATGGCTACACCGGCAGCCTCGCCCAGCTCGCCAATGTCACGCACGACGACATCCACTCGCCCGACGTGCAGGCACGTCTGCGCGATCTCATCCGCACCGCCCGCGAGCATGACCATCTGACCTGGGATGACATCAACGAGGCGCTGCCTTCAGGCTTCGTCACGCCAGACCTGATGGACGCCCTCATCACGCGCCTGCGCGCGATGGAAATCAAGATCACCGAAGATGTCGAAGGCGTGGCAGCACGCCACCTCGCCGCCCGTGAGCGCATTTCCGCCGAACGCGACGCCGCTTCGGCAAAGCTGGATGTCTTTGACGACCCCGTGCGCATGTACCTGCGCCAGATGGGTCAGGTGCCGCTGCTCACCCGCGAGCAGGAAATCCACATCTCCAAGCGCATCGAAAAGGCCGACCTCAGCATGCGCCAGTGTCTCCACACGATTGGTTTCATCGGGCAGGCCTACCTCCAGTTTGCCGAGGCTTTGGGCAATGGCGTCGAACGATTCGACCGGCTGGTAAGCGATCGCAAGGCCGACGAGCGCGAAGCCTACTTCAAAAAGCTGAAGCCGCTGCTGCATCAAGCACGCGAAGCGCATGAAAAGAGCACACAGGCGTTTGAGGCTCTCATCAAGGCTGGCCCGCGCAAGCATAACGCCTGCCTGGAGGAGTTCGAAGCTGCCCGCACGACGTTCTTCCGCCACTGTGAGAAGTTTTACTTCAAATCAAAGATCACCGAGGACTTCGTCACACTGCTGCAGCAGCGGCTGACGGATCTGGGGGCCTTGGAGCGCAACCACAAGGAACATCCCCGCAGCGAGGCCGCGAAAGAGGCCGTGAGCGCCTTTGAACTCGACAGTTGGATGACTGCGGCGGACTACCGCACGCTCATCACCGACACGCTCAAGCACGTCAGCGACTCCACCAAGGCGAAGACCGAGATGATCGAGGCGAACCTGCGCCTGGTCATTTCCATCGCCAAAAAATACACCAATCGCGGCCTGTCCTTCCTCGATCTCATTCAAGAAGGCAACATGGGCCTCATGCGCGCGGTGGAGAAGTTCGAGTACCAGCGCGGCTACAAGTTCAGCACCTACGCCACCTGGTGGATCCGCCAGGCCATCACCCGCAGCATCGCCGACCAGGCACGCACCATTCGCATCCCGGTGCATATGATCGAGACGATCAACAAGCTCATGCGCGTGCATAAGCAACTGCTGCAGGAGCTGGGCCGCGATCCGACGCCGGAAGAAATCTCCGAGGAGATCCATCTTCCCGTCGAACGCGTGAACGCCGTGCTGCGCCTCTCCCAACAGCCCGTCTCGATGCAGGCCAAAGTCGGCGAGAGCGAAGGCGACACAGAGTTCGGCGATTTCATCGAAGACAAAGAAGCCAGCAATCCGATGGAACTCACCGCCATGCATTTGCTGCGTGACAAGCTGCGCGATGTGCTCGACACGCTCAATCCACGCGAACGCGAAGTGCTGGAGCAGCGCTTCGGCCTCGGCGACGGCGCAGGTCGCACGCTCGAAGAAGTCGGCAAGCAGTTCAGCGTCACCCGCGAGCGCATCCGCCAGATCGAGGCCAAGGCCCTGCGCAAACTGCGTCATCCCACTCGCATTAGGAAACTCGGCGGCTTCTTTGGCGCAGGCTGATCACCAGTTCGTGCCCGCATCGGGCCGGCCGCTGACATCGCGCAGGAACAGATAGCCTTCGACACGCTCGCCTTCGAGTTCGATCAGCAAGCGCTCGTATTCGCCGCCTTCGATGTCCTCCAGCACGTCAAGCCGCGCCATGCCGCCCTCATCGACCTCCCAAATCTCGCCTTTGACCGCCACGCCATTGTCAGCGCGGATCATACCGGGATAGCCGCCCATGTCGTAAAGCCGATAAATCGGCTGCGTACGAGCTTCGGCGATGAATCGCTGCCCGGCGAGCCAATGATGGTTCTTGCAGCCTCGTTTCAGCGTGCCATAGACAAAAATGCGCGTCATCCCAACTGGTCCTCCCGTTCATTGAGCCAGGAACTCAGGCAGTAACGCTTCGCCGTGAGTTCATCGGCACGTTCGATCATCGCAGCAATCATCTCTGCTTTGATGAGCACGTTTTTGGCCAGTTGCGCGGCCCAACGCGGCCAAAAATCATCCCTCAGCAGCACCTGCTGCACGCTGCCTTGATGCAGCAGCCCCAGCTTGCCACGCCGCTGCCCTGCCCCGGCGATTTTCACCTTCCCACGCACCACATCGTGCAGTGCCGGTGCCACAAAGCAAAACGGTGCCTCGATCAAATCCTCCGGCCCGGCGAGACGGCTGCCATCATTCAAAGCATTCGCCAATGACTCATGAATAAGCCGGTAGCTGTCCAGCGGGTTCGTTTGCGACCACGGCTGGCATGCGGGCACGATCACGGAATAGGTGAAGTCATTGTCATGCAGCACCACGCCGCCGCCCGTCCAACGCCGCACCACGGGCCACGGTGGCAGAGCATCGGCGAGCTTCGTTAAATTCTGCGCATAGCCAATCGTCACCGTCGGCTGATCCCAGCG
>CANIZT010000347.1 GCA_947471905.1 Verrucomicrobiaceae bacterium
AGCCGATGCTGGACAAATACGACGGCAAAGCGCTCCCCAATGTGCTCAAAACCGAGCGTCCGACCGGGGCGGGCTTCAAATCGCCGTTCAAGTTCACCAAACGCGGCCAGTGCGGTCTCGAAGTGAGTGAAGTCTTCGAAAAAGTCGGCTCCTTCGCGGATGACCTCTGCGTGATCCGCTCGATGCATGCGGACGTGCCAAATCATGAGCCATCGCTCGGCCTGATGAACAGCGGCGAAGGCCGGTTGAACCGCCCGACGATGGGGTCTTGGGTCACCTATGGCCTGGGCAGCGAGAATCAGAATCTGCCCGGCTACATCGCGATGTGTCCCGGCGGCATGCCGACGCGACGCACGAAGAACTGGCAGTCGTCATTTTTGCCGAGTGCCTACCAAGGTGCTTACATCAACACGGAAGACACGCGGGTCGAGAAGCTCGTGGAGTTCATCAAGAACGGCTCGCTCGATCTCAAGCAGCAGCGCAGGCAGCTCGATCTGCTGCAGGAGTTGAATCAAAGAAATCTCGTCCAGCAGGACCGCGATCAGCAGCTCGAAGCCCGCGTGCAGAGCTACGAACTGGCCTATCGCATGCAGATGGAGGCCACGGACGCTTTCGACATCATGAAGGAGCCGGAATCGGTGCGGAAGATGTATGGCGACCACGCTTTTGGCCGCCAGTGCCTCATCGCGCGGCGATTGCTGGAGCGCGGAGTACGTTTCATCCAGCTCTGGACCGGCGCGGGGCAGCCGTGGGACAATCACGACGAAATTCTCGAACATCGGAAGCTCGGCCAGCAGACGGACGGGGCGATCGCCGCGTTCATGGGCGATTTGAAGCAGCGCGGCCTATGGGATGACACGCTAATGATGTGGGGCGGTGAATTTGGCCGCACACCGGCGGTGGAACTGCCCACGCCCGGCTCCAACGCTGGCAAGCAGCATGGCCGTGACCACAATCACTACGGCTTCACCATGTGGCTGGCGGGTGGTGGCGTGCGCGGCGGCTATACGCACGGTGCGACGGACGAATTCGGCTTCCAGGCCACGGAAAATCCGGTGCATGTACATGATCTGCATGCCACGATTTTGCGCATCCTCGGCTTCGATCACGAAAAGTTCACGTATCGCTATGCCGGCCTCGATTTCCGCCTCACGGGCGTGAACGAATGCAAGGTGGTGCGGGAATTGCTGGCCTGAGTCCGGCAGAAAGCCAGCCAACCAGCCCGCTTGCAAGGCTGGCGCTCACGTTTACAGTCACCACCTCATGCATCGAAAAATCCTCCTCGCCCTGGCCGTGCTGGTGGCACTCATCTTCACGATGAACCTCAACGCCCAGGCGCAGCAGCCCGCTCCTGCCGCAGGCGCAGTCACGACCCCGGCCGCCATCGCAGAAGACAATCCGTATGGCGATGTGCTGACGTTCAACGGCTTCGTCAAACGCACCGGCGTCATGGCCTACCCGCTTATCGTCCTGTCGATGATCGCTTTCTTCATGATCGTGCTGTTCACCTTCACCGTGCGGCAGGGCACAGTGGTGAGCGATGCGTTCATGAATTCGGCGGACGCATTGATTCGCAAACAAGACTACCTCGGCCTGCTGGCGGTGTGCAACCGACGCAACGAATGCATCGCCCGCATTACCGCCAAGACACTCGATTTCGCCACGCGTAACCCGACCGCAAGCTTTGAAGAAGTCAAAGAAGTCACTGAAGCCGAGGGCAACCGCCAGTCGAGCCTGTTGCTGGCTCGCATCGCCTATCTCGGTGACGTGGGTGCCATCGCCCCGATGCTTGGACTGCTCGGCACGACGCTGGGCATGATCACCACCTTCCATGAGATTTCCGGCAAAGGCGTCGGCGGCTCGAATCAGCTCGGCCTCGCGCAAGGCGTGTCCGAAGCGTTGCTCTGCACGGCCTCCGGCCTCGTCATCGGCATTCCCTCGCTCATGTTCTACGCCATCTTCCGTGGCAAGGTAAACCGCCTCATCTCCGAAATGGAAGCGGCGACGACACATCTGATGGCCTTGCTCGCGGTGCAGTACAAGCGTGCGGCACGCGCGGTCGCCGGCCAGTAAGCTCGACGCAACCCCAAAACTGCGATGAACTTCCGCAAACAGCATTCCATCGAACCCTCACCGATGCAGCTCGCGCCGCTGGTCGATGTGCTGTTCTTACTCGTAATCTTCTTCGCTGTGACCTTCCAGTATGCCAAGGAGGAGCAGGTCATGGATGTCAGCGTGCCTGCCGCCGACGAAGGCAAGGAGAAGGAATCCCGCAATGTCGGTGAGATCATCATCAACATCAAAAAAGACGGCGAAATCCTCGTCAATGGCCAGCAGTTCAACACCGACGAGTTGCTGGTGAAGCTGAAGAACATCGTCGCCCTCTACAAAGATCAGGCGGTGATCCTGCGTGGCGATGAAATCACCAACTATCAGCACGTCATCCGCGTGCTGGACACCTGCCAGAAGGCCGGCATCTGGAACATCGCCTTCGCCACGCGCAAGCCTGACGCTGACCAACCTGCCGCCACGCCCAAGTGAGATGACCACCGTGAAGTTTCCAACCATCTCGCGCCGCATTGCTCCGTGTTTCAGGCCGGTGGCATTCTGTTTGATCACGCTTTCGTCTTTGGCACAGCAGCCCCCGCCGCGTGCGCTGCCGGTGGAAGATGACGCTCCAGTTCCGAAAGCGGTCCCGGTGCGTCCGCTGCCGTCACCCTCCGCACCGCCGAAAGCCCAGCCCGTGCTGGATGATCCGCAGTCCCGCCCTGCTCCGCCGAAAACCAAGGGGCCGGACGATGACATGTTTGACTTCGCCACCCTGGCCTACGACCGCCAAGAGTGGGGCATGGCCGCGCAGAGCTACGCGAAGTATCTGCAAACGTATCCGAGCGGCAGGCAGGTGCCGGATGCGATGTTCCGCATCGGCGAGTGCTACATGAAGCAGAACCAGCTCAAGCAGGCGGCCGGTTACTATGAGGAAATCGTGAACCGCTACCCTGGCAGCGATGGCGCTCCCTCCGCCGCCTATCGCCTTGGGGCGATGACCTTCAACAACTCGAAGTTCGCCGATGCCGCGAAGCATTTCGCCTTCTGCGAGGCCAAGACCAAGAGCGCGCAGGTCAGACTGGCCGCCGCCTACAACAAAAGCCGCGCCTATGAGATGGCGGGCGACAAAGAAAAGCAGTCTGCCGCCTTGAACAGCGTCATCGCCGTGAAAACGGACAATCCGTATCGCGAAACGGCCCTGCTCACGCTCGGCAGCATCTACCTCGCGAAGGACAAGAAAGCAGAAGCGTTGCCGGTTTTTGAAGAACTGCTTAAACACAGCACTGACCGCGCCATCATCGCCGAAGCGGCCATTCGTGCCGCCGTGCTGTATGCGGAATTGAAGAAGCCTGATGAATCCATCGCGATGTTTCAAAAGGCGTTGCAGATGCCTGAGACCAGCGAGCAAAATCGCGGCATCTCTCTCGTCGGTGTCATTCAGGCGCTTTATTTCAAGGGTGATTACGACGGCGTCATCGACTACTACAACAAGAACTCAGAAGTTCTGCCACCCGGCGCCTCGCGGGCGAAGATGCTGCTGCTCGTCGGCCACTCCTACCGCATGCGCAAAAGCTATGCGCGCGCCGTGGAGGTCTATCTGCTCATCGAGCAGTATCACACCGATACCGACGAGGCCTTCGACGCCGGCTACTGGAAGCTGTACTGCTTCTACCTGCTCAATGACAAGGACCTCGGCGAATTTGCCACCGCGTTCATCACGCGTCATGCGCAGAAACGTGCCGACCACGAATACCTCTCGCTCGCCCGTCTCATCCGTGCGGATTTCTATTTCAACAAAGGTGACTTCCAGCAGGCATCGCAGAGCTACAACGAGGTCACCATCGAAAAGCTGCCCGAGAAGCTGCGTCCTGGCACGCTGTTCAATATGGGCTGGGCGCAGGGCGAGGCCGGACGCCATCAGGAGGCCGTCGGCACCTTCACACGTTTCATCAACGAGCATCCGCAGCACGAATTCATCCCCAAAGCTTACGCCCGCCGCGGTCTCGCGAACCGTGATGCCCGCGATCTGCCGAAGGCGAAGGCCGACTTCGAGCAGGTGACGAAGGAGTTCCCGAAATCCGACGCCTGTGAGATGTCCTGGCTGCAGCTCGGCTTCATCGCCATGGAGCAGAAGGATCCGAATGGCATGGTGACCGCGTTTGAAACGCTGCTAAAAAAATTCCCCACCACCGCCGCTGCCGCACAGGCCTACTACGGCATCGGTCGCGGCAACTTCGACCAGAAGCTCTACGACAAGGCCACTCCCGCGCTGCGTCGCTCCATCGAGATCGACAGCAAGATCTACCTCGACAAGTCCAGCCAGATCCTCATCCTCTGCGACTACGCACGCCAAAACGCCAACGACCTCGCGAAGACCATCGACAACTATCTGCTGTCCAAGCCCAGCGGTGAAGTGCCGTCGAACATCTTGAAATGGCTGGGCCTCAAACTTTACAGCAGCGATGACTTCAAGCGCGCCGCCCGCTTCCTCGAACTCGCTGTCACGCCACAAACGCCGGAAAACACCGAGCCTGTCGTGTGGAACTACCTCGGCATGGCACAGCTTCAGAACCGGCAGTTTGACGCCAGTATCCAAGCCACGGAGAATTTCATCAAATCGGATCCAGACGCTGCCGCCCGCGCTCGTGCGTTACTGACCAAAGGCCGCGC
>CANIZT010000348.1 GCA_947471905.1 Verrucomicrobiaceae bacterium
AGCATCACGTCCGCGTATGCCAGTGCGCCGCCCATGCTCAAGCCCGCCTCGAACAACGGCTTCTTCCCTTCAGACAGCAGCTCGGCACTTCGCTTGAGCGCTTCAGTGTGGCCAAGTGTATTGATGTCGATGGTTTCGCCGGTGCCCTCGGGATCATAGATCGAACGGGCAATGTCGCCGACCTGGTGGCCAATCTTGAAAACTGCCTCGGAAGCCGAATCGTCACGCAGTTCGGGCTTGTGAATTTCCAGCCACAGCCGCTTCGGGCACTGCCGGAAGGCGATGATTTTGGATTTGGATAGGTTTCTCATGCTTTAGCGGTGGGCCTCTCGAAATCCAAGAACAGTAGTTGGCCTCACCAGCCAGTAAGGCGTCTCTGTCAGTTCGCCATCTTCAAAGACCGCCAGTCCGGCGGCGCAGATGCTAACACGCGATGAATTGGCGGTTTCAAAGTCAATGCAGGTGATGTTCATTAAAGCAAAATGGGCACATCGCAGGCTATGACAACTGGCTGTGAATGACCTCGTAGTTCCGATAGATTTTGTCATACGAGTTCCAGTCCTCGAAATAGGCGGGGTGGGAGAGTTCGATCACACGCATGCCAGATCCTGAGTCCTGAATCTGCCACCCACGTCCTGAAGCGGTCTTTGGCCCAAGCAGCCCCATGTCGAGGAGCGCAGAAAACGCGACCTGTCCGCAAACAATAATCAAATTGGGGGCAATCGACTGTATCTGCTCGCGGAGAACCGCCTCGTTGCGGCGTGCGTGTATGTGTGCTTCTGCTGCATCCAGTTTTGTGCCATTGCCGTTGGACGCCTTTTTGACATTGATCCAGGCGACTTTGGAAAGTGCTTCTTGAAGAATCGCCGTGTTCTGCTCATTGACGCTAAATAGTGCTGGAACCTTTTCCCATTCTTCCGGTGTAACCTTGGTGCCATTCTCGGCGGTGCGTTGTAGAAGGTATAGCAGGCTTGCCAACCGCCGTGGAGTCTTCACGTCCCGATTGCCAAGCCCCATGATGTCGTCTTTTGGCTGATCTTCGATGTCAACCATCCCATTTCCATCGTAGCCGTAAGATTCTGCGAGTATGCACAGAATGCGAATTGGCTGCTTCTCATAAACATCCGGACAGATCACGCCGTCGGCGATAAAACCTTCGGTGTTTTCCCAGTCGTGTGAGCTCTTGATGAGACTGATAATCCGCTCCTTTGCTGTCTTGTAGGCTGCTTTGTCGAATTGCATATGGTTGTGGTATGGTGTGAAAAGGTATGTCGTAATGTTTTGCGAAGACGCAATTGTTAATCTTGTGAGTTAAGTGGCGAAACCAATTCGTGGCCGATTGACGACTGACGAGGCATGACCGGCGAAAATTTCTGCTAGCGAATAGTCGATGGCTGCGGGCAACGATCTTCCCTGGCTCTCCGCAAGGAGCGACGCCTGAGTGTAATCGAGCCTACGGAAGACACGATGGCTGAGCAGCCTACCTGGACGAAGTAGGGCTTGGTCGATGTCGGCGGCTTTGCAGTTGATGGTGCAGATGATCTGGAGGCGGAGGAAGTCGGCGAGCATGCCATCGGAGAGATTGAGGATGGCGCTGACCTGTTCGCGATTGTCAGCACCACGGGTCATGAGAGCGGCGTCAGAATCCTCCAGGATGACGACGAACTGCATGTTGGCATGACGGTGACGCTGCTCAGCCCAGAAGCCGATGAAGTCGGGATTGGAAAGCACGCCCATGGTGGCAGTGGGAATGAAATAGAAGCGATGTGTCTCTTTGAGCACGCCCATGAGGTGGCGCAGGTAGGAAGTCTTGCCGGTTCCGGGCGATCCTTCAAAGATGGACAGGCCATGATTGCTGCCGCGTAGTTTGGCCATGAAGTCCTCGTGCCATTCCCAGCTTCCCTTGCCGTAGTGGAGGCTAAAGATATGCTCGTCGAGAATGGTTTCGGTTCCGAGTTGCACGAGTTCACGACCGATTTCACGACCGGTCCTGATGAGATAAAAGCACCCAGCTCTTGGAGCGGGCGGCTTGCTGTAATTCTCGCTAAATTGAGACACCAGCCGTTCTGCATCTTGTGCGGAGTCCGCATAGCCCAAGACGCTGGTTTCATCGGCGTAGAGGAAGGATTTCGGACCGAATCGAAAGGTGAGATCATCCCATGCTTTCGCACTATTATCTGCATCAAGCCTGTGAACGGAGCGAAAGAGCGCCGTTGAATTTTCCGCAAGGGCACGGTCCAGATCGAAACAGCCGTTCACCCTGCATTCATGAAACCGATCTCCGCCAAATGCTGCCAGCACGGGGACGTGCGGTCCTTTGTATCCTGGTGAAAAGGCATCGCACTCAGCAAGATCACAAACGACTCGTGACGGCAAAGAATAGTGGTTGGTTTCAGCCGGAAGCGCTGGTTTCTCTATAGACGGTGCGGGTTCGCTGTCGGTGATTTTGGATGTGGGGAGCATGACCGCCCGAGCGATACGCCCGCAGCCGCAGTGGAGACAGGGAACTGAATGTCCCCAATGCGTGTCCTACTTTTTGAATTCTGCCCGCAGTCTGCTGAGGCGTTTGGCGCTCGTCTCAGGGACCCAGCCGAGGCCTTCACATAGGAAGGCGTGTTTCTTCTCGCCTTTCAGTTTGAGACGCCGGGCTTCCTGATCGAGTTGCCGCAATTTTTCAGCAAGCTTCATGCGCTCAGCCAGCCCCTCGGCGAGAGCAGAACCTTGGCGGCCAGGAACACGCACACGATGCAGGCTGGCGATGGCGTCCCAGCGGATGTCGCGCTTCGGATCAAACGACCAGTAGGAGGGAATGAGGATCATCGTGCCATACGGTGTGATGTTGACGGCGAGCTTGAGCAGCAGCGGCGCATCGTGTTGCATGCCGTAGAGATGCCAGCGCAGGCAGAAGGCATCGAACGCGGCGCGGAAGGCATCTGCCCGGCTGCGCAGGTTCACGTTGAACGATGGACGCAGGTTGCGCTCCGTGCCCATGGTGCGGCGGATCACGCCTTTGTAGTCGGCGTAGGCTGCAACATCGAACGTGGCTTTGATGCGCGACCACTGACTCTGTAGTTGCGGATCGGTGCGGATGGCGAGTTCGGCCTGGGAGAACTTGGCCTGCGTTTTAACGAGGTTTTCGTAGCTGCCGGCCTGGACATGGCGCTCGTGATCGGCCACGGCTTCACAGATGGTTTCGTCCGGCGGTGCAGGCAGCAGGTCGATGATGAGGCACTGCTGACGGCTCAAGCGTTTGCCCTTCTCCACAGCGGCAAGAAGGTCATTCAGCATCTCCTGGATATTGAACGGCCATAGCGTCAGCGGAACGAACATCCAGTCGTAGAGCACTCGCAGCCGCATTGCCTCAGCGTCCTGCAAATTGGGAAGCGCGGTGTGGTAACGGCGCAGAACATCCTCGGCCCACTCCGCAATTTGATAAGCGCGAGTTTTGAGTTTCTTCAGGTCGCGCTCCAAGGCTTTGGTCATGGGCTTGAGAGTTGTGTTCATAATAGAAAATTATTGCCCAAATTTAGTGGTAGATCGCCATTCAGCATTGGCTTCGAGAACCTTTAACCGGAAATCCCTTTCATCCGCTAGACTTCGCCATCCCCTCCAACTCCTCCCTTACTCGCTTCACCAACTCTGGTGGTCCCAGCACCTTCGCCTTGCTGCCCCAGCTGAGCACCCAGCGGGTGATTTCTTCCAGGCCTGATAAATCCGCCTGAAACTCGATGACGCTGCCGTCGGGCTTGAGTTTGCGGATGGCCTGCGTGGGATGCCACTGGCGCTCACCCACCACGCGGGCGGCGTAGCCTTCAAAGCGGATGTGAACCTCGTGTGTGCGCTTCTCTTCGCCGGCGTAGCTCCACACACCAAAGCCACCGCCGAGATGATCCCGTGCATTGAAGCGTGGATCACGCACGAACTTCGTCCTCAGCATCGTCAGGTTCGTGATGCGTTGCAGGGCAAAGGTGCGCACCGCTTTCCGTGCTGGATCATAGGCCAGCAAATACCAACCGTGCTCGATCTGGCCCACGTGATACGGATGCACCGTGCGCTGCTCCGGCTTGTTGCCGTTGAGCTTGTGATAATCAAAGTTCACTTCCCGGCAGTCACGCACCGCATCGAGCAGATCACCAAACAACGCCACATCTGCCGGTAGCACACCGGATGCCTTCACCGAGAAAGCTTTATCCAGTTCATGCCACTCGATGGAAATCTCACCGGCGCACGCCTCGGCGATTTTGCTGAAGCTCTCGCTCAGCATGCGCTCCAGTCGCGTGCCGCGCAGTGGTTCCAACGCATGACGGGCCAGGAACAACGCCACGAGGTCATTGCGCGAAAGATGCAGCATGGGGAATTCATGCACCGGCCGCGTGTAGTAGTAGCCATGCTTGAGCTGATCATACTCCAGCGGCAGATCCAACTGGTCACGCATGAAAGTGATGTCGCGCTGGATCGTCTTGGGCGTGACCTCGATCTCTGCCGCCAGGGTGGAGCAGTTCGGATGTCTGCCTGTCTGCACGAACTTGTGGATTTCCAGCACCCGCCACATGGCGACCCGACTGGTGCCTTTGCGGATGACCGAGGCGGGAAGGGGATCTTTGATTCGTGATCTTCGGGATGCGGATGCTTTGGACATGTTAGCAAAGAAATACCGCAGAAACTTCATCTGTCGCCCCGCAAATGTCCCACCCCCTGTGCGAGAATGCATTTCTTCA
>CANIZT010000349.1 GCA_947471905.1 Verrucomicrobiaceae bacterium
CCCTTTTTCTGTGCCTGCTCGACGAACGCCTGCTGGATATCCAGCAACTCCGCCCCTTCCTCCCGCGCGACTCGTCGGGCAGCTTCGCAGTAAAGCGCGAGCGGCGCGTTGAATCCATCCACGTTCTCGGTCTGGTAAGGCGGCTTGCCATACATCTCCTTCAGCTTCGGCGTCCAGCGCAGCGGATTGGGTGTCATCAGCACCACGCGTGCGTTCTTGGATTTCAATGTCTGAACGAAATGCCGCAGGTTCGCCTCATAGCGCTCCAGCGAAACCCTCGGCTCCGTCACCGGCGGTGTCTTCCACACATCCACGGCGGCGTCATTGATGCCGAACTGAATGATCACGATCTGCGGCTGATGCATCAGCACGTCCTGCTCGAAGCGCTTGCGGGCCATCTCCGTCGTGTTCCCGGGCACACCAGCATTGATGACTCGAACATTGTGCAATTCCTCCTGCAGCACCGAAGCATAGACCTTCGTCGAGCCACGCAGCGCCGTGGTCGAGTCTCCGAAGGCCACGATGGTGACGGGATCAGTAGCTGGCACATCAGCGGCGTGAAGCAAGGCGAGTGGCGCGAGCAACAGGGCGGTGAGGAGCAGGGTAAGTTTCATGGAATCGAGTAGGGAGAGGGGCCATCTCATGGTAGAAATCGCAGCGAAAAGAGATCGGCGTCTTTGAGCGCAAAACGCAGCCGGACAATCTGGCCGGACAAGCTGCTGACATCGCCTCCGTGCTTCCAGGTAACCGTGCGCTCGATGGAGTCTCCAAAGATTGGTTCACAATCGGCTAGAGTGTATCCGGGAATCGCCTTGCCCGCAAAATCCTGCAGCTCCGCTTGAATCCCGCCCGCGGCGGATGAGGAAAAGTTCACGACCAGACTCTTTCCGTCGAAGACCAGCGGTTTGGTGACAAGTTCGCCTCCGGCGGCACCAGCCGAGACGGAGACGAAACCGTCCTGGCGAATCGTATAGCGCCGCAATTTCGCTCCCTTTCCGATCCAGTAGTTCTCCGTGGCAAACAGGGAAAATTCGCCCGGCGCGCCTTCGAGGTCGGACTTGGTCTCAATCAAACCCCAGGCAATATACTGCTGACCATAGCTCCACGTGCCGGGCCGTTCGATTCCAGGACGAAGGAATGCGTCGTTCCAGCGCTTGAATTGGACCCCGTCGCGGCTCGCCATGAAGAGGGAGTCCGTCAGCGCAGTCCCATCGCGGGTGCTCCTCGGGTTGGCATTCGCGCGCCACTGGCGGTTTTCCGGATCCGGCAACGCCCGCATCGAGTCGGACCAGCCGCGGTCGAGGTAACGGGTAGGGAATCCGATCAGGATTTGGGGAGCCCGGACGTAAGGGAAGACCTTGGAGGTATAAATCTCTTCGCGCGGGGAGCCGGGATATTGGAGATCGGCAGGGTTCGTCCAATGGATGAAATCCGTCGACACCGCCGTTCGCACCGCTCGCACGGCCTCGCCGTTGATCCGCCAGTAGGCGCGATATTCGCCGCGTGCGGAATCCCAGAATGCGATGTTCTGAGAGTTGAAGCTGCCGTCCGTTATCACGGGCTGATCGCTCATCGCTCTCCAATGGAGGCCGTCGCCGGACTTAATGGCGAGAAGCCCTCGGGGGCGGCTCGACATCACGAGACCCTTGTAGCGGGCCTCGGAGGGAGCGGCCGGATTTCCATCCTTAAAGACCGCCCAGGTTCCGCCATCCCCATCCATGTTGCCCTCAGTCCTGTAATTTCCCGGATTGAACAGGATATTGTTGGCCTTGGAACCGTGAAACTCCACCTGACCAAGGTTCGGCTTGTTCCAGTGGATTCCATCGGCGCTTTGGGCGTAGCACTCGAAAATCGGGTGCTCGTGAACGTAGATTTTATTCTTGGTCACGTCCAACTGGCTGCCATGGTAATACATCCGAAAAACTTCCCCGTCCTTGAAGACCGTATGATAGTTGCTCCCGCTGCCCTCCCACGGCTCATTGTGGATCAACGCGATCTCCTTCTGTTCGGGATGATGCAAGCGAAGCGTCGCTTCCCCGGTTAATCGGCCCAACAGATGGTCGTCCACAAAAAGCTCCAGCTGGGATCCAATCCGCACGACGGCTAGCGCGTTTCCGGAAGCATTGGATTCCACGGCGGCTACGCCGGGCGGCGATGCTGCAAAAGCGATCAACGCCGCCCACGCGAGCCAGGACAGGAACTTTACTGCTAGGCATTTGCTTCCGCCCCCCCAGGCGCCGCCCCCGCCCCGGAAGCGCATCGGAGCCTGGGAGTGAAGGGGGTGGGGCGAGAGAGGGGCGATTGAAGGATGGGGAACCGGGATCAGGGTGCAAAATCCAACAGATTGCGGTGAATGCGTTCGTTGGGTCGTCATTTGAAAAAACAGGGTCATGGGATGCGACTGGGGTGTTGGGTTTGGGCGTGCGATTGGTTTAACGTGAATGGACTCACTTGCTATCCGTTGCCTCGCCCCACTGGATGAAAGCCTTCAGCGGCGTGTAGCGCTGCTAGCTGCGCGAGCAGCATCGTGAGGAGGGTGAGGATGTGTCTCATGGTGGTTGTTTTTGGTTTCTTATTTCGCCACCGGCTGCTCCCAAACTCGCACCGCATCATCCATCCCGGCGCTGGCGAGCGTGCGCGCATCGGGCGCAAAGGCGATGGAGGTGACAGCGCTGCGATGACCTTTGAGCGTGGCGTTCTCCTTCGCATCGGCGATCCGCCAGAGTTTGATCGTTTCATCGCCGCTGCCGGAGGCCAGGGTTTTGCCATCGGGGGAAAAGGTGAGGCAGTTGATGCTGCCGCGATGTCCGCGCATGACGGCGACTTCTTTGCGTGTGGTGGCATCCCACAAACGCACGGTGCTGCCGGCGCTGCCGGTGGCGATGAGTTTGCCATCGGAAGAGAAGCCGATGGCGCGCACTTCGTCTTCGTGCGCGGCGATGGATTGGATCATTTTGCCCGACGTGACATTCCAGAGCTTCATCGTGTGATCCGCGCCCGCAGTGGCGAGTGTCTTGCCATCGGGGGAAAATGCCGCGCTCATCACGGCGGCGGTGTGGGCGGTCAAAACCACGCGCTCTTTCATCGTGGCGATGTCCCAGAGTCGCGCGGTGTTGTCGGCGGAACCGGTGGCGAGCGTGTGGCTGTCTGGTGAGATGGTGGCGGTGAAGACTTTGTTCGTGTGGCCTGTGAGTTCACCGATTTCTTTGCTCGCAGCGGTGTCGAACACCTTGATCTGCGCGGTGGTCTTGCCGCCGTTGCGTGCGGGAGTGAACTCGCTTCCGCCAGCGGCGATCAACCACTTGCCATCGGGCGAGTAGGCCACGGCGCAGAGGAAATCCTTCAGCGGCAATGGTCCGGGCAGTGGTTTGTTGCTTGCGAGATCGATGACTTTCACGCCCTCGGCCCAACTGCCGCCCGCCGCGAGCGCCTTGCCATCGGGTGAGAATGCCAGCGCCGCACTGCCGCTCGGCAAACCCGCTGGCGTGCTGGATTTGAACTGCGACTTTGCGCCAGCGATGACCGTGTAGTCTTTCGCCGCGAGCGACGCACACACCAGCTCTCGATCATTACGGACAAAGACGCATTGGTTCGCGAAAGCCGGATGCGCCCACGTCAGCGGCCCCTGCGCACGATAGCCAGCGGTCGGCTCAACGAGCAGACAGCGCCCGCGCTCCTCGTAGCCCTTGGGTGTGAGGTGCGCGAGGATGAGGTGACCGGTGTGATTGAAGATGAAAACGTCATCGCCGTTGCGCACGAGATGTGCGTTGCCCATGCGCTTGCTCGTCGGTTCCTGCGTGGACCAGACTTTGTCGCCCGTGGTCGAGTTCATGCACCCGAGTCTGCCGTCATTGAGGATCGCATAAAAGTGGCCGTCATCTTGAAACACCGGCGTGGAGTGCATGGTGCTCGGGTCCTTGCGCGTCTCCCATAGCACGGTCGCCGCAGGCTTCGTGGCATCGAGCTTGAGCATCTTTGATCCACGGCTCCATGCGCCCAGGCCGAGCAGCAGGTCCTCCGAATGACGCTCGGCGGCCTCGTGGTATTCTGCATGGCCTGCCAATCGCGCCTCCAACTCTTTTTCACCAACTGCGTAACGATAATCGATTTCGTCTAGCTCATCTAGATGCCCATCCCTGGCCATCGTTTCGTAATGACTTCCGAGTTGGAATTGCGCATCGGCGTGCCCTTGGTCGGCGGCCTTGAGATACCATTCAACGGCTTTGAGTTTATCTGTGTCCCATAGGGCTCGCTCACTGCCCCCCTTCAGAAACCCATCATAATAGTATGTCGCGAGTTCGAATTGCGCTTCAATATGGCCATTTTCGGCAGCCGAGTGAAGCCATTCAATAGCCAAGTCCTGAGCTGCTTCACCATCGCCACTATAATAATCGTTGAGGCTGGAGTTGGCGGCCGCATAAAATAAGCGAGCTGCGGCATCTATATCCATCGCTAATCCATGCCCATGTTCATAACAAACAGCGAGGTGGTATTGTGCTTTTGCATCCCCCTGCTCGGCGGCTTTGAGAAACCATTCAATGGCCGCAGCTTGATCCTTTGCGACTCCCTCACTATTTTCATAACAACGTGCATAATAACTTGTGAGGTTGAATTGCGCGTCAGCATGTCCCTGCTTGGCGGCCATGTTATACCATCGAACGGCCTCTGCTTGGTCCTTCGCCACTCCCTCACCGGTTGCATAACAACATC
>CANIZT010000350.1 GCA_947471905.1 Verrucomicrobiaceae bacterium
CAAACGTGCGAATCATCGAGATGAGAAACAGGCCAGCGAGAACCGTGAGACCAATGAGCAGAAGCTGAACGTCGTGTGGCAATGTCTGGGGCATAAGCATTTATGCAGCAGGAGGCGTTCCAATTCAATTACCCAAGCAGTCCTTCGCTTTGATGAACTTTTAACGCCACAGAAACGGCATCATGAGATCGTGATAGCCGGCACGGGAGCAACAACCGGTTCAACTGGCGATTCAAGCACCGCAGCAGAAGTGGGAGGTGGCGGTGGGGCAAATGACTTAACAGGAGCAACGGTGGTCGTTGCCGCTGCCTGACGCTGTTGAATGTCTTGGTAGCGCTTCTCGGATTCGACGAGACGATTGGAGAATTCCGCACGGAAAGCATCAAACATACGCTGAAGTTCACCGCGCCAGGCATTGGAATCCTGACGCACGGCCAGAATTTCCTGATGCTGGGTAAGCACCTGTTTTTCCATCTTTGCAGTGCTGTCACGCAGTCTGCTATTGGTCCGCAACAGGAAGATGATTCGCACCATTGCGATCAGCAGCAGGCCGCCAACGATGCAAAGAATGAGTTTCAGCGTAGGGGCGTCTAGGACGATCTGAGGTAGGGACATGTATCAATAGAGAGCACTTTTTGTTCCAAAATCAATCCGGCTTCTTCTAATCGTTATTCTCAAACGCGGATCACGACCTTGCCGAAGTGCCTGCCACTCTCAAGACGCTGGAAGGCTGAATGGGTATCATCGAACTCGAAGATGGAGTCGATCACGGGCTTCAATTGCACCCGCTCGATCTCCGCAAGCATCTGCGCAAACATCTCCCGTGAACCGACATAGATACCATCCAGCCGAATGCCCTTGCGCAGGATTTGCACGGTTTGAATCTCGCCACTGGTGCCAGTGAGAACGCCAATGAGAGCGATGTGCCCACCAAAGCGTGTAGCTTTGATTGATCGATTGAGCGTTTCGGCACCACCTATCTCGATCACTTTGTCCACGCCACGCTTTCCGGTGTGCGTCAGCGCCCATTCATCCCATTCCGGGTCGGTCTTGTAGTTATGAACAACGTCTGCACCGAGTTCGAGGAGACGTTTGGCCTTATCCTCGCAACTCGTTGTCGCAAGAACGCGTGCGCCAGCTAGTTTGGCAAACTGGAGGGCAAAAATCGAAACCCCACCAGTTCCGAGCACGAGAACCGTTTCTCCAGCTTTCAAACTACCACGCACATGCAGTGCATCCCAAGCAGTGACGGCAGCACAGGGCAACGTAGCAGCCTCTTCGAGGGAAAGGTGTGTAGGCACCGGCAGCAGGCTTTCGGCAGGAAGCACCACCAATTCACGCAACATGCCGTCCACCACCCCGCCGAGAGCTTGCGCAGCGTGAACATGGCTGAATTCCCCCTCCAGCCACGTCGGCATGAACGGACAAACCACGCGGTCTCCTACCTTCCATGTAGAAACATCCCTGCCCACGGCAGCCACTTCACCAGCGCAATCCGAACACGGGACGCGCGGCAGCGGCCCGCTGACGCCTTTGATACCCATGACGTTCATGTAGTCGCGGTAATTGAGGCTGACAGCCCCTACCCTCAGCAAAACCTCGCCATGACCGGGCTTCGGCTCGGGCAACGATACGGCTTGCAAAGATTTTAGGCCGTCGGTTCCGGCAATTTGATAAGCTTTCATGAATGGTGAGAGCTGAAATTAACGGTACCGGCGGCGGCAACAAGACGGAAATAGGCTTCCATCATTTGCTGCAAGACATTGACCCTTTTCTGAAAGAAAAAACTTCCATCTCTAAGCTGTGAACAACCTACAGTGATGATAGCCAAATGCCTCGTCTTCAAGGCTAAAGTGGCTTTTGCGTGTCAAAATTGAAAGGGAATCATCCATACTTAAAAAATAGGTAATCAGTTAGCGTCGACATCACCAATGAACCGAAAGAAATGGATGATAAACCTAATTCGCCCATATACTCGCGATCCACTTTCCACGGTAAGATCGTTCTCCGCCTACTGTTTGGAGTTATTCTTGACATGCCAGTTTGATCAAGAAAAAAAACATCTCCCCACACTGTAAATGAATGGTTTATAACTGTTTATACCACCCTTTGAAATCCTTGGCGGCATAATGTTCTACGATTGGCTATTCCAAGATATTCGTATCGAAAACGTTTCACAAAACCTCGCAAGCCCGACGTTCCACGATTGAAATAGAAGGGTTCCACAATCGATGTTTGCCAGGTAAACGAAACATGAACCTTGGGATATTCACCTGAACGGCAGGCTTAAATTGGCGCAAGATTGAGAATTCCCAACCGCATGTGAACAACCTGTCAAGAAGTGGGCGCTGCGTAGAGAAAATATGCGAACAAACCCATTCGCGGCAAACGACTGGATCACGGCAGATTGGCATAATCCCCACCTGCCTTATTCTCTCATCGCCATCTTTATCATTGTCACCTTGAGAGCAGCATGATAAAAACCAAGTCCTTTGTGAAATCTCCCACCTTTTGTCTGGTCGTTGCCTACTATTGTTCTGCCGCTTTTTTAAGCGCGCAAGAACCGGTGCTGCCGCAGGCCTTAGTTCCGGGTATGCCGTTCCATTCAGATGGTCCACGCGGCTTTTTGAAACCCTCCAAGTCAATTAGGCCGCCGGCAAGTGATACATCTGCAATCACTGCCCCCTCAATCGTGCAGGCGCCGACAGCGGAAACTCGTCTGCGGCGCCTTGTCGTGGTTTCAGGAACGATGACGCCAGAGGCGATTCGTGAGGCGATTCTGGCTTGCGGTCAAAGCCGCACGCCGGTGACTATGCTGGGCGGCGTGAATGCACCTGCGCCAGTTCTGACGGATCTCGCTGGGCTATTCGGATCCACCGTTACTGAGGATACACAAAAGAAAGTATTGGAGACAGTGCGCAAAGGCATGGGGGAATCTTCGAAACCTCTCAAACGTGCCGAAATCGTCGGCTGGTTGCCAACCGAAGGCGTCATGGCCGTGGCAGTTTATCCTGAGAGTTGAGGGAGGCTGATATGGCCTCCAAACAAAAATTCCCCACCTCTTTAATCGAGCCGCCTCATTCAGAGTTGCAGCCAGATTTACCGGACAAAAAAATTCTTACACCGCGGGTCCTGCTGGCGGAAGAAAGTCTGCCATTCCGACGTGTCATTCGCGAGGCTTTGATGGCTTTTCGCATTTGCGAGGTGGATGACGCTCCCAGTGGTGAACGCGCTTTCGAAATGGCATTGCATCGCGAGTACTCGCTATTTTTGTTTTCGTTGCCCCTGCCAGATCTCGCCGGGGACATGCTCGACCGACTGCTCAGCAAGGCTTATCCACGAGTGCACCCTGGTGTCCATGCTGCGCCGCCGGTGATTTACCTCGTCGGTCCTACCGATGCACTACGCTTTCAGGAACTGCAGCGTGATGTGCGTGTGCGAGGCAGCATGCCGCTGCCGCCGAAACTTGATGTGCTATTGGCTCTAACGGCATCCTTGCTGCCGGAACGCCAAGGCCAAGCATTCCCCTTCCCTCTGCCGCCGCATGTTCCCTGATCCGCACCGGCACAGCGTTAAAATCTGTGGCATCACTCAGCCGCAGCAGGCGGCGGAGATCTTCGCTCTCGGAGCGGATGCGGTTGGCATCAACCTCTGGCCAAAATCCAAACGCTACATGCCGCTCACAGTCGCTCTGAGTGCGTTACAGGATGTCTCCGCGCATCACACACTCGTCGCCGTGCTGGTAAATCCCGATGATGCCCTGCTCGATGCTACCATTACCAGTGACCTGTTTCGCGCCCTGCAACTGCATGGTGATGAAACACCGTTTGATGTGGAACGCCTCATGGAGCGCGGTGTGCATGTCATCAAGGCACTCCAGGTGCGCGACGCGGCCTCGCTCATGCAGATCGGTGATTATCCATGCTCGTCAATCTTGCTCGATGCCTACAATCCCGAAACCTACGGTGGCGGTGGCCACGCCTTCCCTTGGGAACTGGCCGTGCGTGCCAAAGAACTCTTTCCGGATAAACAAATCCTGCTTTCTGGTGGTCTCACACCAAACAACGTTCGCCTAGCAGTGCAACAGACTCAGCCAGTTGCAGTCGATGTTGCCAGCGGCGTCGAATCTCAGCCCGGCATCAAGGATCTTGCTCAAGTTGCACGCTTCATCGCCGAGGCACGGTCGGGCTGGATGGCAATCTAGAGTCTACGACAGACCGATTTTCCGTGAACGCGGCCTGACGTTAAATCAATCGAAGGAAGAATCATTTCCTGCCAAAAAGGCGCTGGAAGAAACCACGCTTGGGAGGTTCCGGCGGTGGCGGTGCAGGCTCGGCCTTTTTGACAACGATTGGGCGTGGCTCAGGCGCAGGACCTTCGATGATGACGGTCATTCCTTGAGTGATGCGTTTGACCAACCTCACAACATCCCAGTTCGCGGTGCGCATGCAGCCATGGCTGGCACTGCGCCCAATGCTCTGTGGCGAATTCGTGCCATGAATGCCGATGCCAGGGCGATTGAGGCCGATCCACATGACGCCAACGGGATTATTCGGGCCAATGGGCAACTCGTAGTAGTTCCCGCTGCGCACGCCATATTCGAGCACGCTCTTGTCCCAGCGGAAGGTGGGCATCTGTGTGATGCCTAGAATACGCCACGTGCCAGGTGGTGTGGCAAGATGGCCGCTGCCGGG
>CANIZT010000351.1 GCA_947471905.1 Verrucomicrobiaceae bacterium
CTATGTCGTTGCTGGGTAACAAAAATGTCGGTTTGCACGCACATGGGAGTACAAATCCACTGTTCAATAGCACCGGAGTGGTGTCGCCGATGCGCGAGACTGATGGCGGCTTACTTTTCCCCAAACTGCTTGAGGTACAGCGTCTTGAAGGGATTCTCGGCGGCCAGAGGAGCATCTTCGTTGATGAGCAGGGGCTGGACGCTCTCCCACCAGGTGTCGTAGGCGGCGGTGAGTTGTTTGACGACATCGGGATTCGCGGCGGCGAGGTCGGTCAGCTCACCGGGGTCGGTGGTGAGGTCGAAGAGCTGCCAGTGGGGCGCGTTCGTCTTCGCGGCGGATGGCGCGGCTTGCTTGGCGGCCTTGGCCTTGCCTTTGGCTTGCGGATTGCCGCCACGGGCTTCGCTGACGAGGTGCCAGCGGGCGGTGCGGACGCTGCAGTTGGCGAATTTGAAGTTGGCAGGCGGTTCGCCCTTCGGCCAGCGGCCCACATGCGTGAAGAGCTGGCGGTCGGCCCATTCAGCGTTCGGATTTTCGAGCAGCGGGACGAGGCTGCGGCCTTCGACCTGGGCTTTCACGTCGTTGGTGAGTTTGGCACCGGCGAGTTCGGCGAGGGTGGGGAAGAAGTCGATGTGAGCGCAGAGTTGATTGACCGGCGCGGGCTTGAGTGTGCCGGGCCAGCGCCAGAGGCTGCTGGCTTTGATGCCGCCCATCCATGGTGTGCCTTTGGCGGCGTGCAGTCCGGCGTTGTAGGTCTTCACCCCGGCGGTGCCGCCGTTGTCGTTCATGAAGATGACGAGCGTGTCGTTCTCGATGCCCCATTCCTTCAATTTGCCGAGCAGCAGGCCGAGATTGTCATCAATGTTGTGCAGCATGCCGAAGAAGCTTGCAGCGTCATCGCCTTCGACCTTGCCGTTAAACAGCGCCTTGTCCTCGGGCCTTGCGATGTAAGGGCCGTGCGGCGCATTGGTGGCGATGTGGCAGTAGAAAGGTTGTTTGCCCTTCACGCTCTCAATCCATTTCTTCGCCTGCGCGAAGAACACATCGGTGCAGTAGCCTTTCGTTTTCTCGAAGGTGCCATTGTGCAGGATGGCGGGGTCGAAGTACTTGTTGCCGGGCGCATCGCCACAACTGCCGGGATAGGTCTGCCCGATGCCACCGGCGCCATGGATGAACATTTCATCAAAGCCGCGGGCGCTGGGCCAGCGGTCGGCCTCATCACCGAGATGCCACTTGCCGAAGATGCCGGTGGTGTAGCCCGCGCTCTTGAGCACTTGCGCCAGCGTGGTGGCCTTCGGCGTGAGGCGTTCGCGTTCGAGGATGGTGTGGGTGATGCCGTTTTTGAATTCGTGACGCCCGGTGAGCAGTGCGGAGCGTGTGGGCGCACAGGTGGGGCTGACGCAGAAGTCTTCAAAATGCACACCCTCGGCATTGAGGCGGTCCATATTCGGCGTCTTGAGCACCGGATTGCCGTGGCAGCTCATATCGCCGTAGCCTTGGTCATCCGTGAGTAGAAAGATGATGTTCGGGCGTTTGCCGGCGAGTTCGGCGTGAACACTCAAGGCACCGAGGAGGGAGAGAAGGAGAAGGCGGATCATGGCAGCCTTGAACGTCAGCCAGCGGGTCGAGATTACAGCAAGATGCACTTCGGTGTCTTGATGCTAAGCTGCGGCTGTGAACGAGACCCCGCCCAAACCCAAACGCCGCCGCTGGCTGCGCTGGGTGCTGTATCTTGGGTTCTTCGCGTGCGTGCTGACGAGCGTTCTGGTTTACTGGGCCTGGCAGGAACGCGTGGTGGTGGTCAATTCGCTGATTTTGCGCCTAGTGGGTGACTGGCGTGCGCAATTCAGCGCACTGGACTGGGAAAACGGCACGCTGCATCTTAAAGACCTGAACGTCACCCATGTGCCGACTGCACAGCAAGTCGCCACGGTGGGGCGTATCGAGTGGAAACCGGAACTGAGCCGCCTGCGTGCAGGCAGTCTAGGCAGCGTGAAGGTGAACGGAGCGGCGCTGGATCTGCCGCTGGCGTTGTTGAAAGACGATTCATCGTCACAAGATGCGGCAACAGCTGCGACAAGACCCTGGCGGTTCGAAGCGCTCGATCTGGCCGCGACGAAGATCGTGGTGCGTGATGACAAGCATCAACCGATGCTGAGTGCGACGGTGCAGAGCAGCGTGAGTGGCGGCACCTCGGCGGGAGCGTTTGAAACGGCCAACATCAAAGCTGCGGATGTCGTGTGGCAGGGGAAAACGCTGCTGAGCAGCCTTCAACTCGAAGCGGCGATGAAGGATGACAAAATCGTGATCAAGTCGGGAAGTTTGCGCGGTGGGAACGTCGATCTGGCATGGATCAAGGAGTTCAGTCCCGCGTTGAGCGAGAAAATGCCACCGCTGCGCGGTAGCGTTCAACTTGAGTGGGACGGACATGGTCTGGTGCTCACGCGTGATGGTGGACTGCTTGCAGGCGGCACGCATGAAGTGCGCTTGAAGAATCTGTCGCTGCAACCGCTCACGGCTGCGGGACTGATTAAGGCTGAAGTAGCCGAGGTGAAGCTGTCGCAGGATTTACAAGGCCTCTGGCATGTGCAAAACGGCGTGCTGTTGAAGCCGCAGATTGAATGGACGCAGGAACTGGAGGCTGCGCTGCTGCCGAAGGGTGAATCGAAGCAAGCGTCCACGTGGAAGATGCAGGTGGATGAGCTGGAGGTGAAGGACGGGAAGGTGGTGGTGTTGCCGACGGAACGATCGCCGGTGGCGGGTGAGTTTGGCTGGAGCACGAAGCTTGAAGCGTTGGAGATCTCACCGGCTGGTGTGCGCTCAGCATCAAAGCAGCGGTTGGCGCTGGCGGATCTGTCGCTGCGCTGGGGTCGCATGGATCCCAGTCTCAAGCCGCGACCCTTTGCCATGGCGAAAGCCGCCGTGCTGGAACTGGTGCCCGACAAGTTGCGTGAGCTGCGGTTCGTGGAGGCGCTGGTGCTCGACGAGCCGCACTTTGAATTCACGCCGGAGAACGGAGCGTGGTTTGACAAGGTCGTTACCGAGCCGGTGAAGCCGCTGCCGAACAACCCCGAGACTGCGTGGTGGCAGCAGTTGCAGTTTGGCACACTAAAGGCCAAAGGCGGCGCAGTGGAGGTGGCGATGAAGCTGGCGGAGCGGGTGGAGATTTCGACGCAGTTTGAGATTGCCACGGAACAGGCGAAGCAGCGTTTGAGCATCACCGACGCACGGGTGCGTATCCCGACGCGGGCGAATCTGCCGGTGCTAAGCTTCGAAAAGGTAGAGGCGGTGGCGGCACTGCCGGAGATGTGGCGCACGCAGCGGTTGGAGACTTTGAAATTGATCGGCGGCCAGACGGAGGTGGGCGATGCGTTGATGACGTTGTTCAGTGGCAAGGCGGCTGTCGTTGAAGAGAAAGCAGGAGTGGTGGCAGCACGCTGGACGGCGGGCAGGATTGATGTGGAGAAGCTGGGTGTGACGCTGATGAGCATCGCGCCGGGGCTGCCGCCAGTGCGCTTTGATGTGACGTTCGGGGCGAATGAGACACCGCTCGATCTCGATGGTCTGGCGGAAAACGTGGAACCGCAGCAGATCATGCTGACGCGGCTGCGCATCCCGTCACCCCACGAGCCGTTGCGCACGGTGGCGGAAATGGACATGATCCAAGTGACGTACACGCTGGACGGCCTGCTGCACCGCCACATCGACCGCGTGGAGATCGTGTCGCCGCTGCTCTATGTGGGCGAGGATTTGTTCTGGTATGTGGACAACTACCGCAAGTGGATGAAGGGCGAGGCGCCGCTGCCGGATGCGACCATGGGGCCGCCATTGCCACCGAAGCCCTCGGCTCCGGGCTGGCATGTCGATACGCTGGCGGTGTCAGAGGGCAGACTAATACTGGCACCCAAGGGCGTGCCGCTGAAAGGGTTCAGCAAGCCTTTCCCGTTCAGCTTTACTTCGAAACTGGAAAGCGGGCAGCTCGATGCGGTGTTCGACATTCCCCCGGACAATTACACATTGGAGGAGCTGAAGCTGGAGTTTCGCGGCATGAAGGGCCAGGTGCGTTTCAATTTGCCGATGAGGGACCGGAACAACAACCTGACGGAGACCTTCACCGTGGAGCAGGTGCGCTGGAAGCAGCTCCATATCGAGAAGGCGCACTTGAGCGTGACTTACGACGCGAACGGCATCTACGGCATCTTTGGCGGGGCGGCGTATGATGGCTATGTGAATGGCGCTTTCGACATCTATTTGGACGACAGTTACACCTGGGATGGCTGGGTTTCAGGTGCGGGGGTAAACATGGGGCCGGTGACGACGGTGATGTTTCCCAGTTATTTTCTGCTCAATGGCTCGGTGGGGGGTAAAATCGTCGCCACCGGGAATAAGAGCGAGCTGTATCAGGCGGATGCGGAGTTTAAAAACCGCTCGCGTGGGAAGTTCAGCATCGCGGCGCTCAATGACATGATCAAAGCACTGCCAAAGGCGCTGACGGGCAGTCTTGGCGACCAAATAACCCGCATCGGACTGGAAACGCTGCGTGACTTTGAGTATGACAGCGTCGATAGCAAAGCACGCTTCTACGGACGAGAGGGCCGCGGGCATCTGCGGTTCACCGGGCCTTATGGGGCGCGCAATTTTGACGTCAATGTCTATGACCATCGCTGGAAAGAGGAACCGCGCCAACCCACAAC
>CANIZT010000352.1 GCA_947471905.1 Verrucomicrobiaceae bacterium
ACACACGGCCGAACAACACCACGCTTCACCAAGCCTTCTGAACGCCATGATCTGGTTCCTACGCTGCTTTTTCATTGTCGTGCTAATCTCTATGCTTGGCGTCACAAGCTGGGCATCGACGCAATGCTCGATTTTGGAAATTCCGGGCAGCGTGGGTGGGCATCCGTGGTTCATCGCGACGCTATTCGACACCTACTGGGCGTTTTTGACCTTCTACTGCTGGGTTGCCTACAAGGAGCGTTCATGGATTGCCCGTATCGGTTGGCTGCTCAGCATTCTACTGCTAGGGAACATCGCCATGGCGGTTTACATGATCATTCAACTCTTCCGTGTGCCGACCAATGCGCGCATGGAAGACATTTTATTGCGCCGAGCATGAGTGCAGCGGTCCAGCGTGAATCTCTATGGCGTCGATGGGTGGTGAAGCCCGTCGTTGCGCAGCTCACTCAGGGCATCACGCCAGGGAAGATTGCGCTGGCGGCTGCCTTTGGAGTGACCATTGGCATCTTTCCTCTGCTCGGCACGCCGACGCTGCTCTCACTGGCCATTGGTGTGCCGATGAAGCTGAATCAGCCGGTGTTGCAGGTGTTTCGAGAGCTGAGTTATCCGCTGCAACTTGCCACGGTGCTGCTGTTCATGCGCGCGGGTGAATCCTTGTTCGGTGCGGTGCATGTGCCGCTTTCGATCCCGATGCTCATGGAGCGCTTCTTTGCCGATCCGGGCCGCTTCATGGCCGATTTTGGCATGATCGGTCTCTATGCCGTGGTGGTGTGGCTTCTCATCGCACCATTGCTCCTCGGAACGATTTATTTCATCAGCCGACCGATCATCGAACGGCTTTCCCAACGCCTCAATCCCACACGCCATGACGCATAATATTTGGTTCTTGATTGGCAGCGGTACCGCCGTGGCATTCACGCTGTTTACGCTCACTTGGTTGCTTAGCATAAAGCTGAACAACTTCAGCTTCGTGGATGTGACGTGGTCGTATGCGTTGGCCGTGATCGCGCCTGTTTATGCGGTTTTTGGCGAAGGTTTGACCCAGCGTAAGCTCATTGCTTTGACGATGGCGTTGTTGTGGAGCCTGCGGTTGGGAACCTATCTGTTCATACGCGTCAAAAAGCATCATCCGCATGAAGATGTGCGCTATGAGGTGTTGCGGGAGAAATGGCAGAGCCAGCTTGCGCGGAACTTCTTCTTTTTCTTCCAGGCGCAGGCCGTGCTGATCGTGCTGCTATCCGTCCCTGTGCTGCTCGCGTGTATGAATTCATCACCGCAGCTTGGAATCATCGAGTGGATTGGTTTCGCGGTATGGCTGCTCGGCATTGGTGGTGAGGCGCTGAGTGATGCGTTGATGCAGCGTTTCAAATCAGACCCGCAAAGCAAAGGTAAAGTCTGCCAGATTGGTTTGTGGCGCTATTCGCGGCATCCGAACTATTTCTTTGAGTCCCTGGTGTGGTGTGGCTTCTGGCTCTTTGCGTGCGGCTCGCCGTGGGGTTGGATCACGATCTATGCACCAGCGATGATCTTGTATTTTCTACTTCGCGTCACAGGCATTCCACTGACCGAAGAATGCGCGGTGAAGTCAAAAGGCGATGCCTATCGCGAGTATCAGCGCACCACGAGCGCCTTTGTGCCGTGGTGGCCGAAAAGCTGAATCCAATGCCACCACCCAATCGAATCACTCTACGCAAATGAGCACTATCAACGCCATCCTCGCCAAGAACATCCTCCCTGATGCCATGATCCGCCTCGGCATCCGTCAGCGGCTTGCCGAGACGCTGCGAGAGAACAAACAGCCAACTGTGGAGGCGCAGCGGGCGGCCTTGATGCGCTATGTGCAGGATTTGAAGCAGATGCCCATCGCCATCGCGACGGATGAGGCGAACGAACAGCACTACGAAGTGCCCACACGCTTTTACCAACTCGTGCTTGGTAAGCATTTGAAGTACAGCAGCGGCTACTGGCCGGATGAATCGACCACGTTTGATGAATCCGAGGCCGCGATGCTGAAGCTGACCTGCGAACGCGCTGAATTGCAGGACGGGCAGCGCATTCTCGAACTCGGCTGCGGCTGGGGATCGCTCTCCCTGTGGATGGCGGCGCATTATCCGAACGCGCAGATTACCAGCGTCTCGAATTCGCGCACGCAGAAGCAGTTCATCGACGCCGAGGCTGCCAAACGCGGCTTAAAAAACCTCACGATCATCACGGCTAACATGATTCACTTTGAGGGTGTGGGTGAGGGCGTCTTTGATCGCTGTGTCTCGGTGGAGATGTTTGAGCACATGAAGAACTACCAGGAGCTGCTGCACCGCGTTTCCACTTGGTTGAAGCCACGCGGCAAGCTCTTCGTGCACATCTTCACGCACCGCGAATACGCCTATCACTATGAGGTGCGCAGTGATGATGACTGGATGGCGAAGTACTTCTTCACCGGCGGCCAGATGCCCAGCGATGATCTGCTGCTCTACTTCCAGGATCATTTGAAGATAGAGAACCACTGGTGCGTCAGCGGCCAGCACTACTCCCGCACGAGCGAGGCTTGGCTGGCGAATATGGACGCGCATAAAGCTGAAATTTTGCCGCTCTTCGCCGAAACTTATGGTGCAGACCAAGTCACCAAGTGGTGGGTGTGGTGGCGGCTGTTCTTCCTCGCCTGTGCCGAACTGTGGGGCTACCGCGGTGGTGAAGAGTGGATCGTTTCGCACTATCGTTTCGTGAAGCTATGAGAATCCAAGTCGCCATTGCTGTTATCGTTTTGGGTGCGAGATGCGCCTTCGGCAACTTTGCCGAGTTGGTGAAGCAGGGAGACGTTTACGATGCCCAGTTTAAGCCGGAGGCGGCGCTGCAATATTACCTGCCGGCCGAAAAATTAGAGCCAAACAACGCAACGTTGCTGGTAAAGATCGCGCGCCAGTATGTTTATCGCATGCCCGACTTGTCGGCAAAGGCCGATCAGCTTCTGTCGGGCCGCACGGCACTCGCTTATGCGGAACGTGCGGTGAAATTGGCTCCGAACGACTGCGACTCGCACCTCGCGGTCGCGATTTGCCTAGGGAAACTCACGCCGTTGTTCAGTAACAAAGAAAGCGTGGAGGCCTCTCGTCGCATCAAAACCGCCGCCGAAACAGCGGTGAAAATTAACCCCAGGAATGATTACGCTTGGCATCTGCTCGGCCGCTGGCATCAGGCCATGGCTGAACTTGGTGGACTGACACGCACCATCGCCAAGCTCGTCTATGGCGAACTTCCCGCCGCATCGAACGAGGAGGCGGTGCAGTGTTTTGAGAAGGCCATCGCTTTGAATCCGGACCGGCTCATTCACCATGTCGAACTGGGGCGCACCTATGCGCAGATGGGCCGTAAAGCGGAGGCGAAGCAGTCGCTTGAGAAAGGTCTCGCGATGCCTGACCGCGAGAAAGACGATCCAGAGACTAAAGAACGCGGTCGCAAGACGCTGAGATCACTTGGGTAATCCGCAATTCCCGTGGAAGAGACAGATCAAGGACTGCCACTACCGTCGAGGCGGTACTGGAGTTCGTTATCGTTCATGGCTAGAAAGCGCATGGCACCTTTGATATCAAATTCGCTCATGTTTGACAGTTTGAACAATCGGCCTTTGAAGGCTCCACGACTCGGTGTGCTGCCGGTGCGTAGATTTTCGATGGTGGCCTTCTCGTCACCTGGAACGACAAACGGGGCTCCGGCAGCGTTCGCAACTGCAGCCATGCTGGCGATTTCCTGAGCGTTGCGCTTGTCCTTCTGATCCTCAGCGCCTTGCCGGGCACCGCCGAAAGCACCCACGCCGATGGAACTGATGATCCCCATGATGGCGACGGTGACCAACAGCTCCATCAGGCTAAACCCGGACTGGGTTCGCCGTGCTTTAGCAGAGCGCTGAAAGACAAAGTGCATGGATGAACAACAAATTACTGTAATTACAGTAATTTTACAATCAAAAATCCACTCCCCACCTTGCTGAGTGAGCAAAAGGGGCCTTTTGAGCGTCCGGCGGCTGCAAACCCTGCCTTTACCTTCAGCATCCTACCGCTACCATCCGCGCTCCTTTTCCCAGCCATGATGACCAGCGCCCAGATCCGCCAGAGCTTCCTCGACTTCTTCAAGGAGAAGCAGCACACCATCGTCCCCAGTGACAACGTCGGCTACACCAGCCGCGACGGCGCGCGCATCTTCACGAACGCCGGCATGAACCAGTTCGTGCCCATCTTCCTCGGCGAGCGCAGTGCGGATGTGGATACCTGGCCAGGCGTGCTGCACAAAGGATTGCCCACCCGCGCGGCGGACACTCAGAAGTGCATCCGCGCCGGCGGCAAGCACAACGACCTCGAAGACGTGGGTCTCGACACCTACCACCACACGCTCTTCGAGATGCTGGGCAACTGGTCCTTCGGCGACTACTTCAAAAAGGAAGCCATCTCCTGGGCCTGGGAGTTGATCATCGAGAAGTGGAAGTTCCCTCCCACCCGCGTCTTCGCCACCATCTATCAACCCGGTGCCGGTGATCCCGCTGATCGCGACCAAGAAGCCTTCGATCTTTGGGCCGAGAAGTTCCGCAGCATCGGCCTCGATCCCGACATCCACATCGTCAACGGCAACAAGAAGGACAACTTCTGGATGATGGGCGACACCGGCCCCTGCGGCCCTTGCACCGAGATCC
>CANIZT010000353.1 GCA_947471905.1 Verrucomicrobiaceae bacterium
CAAGCCGCCATTAAACTCGACCCGTTCAGCGTCAGCGCAGCCTCTGACGTCGGATTCGTCGGTGCGAACTCCCTGGCCGGTGGTCGTATCGCGACCGCGCTGAAGGATACTCCGGTCGCCTATTCGGTGCTGACCTCGGAGTTCCTCGAGGCGTTCAACATCAATGACACGGGCAAAGCGGCCGAGTTTTCCGTCAACACCACGAACTATGTAAATGACGGCCTTAATGGTGTGAGCGGTTCCACCACGATTCAGATCCGCATTCGCGGTCAGAACGCCAACACCCCGACGCGGAATTTCTTCCCGCTGGATACGGCGAACGACTCCTACAATACCGACCGCGTGGATTTCGCGCGTGGTGCGAACTCTTCGCTGTTCGGCGCCGGCGGTTCTTCCGGCACGCTCAACACGGTCTCGAAGCAGGCGTTGACCAGCAAACCGATCCGGGAACTTCGGCTCCAGGTCGGCAGCTGGGATCGCTACCGGATGACTGCGGATATCAACCAGCCACTGAACGATAAGGTGGCCATCCGCACGAATCTCCTCTGGCAGTCGAACAAGACGTTCCGACTCTACGAATCGGAAATGAAGAAGGGCCTCACCCTGGCCGGCGTGTACAACATCAACTCAAAGTTCTCCGTGCGCGCGGAATACGAGTACCGTACCACCGACAAGGTCTCGGGCACGAATCGCAGCAAGGACAACATCTCGGCGTGGGACGGCAAATTCACGTCTTCCGCCGCGGATCCGGCGATGACGAACACGCAGATGGCCATCGCGGGCGTCAACCGGAAGCCACGCAGTTTCGTGATCGATCCGGATCGGCCGAATGAGGTCTATAACTGGGTTAACCGCTTCCGGACTCAGGCCGCGGTCTATAACGCCAGCCCGACGCTGAACAATTACCTCAACGGCAAGCCGATCAAGAGCATCGGTCTCAACTTGAACGACGGCGCGGGCATGCCCATGACCGAAACGTGGGACCATCCGGATCGCTTCGCGGCGGCTCGCGCGGGCACCCCGTATTTCTGGCTCCCGAGCAAGACCTTCACACCCCTCTGGGAAGCGGATGACAAGTATCCGACCAGCTGGGAGCGGGTGCAGGACATGAGCGTCTATTTCACCTACCGGCCGTCCGACAACTTCTTCGTCGAGCTGTCCGCCGACCAGAACCGGGTCTATCGCTGGACTGAGTACACCGCCGCCAACGGCATGTACAATTTCGAGATCGACATCAACCGGACCAAGCCGGATGGCACCCCGAATCCGCAATTCCTGCAGCCCTTCTCGGAGTATAACAACTTCGCATTCGACCGGGATCCCCTCCGCAAAAATATCAACCTCCAGACGGTGTACGTGAAGGACACCCGTTGGGGCCGTTTCCAGGCCGGCGTGATTGCAGGCCTGAACTACGAGTACCGCAATAGCCGGCAATACTTCTTCCTCCTGCCGCTGCACAAGGGTGTGCTTCCCGGTTCCGATTTACGGGCGTTCATGCCGGCCCCGGACCGGAACATCTTCTCCATTCAAACCCGGTTGTACCCCAACCTGCGCGGCAAGCTTCCCACGGTCCATCCGGAGCAGCGCGCTTACACCGTCAGCGATCCGACGGTGGGGACGAAGGCGGAGCTTACGCCCCGCTGGTATGTTCAGCCCAATCGCATTGGACCGACGAGCAATCTCGAGCGCAAGTTCAAGTTCATCCAGGCCTCCGCGAACATGAACCTGTTCAAGAATCGTCTCGTGCTAATTGGTTCGGTTCGTCGCGATACGACGGAACTGGGCGATTACCATCTGCTGACCTCGGACGACCAGCCCGCGGATTGGGATGGCTTTACCCAAAAGCTCAAGCCGGCCGCCCCCGCCGACTACTGGCAGCTCCGGTATACTCCCATCAATGCGGCGGGTGTCCCCACGGGCCCCAATCAGGCCGCTTCGGCCCGTCCGCGTACGCCCAACTCCGCGGGCGTCCTTGTACCCCAGCCCCAATACGCCGGTCAAAAGTTCCAGGATGACTTCCGTCCGCCGATTCTCAAAACCGGTGTTAACACCCGGACCTTCGGCGCCGTCGTCAACCTGACGTCCTGGCTGGGTGTCTACGCCAACAACAGCAATACGTTCGATCTGGGCGGCAGTAACTTGAACGTCTACCGCACCCTGATTCCGAACACCAAGGCTCAGAGTTACGACGCTGGCGTTCGCGTCACGCTGCCGAACGGCAAGCTCGCCTTCTCGCTCGGTTGGTATCGTGCCTATCAGGAGGGCGCATCAGTCGGTGTCAGCGGCGGTTTCTTCGGCACCGTCAACTCGATTGCCAACACTCCGCCGATTGGTGACCTGAGCGAAACCGGCCGTAACATCCGCAGCTTCGAGCCCTACTTCGGCTTCGGCATCAACACCACTCGCACCACGGAAACGGATGGCTACGAGATGGAGTTGACGGCGAATCTGACGAAGAACTGGCGCCTCATCGTGAACGGGGCCCAAAACAACCCCGTCCAGAAGAACGTCGGACCTGACGTCCCGGGCTGGCTCAAGGAATTCGATCCGGTGATCCGCCAAATCGCATCCGACGCCGGCATCCTGATCGACGCCAACAATCAGGCCACCATCAATCCGGCCATCAACGATCCGACCAAGATCAACGTCAACCGGATCGTTTCGAGCGTCACGGCGTTCAACAACTACTACGCGACGACGGTTCCGGCGATCCTCGCCGACAACACGGCTGTGACCCGGCAGACGGGTGGTCCCATCTACTCCGGGAATATCGCCACGGACTATCGCTTCACGTCTGGATTTTTGAACGGGGTTCGTGCCGGCGTCGCGCTGAACTGGCGTGGTCGGCAGATCCTCGGCAACACCAGCCGGAATAGCATCCCGGACCCGAATAATCCCGCCAAGGCCATCCTCGCGCCGGACGCGACCATCACCAACTACCTGTGGGTGGGTGGCTTCACGAGGGGTACGGCGAACATCTCCTACACCTATCGGTTCAAGGAAGGTGGCCGCTTCGCTCGTGTGAAGCCGAAGACGGTCCAGTTCGACCTGGCGATCGATAACCTCTTCGACATGAGCCGTCCGGTGATCGAGAACAGCACGACCGGTAATTCGACGGCCAACGCGCTGCAGTACGTTCCGCGGAATAATGATGTCTCGAATACGGGCATCATGGCTGTCCCGGGAGCGTATAACTTCCAGCCCCCGCGGAATTACACGCTGTCGGCGAAGTTCTCCTACTAAACCGAGAGTTAGGTTTAGGTACTTAAAACGTCGCGCTGGCGGTTTACCGCCAGCGCGATTTTTTTCGCCCCTCACCCGGCCTTGCCTCGTTTTCGTGAGGGCCGTCCGACTTTTTGAAACGGATTCACCCGGATCGTTTCGTGTCTCGAGGGTTCCGCGCGAACCCTCCGACGGTTAGGGCGGCTTAAAGAATCCCGTAGCTATATTTGGGCGTGCACGAGGCCCGCCCCTACACGAAATGACAATCGATGTAGGGGCGTGCCTCGTGCACGCCCTCCTTTCTTTACGGCTACAGTATCATTTAAACCGCTCTAGCCACCGATTACACCGATGGGCTGGATTTAATCCCGCTCGGACGACACTCGGATTGGCTCCTGTTCAACCGCTCGAGCTTATCCGCGGACTGCGCAGGTCTCTTGAGCCGGAACGATGCAGTCAAATGTAGGGCCGGCGCTCGCCGCCGGGCCGTTTCTCGAACGAAGGACAGAGGCCTGCTGACGAGTGGCAGCGTTGCACTGATTGCTGAACGTTCAGCTCGACGAAATGCAGCTGTGGACGGTGGGGGCACCGTCCCTCCATGGATTGCTCTTTGAGAGGAACGCGAACGGAAGTCTGAACGATCCGCCTACCCTGGAGGGCGGGTGCCCACACCCGCCGGTTTCGTTCCACTGCATCGTTCCAGCTTTTGAGAGGCGGAAGTTGTTCGTCTCGCCCGGAGTGAACGATCCGCCCTGGTCCTCGGCTTATGGCTTGCCGGACTGCGAGCCCGCCACAAGCCTCCGCCGTCGGTCCTTATCCCCGCGGCTCAGTTACCCCTCCAGCTGAGTCAGGTTCCAGTGTCTCCCCAACCATGTCTATTACCCTGATTCCTCCCTTTGTCGGCGTCGGACGGTTCCGCCGTTTCACCTGCCCCGTTGCCCTCGGGCTGCTCATGCTCGCCACCGCGACGGCGGCGCTCGCCCAGTTGAAGACCGATCTGAGCTACGAGCGCATTCGCAATTCGGCGAACGAGCCCGGCAACTGGATGACCTACGGCGGCAACTACGCCGCGCAGCGCTACTCGCTGCTCACCGAGATCACGCCCGCGAACGTGGCGAACTTGAAGCCGGTCTGGATGTACCAGCAGGACGAGACCGTCAAATGGGAGGTCACGCCGCTGGTGGTCGATGGCATCATGTACATCAGCGAGCGGCCCACGATCGTCACGGCGCTCGAGGCCAAGACGGGCCGCAAAATCTGGACCTATCGCCGGCCCGCGCTCGCGGGCGATGTTCCGATCTGCTGTGGCACCAACAATCGCGGCATCGCCATCCTCGGCGACTCCGTGTATCTGAACACCTTTGACGCCCATCTCGTCTGCATCGATGCGAACACGGGGCTGGAGCGCTGGGACAAGGTCGTGATCGATTACCACCTGGGCTATTCGATGAC
>CANIZT010000354.1 GCA_947471905.1 Verrucomicrobiaceae bacterium
CTCGTATTGGATCGCCGCGTGGTGATGCACCTTGCCGAAGTGCGACAACGAAAAATCCTTCACATAGTCCGCCTTCTCCGGTTCCACTTCATCGCTGTCGATTCCTTGCCAAACTTGGCCGCGATACATGGTGAAAGCGAGATTGCCAGGCACGCGTGTGTCACGCAGCAGGTAGTGCGCGATGCAGTCCAGATCGCGTCCCTGCAATCGCATGTCCGGCATCCGTCCCGAAGGCCGACTCGCATGAGGCTGCCGCAAAAAGCCCACCAAACTCTTGAAACTGTATTTTTTCTCCAGCGCACCGAGTGGCACAGAGGTTTGCTTCAGCGTCTCGACACTTTTTGCATCGCGCGGCGAGTGACAGGCCGCGCAGCCACGCGAATGGAACAGTTTTTCACCCAAACTCGCCGCAACGGCATCAGGCGGCTGCAATTCAAAGTCGTTCTTCTTCAGCGATAGCAAATAATGAGTGATCTCCGTCGCGGTTCGCCCTCTGTCCACCGTCGGCATCACATCCGGCATCGTCGTGCCCGGCTTCGTGCCATGCGGATCACGAATGAACGCTTCCATATATGCCGGATTCACCCGCGAACCCACCGCAGCCAGCCGTGGTGCTTTCTTCGACTGCGCAGCAAACGCTGCGGTGCTCGCATGGCACGCCACACAGTTTATTTCCTCGACCAAGATCTGACCTTTGAGTTCTTCATCGAGTTTGCTCGTTGCAATGCCAGGAAGGATCACCTCACCGGCTGCAGCTAAGCCTCCGAGGCGAATCGTGCAGATCACCAAAACTAGCCATGCGAGCAGCCGGTCGGTGAAGATCAATGGTTTGTTCTTCATCTGAATCACCCTGCATCACAGCAACACAATCGCAATACTCCGTAAACCCTTTGTCGGATATCAATGGCGACCCGAAATGTCAGCCGCGAAAGCCATTTGCATCAGGGTTTGAGGCTAAGCACGGTTTTGCCTGCCGCATCTTTGAGTTCGAGCTTTTGAAGCTGAGTACTGCTTCCAGGCAAATGCAAGCGCAGGTGAATGATCTTGCCGCTTGGAGGAAGCTCGACCTCAAGTGTCTGCCAATCGCTCTCAGCGCTGACTTTGAAGGCGACTCGGTTCGCGGGGAGGAAGTCTTTATCTCCATCCATGCGCCAGGCGATACCGCCTGCGCCGGCAGTGTTTGATTTGATGCAAAGCGTGGCGGTGAGTGGGCCTTTGAGCTTGAGTTGGCTGCGGGTGATAAATGGTGCTTGTTTGCTTTTGTCGGCGGTGAGTTGCAGGACTCCATCCTTCACGTTGAGAGTGCCATTACGTGCCAACCATCCTTGGATGCTCGCATCAGCTTCTCCTTTGGGTGCCTTGCTGGGCGTGTTTGCGATGGTTTTGCCTTCGAGGTAGTGATCGAAGTAGTCATTCCAAGTCGATGCCATGGGGCCGAGTGCCATGCCGGGTGGATTGAGCGTATCGGCCCAGGTTTTGAGCCTGGTGCGGAGGCGTGTGGCGATCTCAGGATACTTCGCAGCAAGGTTGTGCTTCTCCTCGCGATCTGCCGCGAGATCGTAGAGGTATTCGCGCTCGCCACCGCGCAAGAGTTTCCAGTTTCCTACGCGCACAGCGCTTTGGGCCATCCAGCGCCAGTAGAGCGCATCGTGAGGTGGGGCTTTGTTTTCGCCAGTGAGGTGTGGAAGGAGGTTCACGCCATCGAGATCGCCGGACTTCACTTGCAGGTTCGTGATCGCGGCAGCAGTCGCTGCGACATCGAGGGCACTGACGGGATGCTCATAAGTCTGCCCAGCGGGGATCGTGCCTGACCACGCGATCAGATACGGCGTGGACATGCCGCCCTCGGCCAACATGCCTTTTTCGCCGTTGAGTGGTGTGTTAAGGCTGCCGTCCCAACCTCCTGCATCGCCATTGAGTGGCGAGTCGATCTTGTGGATCTTCAGTGGCGCGCCGTTGTCACCGATGAAGAAGATCAGGGTCTTCTCAGTGAGGCCATGTTTCTTCAAAGTGCTCGTGATGAGTCCCACGCCGTCGTCGATGGCTGACAGCATCGCCAGCGCGGCGCGGCGTCGTTCCGGCATCTCGCCGGGGAAGCGGTCCATGTAGCTCTGCGGCGCATCCAGCGGTGTGTGCGGGCCGCGATAGGCGACGTAGAGGAAGAAAGGCTGGTCCTTGTAGCGCTCAATAATCGACGCAGCCGCCTTGGAACAGCCATCCAGATGATATGCTTCAGGCGCTAGATCACTCATCGGTCGATCTTTGCCATCGAGCGTGATGTTCGCGGCGAATTTCTGCCCTCCGTGCTGCGAATACACATGCTTGAAGCCATGCCGCGTGATCTCGTTCTGCGGTCCGAGATGCCACTTGCCGAATTGCGCAGTCACATAGCCCGCGCTCTGCAATCGCGTGGCGATGGTGGTTTCCTTGTTAAAGCCGTCCAGCGCGGAGCCGTTGTTGTCGAGATCGAAGCGTCCTTGAAATTTTCCCGTCATCAGTCCGCCGCGTGAAGGCACACACTGCGGCGCTGTGCTATAGCCATGCGTCGCCACCACGCCGCTGCGGGCCAGCGCATCGAGATTCGGCGTCTTGATGTCCTTCATCACGCCATGGATGCCGAGATCGGCGTGACCGTGGTCGTCGGTGTAGATGAGGATGATGTTGGGTTTGTCAGCGGCCAAAGTGAACCCACAGAGGGCGCAGAGAAAAACAGAGATGAGACGTTTCATGGTGTGCATGGTCAAACGAAAGCCTTACACCCAAATCTCAGCAAAGATTGTGTCGGATTTGGCAGGCCTCTAAAGCGCCATTTAAGCTGGATCCATCTGAAGAAGACAAACGATGCTCTTTTATTTTGGTTTCCGAGTTTTAATGGAGACAATTTCTCCTGAAGGTTGCCGTCAGAGCGTGAATGACACAGAGTAACGAGCGAATGCGATCAATGAATCACCCCAGACCTCACCTGCTTGTTCCAGCACTGGCTGGCTGGCTACTCATGGCCGGATGGGTGTTTGCGCAGACCACACCACCTGTTGACGGCATCCAGGATGAAACCCGGGCGCTCACTGACGAAACTCACCGTCAGATCGCGCAAGAGTTGAAGCTATTCCGCGAAGATCTGAAATGTGATGCGTGGATTACCGCTGCCAGTTTCACGCCGGCGGGTGTCACCGTCCGGCGGCAGGCTCAAACCACCCGCCGCGAATGGAGCGGACTGCGTCCTGCCGTGCTCATGGCCTTTGAACGTGCCAGCAACAGCAGCGCTATGTCGTTCGCCCCTGAGTTCTGGGAACGCTACCCTTCCACCGAACTCGTCGAAATCATGCAGGAGACACGTCGCATTCTGCTTGATACCAAGCTCACACTCGACGAGCGCCTGGCCCTTGCCACACGCTGTTGGATCGATCGCCTACGTGTCATGGAGAGTGTGAGGCTCAAGCAATCGCTCTGGATTCAGCGTGGTGAGAAACGTTTCGCACTGATCTTGGTCACGGCGCTTGGAGTTGCTGCCGCCATCGCCGCCGTGCTTGGATTCGCATCTCGCAGATTGAGCGCACGCGCCGACCGTCGCTTTAGTTTTCCCGACGTGCATGTCGGCATGCGTTTTGGTGCTGCTTACGGCGGCGGCGTCACTGCCGAGATCAAAGCCAACGCCGCTGCCCAATAAAACGCGAGAGCGCCTTATTCGTCACTAATCTTGGTGCCATCAGGCTTGAGGCCCATGCCTTCCAGCTTCTTATCGAGCTGCTCCACATACTTCCACGGCAACTTCTTGCGCTGATACTTGCGGAACAACAAATCACGCAACTCCAGCCAGCGCTCCGGCTCCGGTCTGTCCACCGGCGTCCACGACTCGCCGTCGGGATGAGCGATCCGAAACAGCCATTCACGGGAATCCCAGTACGCGCGGATGTACTGCTTGCGGCCGTCTTCCAGACGCTCGTGCCATTCGTGGATTTGGTTTTTGGTCATTGAGAGCGCGCAGGATGCGCTAGTATCGCCTCCATGCAAGCCGCCAGCCCCGGTAGTTCCTCTGCCCTGCCCAAACTCCTGCTCTACCTTCTCGTCGTCATGCTCGGCGGTGCCTTGCTGGCCGTACCGCTGTTTCACCTCGGCAAAGCATCCTACGGCTGGTTATCTACGCCTTCGTGGCAGGACATCGGCATGGCCAAGTGGCTGCGCTCCGAAATCGAGCGCGCCCACTTTACCCGCTACTTCAACCGCGCTGTGCTCGTTTGCGCCATCGTGCTCATCTGGCCGTTCCTGCGCTGGGTGAAACTGGATCGCTCGCTGCTGCCGACATGGAAACCGCTCAGCGCTGGCATCAAGCAGTGGGCGCTCGGCTTCGCACTAGCCAGTGGCCTGCTCCTCGTTCTCGGCTTCGTTTTCTTCAAGATCGGCGCGTATCAACTGCATCCGGAGCCGCGCTGGTTCAAATTCGGTGAACCCATCACCGCCGCGCTCGGCGCTGGCATCGTCGAGGAGTTTTTCTTCCGCGGCCTGCTCCTCGGCCTGCTGCTGCGCACCATGTCCACGCGCACTGCCTTGATCGCCGGAACATTTGTCTTTGCCCTCGTGCATTTCCTCAAGCCCCCGGAAGGCTGGCAGATCGACGATGCCGCCGTCACTTGGAGCAGTGGTTTTCACGTCCTCAAACAAATCGCCGTC
>CANIZT010000355.1 GCA_947471905.1 Verrucomicrobiaceae bacterium
AGCTTGGTGAGTTTGGGCAGGACTTTGAGCTGTGGGATGATTTTTGCGCTAAGACGGGCTTCCGTGAGTTCGAGAGATTCGAGCGTTTTGATCTGCGCGAGCGTCGCCATCGTCGATTCATCAAAGCTGACGGGCGAATCTTTGCCATTTGGCAGACGCTGGCCGATGCGTAAAGCAGTCAGCGGGAGCTTCAAGAGGTGCGCATTACCAGCCTGTGACTGGGCCGTGTGCCAGGTGCGGAATTCCTTGAGTTGTGTGAGCTGACCGATGGCTTCCATCGCTGTATCTCCAGCTGTTGATCCGGCAAAAGTGAGCTTCTCCAACTTTGGCAACGCTTTGAGATAGCTCAGGCCACTGCCGGTGAATTTTTCCGAACGAAACGCAGGATGAAAGAAGGAAAGCGACTTGAGCTTCTGAAAGGCAACGAAGTGTTTAAAGCCTTCATCCGTGAGCTGGATGCCGTCGCTGCTGAGCCGTTCGAGATCGGTGAGACCCGTGAGCAGTGCCAATGTATCGTCCGTGATCGTTTTGCCGATGATAGTGAGGTCCTTGATCGTCGTGAAACTGCCAAGCGTGCGAAAATCCGCCTCGGTAAAGGCATCGCACTTCACCTGCACCTGCGTCACTACTCCGGCGGTCTCGGTAAGTTTTGCTCCGAGTTTTTGGAGGGATGCGACATCGGCTGCGAAGGATTGCACCGCGGAGATCAGGAAAACGCAGAGAATGGATTTCATAGACTGCAAAGAACGGTGGTGATCACGGTATTCTGACCGTGAGCAGCAAGTCTTGCCAAGACGACCCAGATGCGCCTCTTCTTTGGCAGGTGAAACTCACAGAACAGGGCCAGATGGCATTCGGATGCTGAAGATGTAGGCGATAATGTCCCAGCGCTGGTCCGCTGTGAGCGTGGAGTCAAAGCTGACCATGGGGGTGCCGTTTAGACCTGTGGCAAGGACACGGAAGATGTCGGCGGGAGCATCGCCGCAGCGAAGATGCGACTGGCGAAGGTCTGATGGAGCAGCGGGAATGCCCCAGATGTCCTTCAAAGTGATGGCCGCCGGACCTTTGCCGTCGGCTTTTTCGCCATGGCAGGCGGCACAGTTCACAGCGAAGAGTTTTTGACCTGCTGCTGCGTGATTCTTTAGCGCGGCAGGCTCTTTGAGCCAGTCGGGAGCAGAGGCAAACTGGATAGGCTCAGCATGGTTCTCTGGCTTGCGCCAACGGCGTGAGAAGGACTTCACATAGGTGATGACGGCATCGATTTCGTCCGTGGAAAGCTGGGAGAACATGCCCATGGCGGTACCGCTGAGGCCACTGCGGATGGTGTGTCGCAAGTCATCATCTGTGGGCAGCATGCCTAGCGGAGTGGAGCGAAATTTAAACATGCCTTCGCGGAAGGAGCGCGGCTTGGGCTTCAACGTTGGGCTGAGTTCGCCATTGCCATCGCCACGCGGACCGTGGCAGACGATGCAGTTGCGCTCATACACGTAGCGGCCCTGCATGTAGAGATTGAAATCCATCGGTGCGAAGCCATCCGCCGCTGACAAAGCGGAGGCGAGGGCTAAAAGGGCGAAAGCGCTTGTGGCGAGGAATCTCACATCCAGTTCATCGCGCAAAGCAGGCCGGGTAACCATGCGGTTCTTGCCAAACGCTGTGCGGGAACTGCCGCAAAGGCTGCTTGCGTGCGTGATGGTGCCTGCCATTTTGCGCGCCCACCCCAGCAATCCATGCCCAAAAAAGCCGCCGCCAAACCATCTCTTCATCGCAAACACAGCGCCATCGTCGTCGATGGGCCTGAACGTGCCGCCAGCCGTGCGATGCTGCACGCGGTGGGCTTCAAGCGGGAGGACTTCAAGAAATCACAGATCGGCATCGCCAGCACCTGGAGCATGGTCACGCCGTGCAACATGCACATTGACCGTCTCGCCAAGGAAAGCGCGAAGGGCGTGGACGCTGCTGGCGGCAAGTCGATCATTTTCAACACCATCACCATCTCCGACGGCATCTCGATGGGTACAGAGGGTATGAAATACTCGCTCGTGTCCCGTGAGGTCATCGCGGACTCCATCGAAACCGTCGTCGGCTGCGAAGGTATGGACGGCTACGTCGCCATCGGCGGTTGTGACAAAAACATGCCCGGCTGCATGATCGCCATCGCGCGCATGAACCGCCCGGCGGTGTTTGTCTATGGCGGCACCATCCTGCCCGGCTGTGTCGGTGTGGAGAAAAAGGATGCGGACATCGTCACCGTCTTCGAAGCCGTGGGACAGCACGCAAATTGCAAGATCAGCGATGCGCAGCTCCAGGACATCGAAGAGCACTCAATCCCAGGAGAAGGCTCCTGCGGTGGCATGTATACCGCCAACACCATGGCCAGCGCCATTGAGGCCATGGGCATGAGCCTCCCCAACTCCGGCGCCCAGGCCGCTGTGAGTAGCGATAAGCTCATCGACTGCTTCGACGCCGGCGCGGCCGTCATGAACATGATCAAACTCGGCATCACCCCGCGCGACATCATGACGAAGGAGGCCTTTGAGAATGCGATCACGCTCATCATCACGCTCGGCGGCTCCACCAATGCCGTCCTGCACCTCATCGCTATGGCCCACGCCGCCGGCGTGAAGCTAGGTCTCGACGACTTCGTCCGCATCGGCAAAAAAACACCTGTGCTGGCTGACCTGAAGCCCAGCGGCAAATACTTCATGAACGACCTCGTGAAGATCGGCGGCACCGTCCCGCTCATCCGCACGCTCATCGACGAAGGCCTCATGCACGGCGACTGCCTGACCGTCACCGGCAAGACGATGAAGGAGAACATGAGGAACTCCAAAATCTTCTGGCCGAAGGATCAGCAAATCGTGCGCCCGCTATCGAATCCGATCAAGAAGGACAGCCACCTTGTTATCTTCAAAGGCAACCTTTGCCCCGAAGGCGCCGTCGGCAAGATCAGCGGCAAAGAAGGCCTCAAGTTCACCGGTAAAGCCATCGTGTTCGAATCCGAAGAGACTGCGCTGCAAGCCATCCTCAATGACAAGGTCAAAAAGGGCCACGTCGTCGTCGTGCGCATGGAAGGACCGAAAGGCGGGCCGGGAATGCGCGAAATGCTTTCACCGACATCGGCCATCATGGGCAAAGGTTTAGGCAAAGACGTCGCCTTCATCACGGACGGCCGTTTCAGTGGCGGCAGCCACGGCTTCGTCGTTGGACATGTCACACCCGAAGCCTTTGTGGGTGGCCCGATTGCCGTCATCAAGAACGGCGATGCCATCACTATCGACGCCGAGAAACGCGCGATCATGCTCGGCATTCCTTCCGCCGAACTCAAAGCTCGTCTCGCCAAGTGGAAGCAACCGAAGCCACGTTATACCCGTGGTGTGTTGGCTAAATTTGCGAAACTCACCACCAGTGCGAGCTTAGGAGCAGTGACGGATTTGGGATTGTAATTTCCTCTTTCTACAGCCTTTACTCCGGCACAATGATCTGGTCTTCGGGCTGGAGCTTGATGTCGCGGGCGGGATTGGAGCTGATGTCTTTGAGATTGACCTCAGTTGTGACGCCGTCGCGGATGAGCTTTGTCTTGCTGGGCTTGGCAAAGGGAGTGAATCCACCGGCGGCACCGACGGCCTTGAGGATGGTCATGCCGGAATTCCAAGGGATGGGGCCGTTTTTGCCGCAGCCACTGATGACATAAACCATGCGGGCGGTTGCGGCGCTGTCATCGGTGGAGACGGTGACAGTGGGGCGAGTGTAGATTTCTTTGGCGACGTAGGTCTGCTCAATGGCACGCTGAAGCGAGGAGGGTTTGAGGCCGGCAGCGCGGACTTCACCGATGTGGAGGAGGTTGACGGTGCCATTGTCACTGATGGTGTACACCTTACTGATCTGTGGCACTTCGTTGTCGGGAATGCCGCCGATGGAGATGGTGACGCGGTCGTTGGCCTTGAGAGCGAGTTCGCCGTTCTGGGCGCGTGCCGGAGCATACGCGCACGCGCAAGCGGCCAGGATGCTGAAGAAGATGCGTGTGTTCATAAGGGTGGGCATTGAAGAGGATTAAAAGACATCATCGCTATCCAGCCGCGACAGGGGCTGGGTACTACTAACTAGTGCGGTAGCGGTGGTTTCTGCTTTGGCACGACGACGGCGTGCTTTACCGCCCTGAGCACTGCCGGGAGCGTTTGTGGGCGAGTAGTAGGTGTAGTAGCTGGTGTAGTACTGGTATTGGGCATCGCTGCGGAGATCGACGTTGTTGAGGACAACGCCGACGACCTTGCCACCGACGTTTTCGACGCTCTGCTTCACGCGCATAAGCATGTGACGCGGCAGTTTACGATGCTGGACAACAATTATCGTCATGTCGGCGATGTTGGCGAGCACAGAGGCATCGCTGACGCCAAGGATGGGCGGCGAATCGATCAAGACGAGATCGAAGCGGCTTTTCACATCGGCGATGAGATCGACCATGCGCTGAGAATTGAGCAAACCAGCACTGTCAGCAGGCAAGAGACCGCTGGGGAGGAAGAATAGGTTTTCCACCTGAGTGCGAATAACAACGTCTTCGAGGCGGATGTCGGTAGTGAGGTAATTTGTGAGGCCGACAGCGTGGCTGACATCGAAATGCGTGTGCATGCTGGGACGACGTAAATCGGCATCGATGAGCAGGACGTTGTA
>CANIZT010000356.1 GCA_947471905.1 Verrucomicrobiaceae bacterium
ACGGGAGCGAGGTTGAGCGAGTAATTGGTGATATGCACGGCAATGATGCCGTCCGGCTTGAGATGGCGTAAATAGAGATCAAAAGCTTCACGTGTGAGCAGGTGCACAGGCACGGAATCTCCACTGAAGGCGTCCAATAACATCACGTCAAAGTTTTGCGGCTTCTCATGCTCAAGCGAGAGGCGCGCGTCGCCAATAACGGGCTCGTATATCCCCCCGCGTGCCAGCATGTCTGGAATGAAGGTAAACCACTTCAGGGCTAACCGCTCAGCGTTGGGATTGATCTCATAGAAGCGATAAGTCTGTCCTTTTTCAGCGTAGCAGGCGACGGTGCCTGCGCCCATGCCGATGACGCCGATCCGCGCATCAGGCTTGGTTTTTAGCGTGTCTAAAGCACGACCGATGGCTGATGGATGCGAGTAGTAGGTCAGTGGATCACGGCGATGCTCCAGCGTCATGTTTTGCCGACCATGCTTGATGCTACCGTGGATAAAGGAACGAAACGTCTCGCCTGTGTCCTCGTCTTGATACTCAGAAATGGAAAGCATGCCGTAGAAGTCACGATGGAGTTCCTTTTTCTCGTCAAAGGTGAATTCCCACTTAGCCAAGAAGATGATTCCAACCAGCGCCAGCACTCCCCAGGCGACCTGCCAAGGTCGTCTGCGCAACACCGGAGGCATGCCCGCGAAAGCGGCCCAAGCGGCAAGCGCAAAGCCTACAATCAGTGCCAAAGACCATTCCAAATAGGTATCAAACACCAGCGGAGCCACAATACTCACTATCAGCCCACCGAGCGCTCCACCAGCCGACATCAGCAGGTAGTACTCGGTGAGATATTTCGTGTTAGGTTTCAGCAGCGCGAGTTCACCATGACACACCATGCATGCCGCGAACATAGCAGCCAATAGGACGACCAGTTCAGTCACAAAGTCTGGCGACCAATGCTCAAACTCATACATGGCTGAGCCAAAGAACAGCAGCGCCATCGCTGGCAGTGCCCAGGCGCTGCGCCTATACCAACGTGGATGATCAAAGCAGATGATGAATGAAATCAGATACAAGCTCAGAGGCGCCACCCATAGAAAGGGAATCACAGCGACGTCCTGACAGACATAGTTGGTAGTGCCTAGCAATAGCAGTGAAGCGAAACCTGGTAGCAGCAGCCAAAGCACCCGCCGCATCCAGGTGGGTTTTACGGCATGAGTTTCTGCATGCGGATGCGGATCGCCCTCGGGCGTGATCTCATCAGGACGCGTTCGGTTACTAAAAGCGCAGACAGCCATGAGCAGCACAAAGGCAACGAAAACACCGGACCACACCTGCGCCTGCGTCACCACGTCCCAACGCGGTTCAATGAGCACGGGATAACTCATCAGCGCGGTAAGTGAGCCGATGTTGGAGAGCGAATATAGCCGCCATGGGCTGCGCTGCGGATACAAATGCGAAAACCATACCTGGAGCAGCGGACTAGTAGCTGAGAGCACCAGATAAGGAAAACCAACCGTCAATGCGAGCAGCATCAAAATACGCGCGACAGGTTCTTCAGCTCCCGTGGGCTTCAGCGTCACATCTGGAACGATAGGCAGGAGCAACATCGCGATGAGAAGCGCACATCCATGCACCCATGCCTGCGTGCGCGGCCTGCACTTCGCCAATAAATGGGCGTAGCTGTAACCGCCAAAAAGCACCACCTGAAAAAACAGCATGCAGGTCGTCCAGACACCGGGGCTACCACCAAACCATGGTAGGATGAATTTACTGATAACAGGCTGCACCTGGAAAAGCAGAAAGGCGCCGAGAAGGCTGACCAGACAGAAGACGAGGTTCATTAATGGTCAGTAGTAGCGTTCAAGTTTGCGGCGGCTGTCGCGGTCTAGGTCGGTGATTTTTGGCACGAGATAACGCGTGCCTAATTTGTCGATGATCACGATGCGCCCGGAGCCGAGGCTCTGGATACTCTCATCGGTCTCAATGCGGAAGGTTGTGGTGCCGCGATCGGTTTCGACGAGCCAGTCGTGGCCATCGGGAGCGCGTGTGATCGTCAAGATGCGGCGAATGACGGGCACAAAATGACGCTTGGCCAGCGCTGCATTGAGTGCAGCACGTTGCGTGGCATCCAGCGTGGCCGGATCTTCGATGCAGGCGACTTCTTGGCCTTTTGAATCGAGTATGGCGACCCAGCGCTCTGGATCAGTTAGTGGAAAGAGCCGTATGGGACGCACATCGGACTGCTGGAGGATGGATATGAGGTCGATCATGCTTGGTTCACCTCCACCATGGCTTGATGCAGCCGCGCATAGGTGCCGCTGCGGTTCATGAGATCTTCATGCGTGCCAATTTCACTGATGACGCCGTTATCGACGACGACGAGTCGGTTGGCTTTTCGCAATGTGCCCAGGCGATGCGCAATGGCGATGGTTGTGCGACCTTTGACGAGATGATCAAGCGCAGCCTGGATCTCACGCTCTGTTTCGGTGTCCACAGAGGAAGTTGCTTCATCGAGAATCAAGATGGCTGGATTGACAAGCAAGGCGCGCGCAATGCTGATGCGCTGGCGTTCCCCGCCAGAAATTTGCTGACCGCGCTCACCGACCATCGAGTCATAGGCATCCGTGAGTTTCAGGATGAAATCATGCGCACGTGCAGCCTTCGCAGCGGCGATGATCTCCGCCCGTGTCGCATCCGGTTTCCCATACGCGATGTTTTCAGCGATGGTGCCAAAGAACAAATACGGCTCCTGCAACACGAGACCCAGATTCCGCCGATAATCGACCACATCGATCTCACGAAGGTCGTGGCCATCCACCAGCACAGCGCCCTCACTCACATCAAAGAAACGGCAGGCGAGATTGACCAACGTCGTCTTACCTGCGCCGCTTGGACCGACGAGGCCAATCATTTCACCGGGTGCGATCTTCAAATCGATGCCTCGAATGATTTGGCGCGAGCCATGGCGGAATTTGATGCCGCGAAACTCGATCGCACCGCTCAATCGGCCGACCTTGCGCATACCCGATGTGATTGGCATATCGGGCTTCACATCCAGGATGTCGAAGATGCGATGCGCACTTGAAGCCGCTCGCTGCGCAGAGGCCACAAATCGGCTCATGGAGTCGAGCTTGCCATAGAATCTGCCAACATAGAGAACAAAGCCTGTCAGCACACCCACCGTCGTGTGCTCATACGCGACGCTCCATGCACCAACACCCCAGATGACAAGCAGACCGATGTCAGTTAGCAGGCTGATCGTCGGCTCAAAGAAGGACCAGGTGCGATTCACACGGTCATTGGTGTCAAAGATCTGCTGGTCCTGCTCGCGGAAGCGTTCGATCTCACGCTGCTCTTGAGCAAAGGCTTTCACCACGCGAACACCCGGGATCGTATCGGAAAGAACGCTATTCATCGCGCTCCAGGCACGGCTTGCAGCAGCAAAACCACCGCGCAGGTGGCTACGCACCCATTGCACGAGCCAGGCCACGATCGGCAGCGGCCCGATCGCTGCGAGAGCGAGCATCGGATTGAGCCAGAAGAGAATCACTGCTGTAAAAATAATCGTCATCACATCGCAGGCGAAGTCGATGAAATTGACCGAAATGAAGAGCGAGATGTTGTCCGTATCCGAACCGATGCGTGAGATCAGATCGCCAGTGCGCTTTTTGTTAAAATAGGTCAGTGAGAGCTTTTGCAGATGCTCAAAGGTGGCACGCCGCATATGGCTAGTGACTCGCTCCGCCACGCGTGAGATGACGTAAGTCGTCGCCCACTGCAGCAGCCATGTCAGCAGCGCTGCGCCCGCCAGCATCAGCATAAAATGATACACGCGTCCCACAAGCACATCGCTAGTGGCAGTTTGTAGTGGGATGAGCACCTCATCGACGAGTGACATCGTCAGCCACGGGCCAATCAATCCTGAAGCCGTGCTAGCAACGGTGAGGACAAACCCCAACAACATCAGCTTGTACCATTTGCTGGAAAACTTGAAGAGCCGGACCAGTGGCTGGCCGGTGGAGGTCTTCGTCTCTGGTTCTTCGACCGAGAAAACGTCTTCCTCATCCTCCGCTGCCTCAGTTTGCGAAGTCACTGTCCCGCGCTGTTCCTTTAACTTCGCCAGAAAGGCCTCCACCTCACGCACATGTCCAACCGTGATCCGCCAATGCCAAACACTCGACTCAGCGTGCATCAAATGGATCGCCGCCGTGGCTCCCATTTCCTCCAGAATCAAATCCTGCACATCCTCAAGCTTCCATGCTTGAAACTGAGCCACTTCAACATGGAGCAGTCGTAGATTGGTCAATACAACGAGACCTGCGTGAAAGTGCAGGTTCCAGTCTAGGTCCGTGAGCAACCGCGCGATGATACGCTCACCAGTAACCAGTCGCTTTTCGGCATTCTGGAGCAGGGTTTCGGGATTTTCGTTGGGGGACGCGTGGGGCAAAGCGAGGTGGAAGACGACTGTGGACAGTCCGGTGAATTCAGTTCTTGTCAATCTGGCGGCCTGAGTTGATTTCAGATGTAAGAGAAAGCGTCCCTCTTCGTTCCTGCGCTATCTTTCCCTTGACCGTCCGTCCAGCAACGGGCATTTCCGCATCGCGTCCTCCTCTGCTTGTCTTCCTCAGCTCCAT
>CANIZT010000357.1 GCA_947471905.1 Verrucomicrobiaceae bacterium
ATTTTCAAGGCCGCAATGTGTCAGGCGATCTCATGGTCGGCGTCACGCCCGAAACCTTGAGCAGCATTCCCGGAGCCAGTAGCCGCGTCTTCGTGGAGACGAATCCCACGGGCCCGCCCGGCTTACAATGGACGCATGTCCGCATTGCCGGTACCATTGACGCTCCACAGGAAGATCTCAGTTCACGCTTGATCGGTGCCGCTGGCATGTCCCTGCTGCTCGACAATCCAAGCCAAGTGCTCAACCAAGGCACCGAATTGCTCAAGCCCGTGCTTGGCGAAGAGGCTGCCAAACTCCCCAGCAAAGTAATGGAAGGCGCGGGTGGTATCATCGAAAACGGCCTCAAGACCGGCACCGGCATCCTCAAACAGGTGCTGCCGGTGTTTCCGGGGAAATGAGGTAGTTGTCTCCGCACGCACACCCGTTGGCAAATTGGAAACCCGGCTGCTCGCGTTCTACGTAATTCAGCTTGTCAGCCAGCTGTAGCCTGACCCCGTTTTGCGCTGAGCTCGCTGTCAGCGTGCTTGGCGGCCGAAGATGGTGGTTCGTGCCGGCAAGGGTGGGGCGCAACTCCGAAAAGAGCAAGTGCGTGCGTGGGGCAGCAACTAAACCTTGGTTTCGGCAGATTGCTTCCCGCTTGCCACTGGCAGGATTTGGACTCCTTCTCTCCTCGAGGTCTTGGGCTTTATTGTGGATCCACTGAGTTTCACGGGGTATTCATGCAAGGCTCTTTGAGAGCTTCGATGAAGCTACTTCCATCTGTTTTCCACGACAATGCTATTGGCAATCTGCAAAAAAACTGGAGAGAAATCAGCCAAGTACTGCGGCAGTAATGCCACTTGGTCTTTGCCTGAGGTGGCCACGGCGAACATTAAATTTATGAGCTTGGCATCGTAAACAAATGCGTAATCCACCATGAGCATGTCTACTTCCGTTCCAGCGACATTTGAGTGATATGCTATCCTGGCGATAGAACCCGGAAGGCCATCTATTTTTGCAGGGTTGGAGTCGACAAGGATCATACCTTGGACAAGGCCGCTTTTATATTTTTCAGGTTCAAGGGATGCCAAAATTTCTGCATCTGTTATTTTTACGCCTTGGGTTTTGGATGGGTTTCTGACCATTAATGACGCCGACACCATATATCCCTCTTTGCGAGAAAGAAATTTCTGTACGATATGAGGCCGATCCCCTTCCTTTCCAACCCACGATTCCGGAACCTTAAAGTTGATGATCAGACCATCGGCTTTTTGATGATCTTTAGACGTGTATTTGAAAGTCCTACCATTGGCGAAATCAGCCAATTCCTGCGGCGGCTCGGCGCGAAGAGTTGCCGTCAACGCAACCACTAAGGTAATGAGGAATGCCTTCATAGGTGCCACCCTGAATTGAAATCCGGGTCATGCAATGCCAATTTGATACCATATACTCACTAGGCCGTGATGCCAAGTGTAGCGTTTGCTGGTTCTAAATCAGGCAGATAATGAACGACTCATTTGGCATCTTCTGCCCACAGGATCTTCTCCCCGTGGATTTGAAAGCGGTCCTGGAGTGCTTGTGCGTGTTCCAGGGTTTCAAACGCGCAGATGTAGAAGTCGAATCCGCCACGGCGGGACGGGTGCAGGGTCTTCGCAGGAAAGGCTCAGGAGTCGGTTCGTGACAGAGCGGCGAGTCATAAATCATCACTTACCCCTTTCTTGCGCACCTGCAATTGACCCTCCTAGCGTGCCATGCATGGACCCAACTCATGCACCAACCCCATTCGATTACCCCACCTGGATCAATGGCCGCATCCGTGCGGAACTGAAAGCACGGCGGCTGGCGCTGGGACTCAGCGCCTATGCGCTGGCGATCCCACGCCAGCTCACCGACCAGACCATTCTGAACATCGAACACGGCACGCACAGCCCCAGCATCACAACGCTGGCGCTGCTGTGCCTGCGGCTGGGGACGAAGCTGGAGGTGGTGGTGAACGCGGCGGTGGCGCGGCAGGACTGACCAAGTTTTCTTGGCTAGGAGCGGCGCCGCGTTTCGTGCTGAAATCGCGGCGAAATGAAAATCCGCCTCAACACCGGTCATTCCGCGCCCACACGAACGATGCTGCGCCGGGAAGAGGCGTTTTTCGCGATTTGCACGAGTGCAGGTTGGTCCTGTCGTTCGACAGCGCGGTTCTGCCGCCCATCAGAATGGTTCGTTCGTCCAGTAGAACGATTCTGTTCTAGCGCAGCCTCATGCTGCACCGGTGCAGAACGATTCGTTCGTCCTGCAGAATGGTTCTGCGCCTTGGCAGCATGGTTCTGCCGTGCATCCGGGTCATTCTTTCGGACGACAGCATGGGCCGTTCGCGCAGCAGAATGGTTTTGTCGTCCAGCAGAATGGTGCTGCGGCGGCGCAGAATGGTTTTGTCGCACAAACGGGCGGTTCTGTCGTGCCGCAGAACGATTCTGTCGTCCATCCAAACCGCCCTGCACTCACCTCCCCTTCGGCATTCGTCCTGCGGAATTCGTCATTTCCACCCGCTAGCCATGCCGACCTGGAACCACGCCACCTGGAATTCCACCGCCCTTTGGGGGTGCGCTTCACCGCAGCCTCCCGCTCAGAACCCAACCCAACCCAGAACACGCCATAACATGAAACGTCAGCCCTACTTCCCCCGCCTTGTGTCCGAACGCCCCGACTGGTTCGCCAACTTCGCCACTCAACTACCCATCGCCAACACCACGCTGGCGCTGCCCGCCCCGGACGTGACCGCCAGTGTCAATGACGCCCGCTTCTGCCAGTACAGCTGCGGCGCATGGCTCACAGGCGCACGCGAGTTCGGCCCCGCCGCCACCGCAGCGATCGACGGCCTGTTCAACGGAACAGGGACTGACCCCTTCGTGCTGCCGCCCTTCACCGTGCCCGCCCTGCCTGTTGGCGTGACGGCGGTGCTGCCAGGGGCGCTCACCCGCATCTCCAACTTCGTGCAGACGATCAAGGCCAGCCCGAACTACTCCGAGGCCATCGGCCTGCAGCTCGGCATCGTCGGCCAAGAGGATGCGGCGCAGAACCCGCTGCCCACCTTCACGCTGGTGGTCGAGCGCTCCGGCGGCTGCGAGTGTGTGAAGATCGTCTTCAAAAAGTATGGCCGCCAGGGGGTGATCATCTTTTCCCGCCGTGGCGGCGGTGCCTGGGAGATGCTGGGCATCGACCTCGCCAGCCCCTACAACGACGAGCGCCCGCTGCTGGCGGCCGGCCAGCCCGAAGTGCGCGAGTACAAACTGCAATTCTACGATGACGCCGCCCCCGTGGGCGACTTCACGCCGGTGCAGAGCGTGACGGTGACGCCTTAGCGCCGAAGGCGCTGTTGGCCATGGTTGACGGTGGCTGAAGAGTGCTGCGCACCGTTGACCGTGGTTTGCCAAACCACTGCCAACAACCGTCAACCACCGTCAACCACCGTCAACCACCGTCAACGGCGCTGCACGCCCTTAACCTCATGTACGATCCCAACCTTCCGCAAGAAAACACCCTCATCGACGCCGTGCAGATGCGCGGGCAGCTCAACGGCCTCAAAGATTTGATCGACGCCATCCCTGCCGGGCCGCCGGGCCAGAACGGCAGCGATGGGACGAGCGTCACCGGCGCGGTCATGGATGGCACGATCACGCTCAATCCCGGCGATGCAGCGCAGGCCAGCGTGAGCTGGGACGGGGCGAATGTGCGTTTCACCTTCGGCATTCCACGCGGGAGTGACGGCAGCCAAGGACAGCCGGGCAGCAACGGCAACGATGGTGGCCAAGGGCCGCCGTTCACCAACTTCATCGTCGATGGCGTGAACATGCTGAACCCGAATGATCCCGCCTCGGTGCAAACGATCTTCGATGGAAACGCTGTGCGGATGATCTTCAACCTGCCGCGTGGTTTTACCGGCAACGATGGTGGCACGGGTGCGCAAGGTGGACCGGGGCCGCAGGGGCCGCCGTTTGCCAATGCCATCGTGGACAGTGTGACGACTTTGAATCCCGGCGAGAACGCGACGGTGCAAACCAGCTTCGACGGCAGCAATGTGCGCTTTCAGTTTGGCATTCCCCGTGGTCAGAACGGCAACGATGGCGGCTCCGGCCCCCAAGGCCCACCCGGCGAAGTGACGACGATGCAGCTCAACAGCGCGGTCAATGGCACGAGCAACAACAGCAATGGGGTGAACACGCTGGCCATGACCGTGAGCGATCCACCCAACGTGGGTGAAGTGCAGGCCATCGCGAGCAAACTGGATGAACTAATCCTCGCGCTGCGGAGGTGAGCCGCCGGTTGCACGGTGGGAATGTGCCGCTAGCATGGACCTTCTATGTCCGCCGCTGTCCCCATCTCGTTCGCCGCCCGTGAGTCGAAGCACACCATCGAAGAAGGGTTGCTATTTGCGCCTAAGTTTGACGAACATGGCCTGATGCCGGCGATGGCGGTGGATGCGGAAACCGGTGCGCCGTTGATGCTGGCCTACATGAACGAGCAGAGCCTTAAACTGACGCTGGAACTCGGCCAGGCGGTGTATTGGAGCCGCAGCCGCAACGAACTCTGGCACAAAGGCGCAACCAGTGGCGAGTTTCAGGAGATCATCGAA
>CANIZT010000358.1 GCA_947471905.1 Verrucomicrobiaceae bacterium
CATGTGGTCGCCAAACAGGCTCGGCAGGCGAAGGCCCGTCTTGACCGGCACCGAGGCATCGGAAGTGGCTTTGCCTGTTGGCGAGGCTTCCGCTGCCTTGCGTCGGGCCTGTCTTTGGGCGGCTTTGTCGTCCTCCGCCTTCGCGATGAAGAACGCAGGCAAGGCAAGGATCAGCGTGAGTGTGAATAGTCTTTTCATGGTTTGATCAAAGGGATGTCCCGGAAGTAGGGGCGAGTGCTGGAAATGTCACAGCGAGGGATGAATTGGCAAAAAATAAGGCCGGTAATCCGTGAATGCCTCCATGTGGTTAGCCTCCAATCAATGCGCCACTTGCAAGCGCATGAAACGCCTTGGTGCCAAATTCATCGGCATGGTATCCTGAACCGTCACAACACCAGCATTATCCGTGACATTGGCGCTTGGAGTCCATACACCTCCACTGTAACTGCTGATGGTGTTCCAAGTGCTAAGGTCCGACGAGCCTTGCACGGTATAGGTGATGTCCGTTGCGGCCATGTTTCGTGTGAAGTTCAATGTCAGATACTTGCTGCCCGACACAGACGCCGTGCCATTGGTGGGCAGAAGGCCGACGGTGGTGGTGTATGGATTTGCGCCAAGAGCATAGGCCATCAGGTTTTTGATGCCTGCCTGATTGTTGACGATCGTGTCGCCACTCACTTGGGCGTTGGAGGCACTCAACCCGAAATAGGTGTAGCTCCACAAGACCGCCGGCTGAACAGAGCTTGAAAAGGTGACGTTGGTAAAAGTGCTTTGGCAAGGCGAGCCGGGTGTCGAAGAAGACACGGCCAGGCCCATATACACATTGGCGGCCATGTTGATGGTTTGCGTGGCTCCCACTCGCGTCCAGGTTGTTCCATCCGCAGAGACGAATCCAGAAAAGCTGTTCCCAGTGCGAGTCACCTTCACCCAATAAGGCGCCGCAATTCCCGTTGTGTGGGCACTTGTTGTGTTGATTCCTCCAGTGGTTTTGCGCGAATAGAATGTCGCGCCGTTTGCTGCCAGAGGCTGGAACAGCATCGCGGCGTGAGTGGAACTGGGATCGAGCGTCTCCCTGATCATCACGCCTGCCCGTGCCGAGCTGCTCGTGCTCGCATCGCCGATGCTGGTGATCTGCGCCTGAACCACGCAATCCCCGCTGGCAGGCACGAGGCTGTATTGAAACGCATCCGTGGTTCCAGCATTAATAGTGCCGCCGCCTGTCACCTGATAGACTCCATTCGTGTAATATGAAAACCCGGCTGCATCTCCATTCGACAAGCCGACGTCCACATAGTTCCAGGGAGCGGGCACGAGGCTGTGGGGGGATGATGGTGTAAATCCGGCCTGCGCCAACCCCCTCTGAATAATGGGGCTGGTCTTCATCCGCTTCCAGGTCGAACCGGACCGGTAATTTTCAATCGCCATCAGCGTGCGGCCCAGATGAAGCGCCGTATTCCGGTCGGAGAAATAGGTGCCGCTCCAAGCGTTTGGACTGGCGACATAGCAATCTCGAAACCCTTCGGTCGTCCACATCAGATTGCCGTATTTGGAATAGATGTTCTTGAGCGTAGGGATGCAGATTTCCGGCGCAAAAGGAATCGCTCCGGCCACCTGCGCGGGAGAGATGACGCCTTGATCGGGTTCGCTATTGCTGGGAGGACCGCCATAGACGTTGTAGCCGTTCGGTCCGCTGCTGTCACCGAAACCCCACTCCTTAGCTCCGTAGTTGGCAAAGTTAAGCGGATTGGCAACGGCATACGCTTGCGTCGCATAGGTGGCGCGGCGGGCATCTTCAAAATAGTCGCTCCCCCGCTGCCACATATACGTGTCAGTGATCCCTCGCAGATCAAACCAGCAGTGCGTGTAAGTGTGTTGAAACAGCGCAGGGGTATAGACATAGTTATATCCATACCATGTTTGCCAGTCGTATGATTTGTTCCAGCCGTCCCAGCACACTGAGGGTAACGGATTGTTGGGCACGCCCATTCCGACCAAATAAAGGTAGTAGCCTTGCGGGCTGCCACTCCAGTCGCCATTACCATATCCTGTCTCCGGCGACCAGTTGGCGTATATCCCATTATCGGGACTCTTCATGAAGAAATAATTGGCCCGGCTAACGAGATTATCCGCTAGCGTGCGAATCGCGGTTTCAGTGGGGTCATCCGGATTGTTGAAAAAGAGCCCCACATCAATCACCCCCATGAGGAATATAGATGTGGAGCCTGATGACACTCCCTGGTTGGTGCTGTTCCGGTAGCAGGTGGATGGGTCCAGCCTGTTGTAATAGAAACCGTGGCTGCCGGAAGAATTGAGATTTCCGGGAACGTCGGATTGCGGGGTATTCCAAAACGTCTGCAACGTGGTCAGCACACGGGCCGCCCCGGCACTGCGGGTGATCCAGCCACGCTCAATGGCAATGTTGTAAGCGCTTAACGCCAGCCCTGTGGAGGTTGGAGAAGCAAGGTTGGCATCCGATGAGGACATGATCAAACCGTTGGGAGCGGCCTCATTCCAGAAATATTGGAACGTCGCCTGTTCGATGTAATCCAGAAAGGCATCATCGCTGGCGAAGGTGCTGAGACTGGGGCCCGTTATCGGCACAGGCGCACCAGTTGTCCTTTGGTTTAGGCCAAACAGAGAGAGCACGGTTACGAGAACAGGAATGATACGATGATGCATGCGAGGAATGGGATGTCCTCGAAGTAGGGGCGAGCGCTGAAAATGTCACAGCGGCGGCAGAAAGAATTTCGCCGCACGACGTCATCGGACCGTCTGCGGATCGGACACATCCACGACGACGCGGATCTGATTCACTCCGTGCGCAGTCGCCTGCCAGTCGAGCTTGAGCGTGCGGCGATCTTGGGTCAGCGAGAGATGGTCACCGTTTTTGAGGGCACGCTGCGAGCCTTGCGGATACACGAAGCGCTTCCTTCCCAAGACTTGATCGCTGGCCTTGAGTTGATCGCCATCGGCGATGATCGCGATGATCGGCCTGTCAAAGCTCACTTCGCCGACGAAGCGCCTGGGATTTGACTTGGCCTCATCGTCCACCTGCGGCGGATGGTATTGGATGAGGTAGGTGTTCACGCGCCGCTTTCCCGCAGTGAGCATCTCCTGGCGACCGATGATCTCATCCGGTCCGTAGTCGCCGGGATCAGTGATGCTCACGGTGAAGTCCGTCCTCAGTTTGGTCGCGAAACGCTCGGGGAAGATCACGATGTTATCTGCATCGGTGACATCCGCCGGGTTCAGTTGGGACTGCGGATAGGCGAAGCGAATCTTGCCACCCGTGTTCACGACGCCAAACAAGACCGGCCAGCCGCGAAACGTGCGCGTGTTGAACTTCCGAGGCGTGAGCGCACCGGAGCCTTCGTTGAGCGACACCTCATCGCCTTCATCAATGATCTTCTCCTCACGGCTGGCGAGCGACGTCACCGCGACCCGTCCCTCAAAGACGGCGACATCCGTCGCTCCATTCTTCCCGACCGAGACGCCGAATGTCGTGCCAAGATCCACGACCTTGGCCCGCTCGGTGTGCACTTGGAAGCCAATGCCTTCTGGCGGGACATTCGCGGTGAGCTTGCCTGAATGCAGTCGTGTCTCACCAGGGCCGATGAGTTCGAGGTCAGCCGGCCCTTCCAGAGTCAGGCGGACGTCCTTCGCGAAGTCGATGCGCACCACCCCTGCGGCCAGCCTCAAATGACCTCTCCCGACATGCACACCCGGAGCGAGCTTCCGATCACCGGACCATGTAGCATCGACCTGATGGGCGACAATGGCGAGCGACTCCTCGGCCTTTGGCAAACTCCACATCACGAAGAATCCCAGCGCGATCACCGCAGCGATGGCCGCCACCCTTTGCACCACCGGATACCAGCGCCTGATCGGCTTCGATGGTCTCAGCGCCGACAACACCGCAGCAGACATATCGCGTGATGTCCTGCCAGGAAGAATGCATTGCATCACGTCATTCACCCTGCGGTCCGCTTCATCTAGCAGAGGCAACCCACGTAGCGAGTTGTGGAGCCGCAGTTCATTCAGAAGCCGCGCCTTCAAATCCGCGTCCGCCGTGAACGCCATCAGCAACTCCCATGAAGCATCGTCATCGAGCGTCCCGTCCGCATAGGCCTCCAACAGTTCGTTGAAACGTTCGTCATTCATGACGCACCTCCTGTTTGAAATGACCTCTCCATGCACTCACGCAGCGTCTTCCGGATGCGATTCAAAGTCGTCGTCACCCAGCTCACCGTGCGCTGTTTCTGCTCCGCGATCTCCTTGCAGCTCCGCTTGTTGAAGTAGCGAAGCGCCACCAGATCCGCCGCCTCGCGCCCCAGTTTCCCCACGCATTCCCGCAGCCCCGCCAATTGATCCGATCGAACATCCGGCTCCAAGTCCTCCGTCAGCGCCGAGGCAATCTCGACCTCCAACTGCTCGCGGTAGTTCGACAGATTGTTCGCCTCACGCCGCTTCTTTTCCAGCTCCGTGAGGATCAGGTATTTGCAGGTCACACACAGCCACACGCCAAACTCCTCGTCCGCCCGAAACTCCGCCAGCCGCTGATAAGCGCGGATAAACGTCAACTGCACCACCTCCTCCGCCAG
>CANIZT010000359.1 GCA_947471905.1 Verrucomicrobiaceae bacterium
CTACTATCCGCCCCTCAAATTGAGTACCCACTGCCTCGTGGTGTAATGGTAACACAGGAGATTTTGATTCTCTCGTTCAAGGTTCGAATCCTTGCGAGGCAACCACTCGGGAAGACGTCTGACGCTTTTCTGAGGATTGGCAGGATGGCAGGAATTAGCGCTTTCAACGCGCGGCGGTCGCCGACTCAGGACCAGTGAAGCTTTCGTCCGTCAGGGTTTTGAGAAAGGACACCAAATCGCCCTTTTCCTGTGTGGTGAGTTGCAACCCAGCTTCAAGATGCTTGGCGAGATTGGGATCAAGCGTGGCTGACCGGCGCACGCCGCTGTTGTAGTGTTCAATGACCTCCTCCAGCGTGGCAAACCGACCATCGTGCATGTAGGGCGCGGTGCGGGCGATGTTTCGCAGGCTTGGCGTTTTGAATTTACCACTATCTCCCGCGTTTTTGGTCACCGCCATGCGACCGATGTCATCGGCGGCAAGCTCTAGACCGTTGTTGGCGAAGCTCTGGCTTGTAAACAACGTACCGCCGTGGCAATGGAAGCAGTCTGCGCCCCGCAGACCGCGTTTGGGATCAAACTCAGTCACGAAGAGCTGCAATCCACGCTTCTCACTCTCCGTGAGTTCAGCCAGCTTGCGTGCGGCACGGTCAAAACGCGATTCCTGTGTGATGAAAGTGAGCAGAAACTGCTCAAGCGCCTTCGCGATGCGCTCCGCTGTGATTTCGGCTGATCCGAAGGCTCGGTGAAAAGCCGCGGTGCTGTCACCGTCAGCATGGAGTTTAGCGATGACGTTCTCCAGTGTCTCGTTCATCTCGTTTTTGTCTTGGATCGGCATCAGTACTTGTTCACGCAGCGTTGCTGCACGTCCGTCCCAAAAGAAACTTTGCTGCCAGGCCAAATTGAAGAGCGGCATGGCGTTGCGTTTCCCCACCTGCTGCTGTGCACCGAGGCTGAAACGCCGCGCATCGGCGAAGGCGTGTGTTTGATCATGACACGAGGCGCAGGATTGCGTGCCGTTGGTCGACAGCCGGGTGTCGTGGAAAAGTTGGCGGCCCAGTGCCACGCCTTCTTGCGTCAGTGGATTGTCGGCAGGCAGGTTTACCTGTGGGAAACGCCGCGTGATCGCCGGTGTCAGCGGATGAGTGTTGGCAGGAAGGGGGACAGGCTTTTCGGCAAACACCGGGGTTTGATAAACATCGTAGTTCACGCTGCGCACGCGGAAGGCCTGCTCGATTTTCGTCTTGAGTTTCGCCGCCAGCGCATCGCCTTCGCGTGAGTGCGTCGAGGTGCCGTCTCTTGAAAAATTGATTCCTGCGAGAGTGCGCGACACATCGAAATCGAGTGCCAGCGTGAGCGGACGTCCGCCGCGAAACTCCACCGACAGTTCAACTGTCATCAACTGCGCTGCATTTGCGATGTGATAGGAGAAGCCGTCATCCTTGCCGCCATTGGGGAAGTGTCCTTCGAGTGCTAAAAAGATGTAGCCGCCCATCCAGCCCCAGTGCAAGCCGTTGACCAGCGGATTGAGCGCATGATCCGCGGCGTGACGGCTCGGATCGGCCTTATTCACGATTTCGTCCACGCCGATGTGAAAACGGATGGCCTTGTACTCGCCCACGGGAATTCCAGTGCCTTCGGCAGTCATGCGCCCTGTGGCTGTACTCAAATACGCAAACCAGTCCTGTGATTCCAGCCAAGTGCCGTCTTTCTTCTTCAATGCCAGCCCGGAGAGCAGAAAATCCAGCCGCGTTACCCGTGCTGACATCAATTCCGGCAGTGCCTCGTTCAATCGCAGATCACCTTCTTTCACCATGGGATGCACCTCCAGCCGCATTTCCTGGCCATGTACTGTCAGATGTAGCAGCAGTATTCCCAAGAGCCAGATGGCCCTGTGCCAGGACGTAGAATGGCCTTGCGCGCTCATCGCTATCGCGCTGGCAGCGCGCGTGGAATGTTCTCCAAGCCAGGGCTGCCGAACTGCATGGATTCGTCGTAGATCTGGCTGCGGCCGCTTTCGATGTTGTTGGGGGTGTCGAGGGCATCGTCCGCCCGCACGATGCGCGGCTGGATGAAGATGAGGAGTTCCTCACGCGTGGTTTGATTTTGTGTGGTGCCAAAGAGATGTCCCAAAATGGGTATGCTCCTGAGTCCGATGACGCCGTTTTTACCTTTGGTGGTGCGTTCGGTGATCAGACCGCCAAGGACGACCGTGGCGCCGTTTTTGACTGCCACCTCAGTCACCAGTTCCTGGGTTCCGATGGTTGGCACCGTATTGCCGCCAATGGTCTGTGAACCCACGATGTTGTCGTTAACCTGGGCGATGCGTAGAGTGACCTCGTCGTCCGAATTGATCAGCGGTATGACTTCTAATTTAAGCACCACATCCCGATACTCCACACTAACACTCGTGTTGGCGATGCCTGAGGAGAAACCACCATTGCTCAGGATCGTGGCCGGCACCGCGATGCGCTGGCCCGAGGAGATGACGGATTTCGCGGCGTTCTTCGCATAGATGCTTGGCGTCGCGAGCACCTTGAAGTTGTTGTTGTTGTCGATGACCTTGATGTAGTTGCTCAGCGAGCCGATTTGGCCGTAGAAATTGAGCTGGCCAAATTTTGCCGGAAATTGGAGGATGTTGGATGCGGTTGAGGTCGATGTGGAGCCACTTGTAGTGGTGGATGAATTGGGGAAACCGCTGCGGCTGACGCTGAAATCACTCAGCAGCTTGAGGAAATCGAAGCCGTAGTTGAAGTTTTTGCCGAGACTGAGCTGACCGATGATCGCAGAAATGTAGATCTGCTGGGGCCGCACATCCATTTCCTTGAGCAGTTGGTCAATGCGGGCGATGTGCTCGGGCGAACCCGAAACCACGAGACTGTTGGATTGCGGATCAGCAATCAGCAGTGTTTTGCCCACGATCATGGACTCTGGCGCGCCGACTTCTTCAGGCGCGTCGAGAGAACTACGACTGCCGCCGTTTGAACCGGTGTTCATGCCGCTGCTGCTGCCGAAGTTGTTATTCGTGGCGAAAGCAGAATTGGTGCCGCTCTGGCTGTTGTTGCGCGCATCCGTCGAAGGTGAGTTGGGACTGACTTTGGCGCCGCTGCGTCGGCTGCTGCCGCTTTTGCCACCGCCAGCAGAAGCACCACCGTCATTGCTTTGAATGTCGGTGTCCTTGGCCAGCGCATTGTAGGCCACGGGCAGGAAATCCGCGACATCGAGGTATTTGAGACGGCGCTTGAGGAAATTGGTGCCGTCGTCCTGCTTGTCGAGTTTTTGGACGAGACCCTTGATGTAAGTGATGTCCACTGGCCGACCGATGACGAGCAGTTCGTTGGTGCGGCGATAAGGGAAGATTTTGACCTTCGATGCGGCAGGATTGGTGTCGGAGGTGCCTGCGCCTGCAACCACGGGGGCGGCTGGAACGCCGGGACGTGCGGCGGGATTTGGCACAGCAGCCACGGGAGCAGTGGTGCTCTTCTGCACTTTCTCCTGCTGCTCGAAAATCTCGTTCACGATCTCGGCGACGAGTTCCACATCGGAGCGCTCCAGTTTGATCATCTCATTGGCAATCTCTGCCGGGGGCACATCGACGATCTGGGCGATTTCGCAGATGCTGCGAATGGTCGCGCTGTTTTCGGTGATGATGAGGGCGGAGTCGTTAGAGATTGGCGTCATCGCACCATAGGCGTGCAGTTTGATCACCTGCTGAAAGGCCTTCGAGGCGTCATCGGCGGAGATGTGCTGAAGCGGCAGCACGAAATGGCAGATTTCCTCGCTCTGTGGCAGGTCACGGGTTGAATTGTATACCTTCAAACCGTCGGCGGTGGGACTTTTGCCACCGGCGTGGTTGATCAGTTTCGCGGTGGTGGCGTCGATGTTGATGATCGCATAGCCATTGAGCAACAGCGTGGCTTCAATAAAAGCGATGGCGTCTTTCTTGGTGAGAAGCTGCGGAGAGATGATGCGGAGCTGCTCACCTTGCAGGCTGGAGTCGAGGATGAGTTTTTTACCTGTGAGCTGGGTGTAGAACGGGATGATTGCCTGAATGGGAGCGCTGGGAAAATTGACTTTGATCGTAGCACCCTCGCCGACTGGCACATAGACACCCGCATTGACCTGCCCCGCTGGCACTGGCACCGTTGGTGATAAATCTTGGCTCTGCGCCTTTGTGGCTTCGCGCACACCGAGAATCAAAATCACCAGCAAAACTGCGAAGCGCAGCCGGGTAGGCAGATGTGAGGGGAAAGTTGACATATTATTGGTATTATACTCAGTTTACTCAATTAAGCCAAATCAGCAAGGTTTTAGTTAATATCTATTAGATTTCATCCTTTCCGCCTGCTTTGAACGGCACCTTGCATGCGACACCCAGCCATGGATGATCCGGCCCCATGATTTCCATCCAGGGTCTCACGAAGCGCTTTGGCGCTCAAGCTGCCGTCGATCATCTGAGCCTTGAGGTGCCGCCGGGCATGATCGTCGGTCTGTTGGGGCCGAACGGGGCGGGGAAGACCACCACGCTAAAAATGGTCACGGGTATGCTCCAACCGGACTCGGGTGCGGCA
>CANIZT010000360.1 GCA_947471905.1 Verrucomicrobiaceae bacterium
AAACCGCGCCGCTTCTTCAGATCGTATTGGCTCACCAGATCACCGGTGACGCGATCCGTGGCATCGGCTTTGGCCCACACGGAGATGGAAAAGTCGCCGGTGCCGAGTTTCGGTGCCTGATCCGCCGGGATAACGAGCGGTTGATCGACTTTGGACCAAACGACTGCCGGTGATTCGGCGGCGTGAATGGCTGGGATGAAGATGGCGAGGAGTGCGAGGCAGTGTTTCATGATTCAGGTGAGGTAAAAGTTTTTACCCAAGGTGGTTGGGTCATCTCTGCACCTCCACATAACGGCTCGCAGAAAGGCCGGTGGCTCCTTCGCGCACGCGGATCTGCCACAGGCCGGGAGTGTCGTTGGTGGCGAAGTCGGCTTTGATCGAGAGTTTGCCTTGAGCGGATGCGTGATTGCCGCTGAACTCGGCCTCGCGTCCGGCGGGGTCGGTGATCTCCACGGCCACGGGAATCACGGCCGGGATGGCGAGTTTCGAGACGTCGGTAATGGTCACGGTCACCTCGATACTCTGGCCAAGCGAGGCCTTCGTCGGGGACTCGATCCGGACTTGCTCGATGGGGAGTGTTGTCGCGAGAAAAAACCCGCCTTCGCATGGTCCGAGGTCCACGGCCCACGATGTCGCTCCGTCGCGTTCCGAGGTGCGAATCTTGCGCCCGGCGACGAGGTCATAAACATGCAGGCCAGTGCGGCCGAGGCGGATAGTGCCCTGGCTCGGCAGCCCGTTTTCCATGACGAGGCCATGCTGACCGACGTAGGTGCCGGCGGTCCGATGCTCGTTCATCACGAAGAGGTAGTCGGTGTCGCCCGCCGTGCGCACGCGGGTGAGGATCTCCGGGTTGTCGCATGCCGCGAAGCGGGAGTAGTGGGCGTCGAGCTGCTCGCGGAGGCGCGTGGCGTTGGCGAGGATGGCGGCCTTGTCCTCCGCGGTCTTCTTGGTGCGGGCATAACGTGGCATAACGATCTCGGGCTTGATGGCGGGAGCAAGGTCAGGATCGCCAATGACGATGCCGCCGCGTTTCTGGAAGGCGTGGATGCGCTCGACGACTGAAGCCGGGAGAACATCGCAATCGGCGAGGACGATCACCTTGTAGGCATCCAGCCCTTCCGCGAGGAGCGTCTCTTCGAAGATCACCCGCGGCTGGAGCTGGGCATGGAGGAGGGTCAGATAGGTCTCGTCCTTGCCGTATCCGTAGCTGCCCCGCCGTGCAAGCATCTGGGAGGTGAAGCTGTCGAGGTAGGCGACGTCGGTGGGACGGTCGGCGACTTGGAGGAGCGTCGGGCCGAGTCGCGGCAGGAGATCGTGGTGCAGCCGGCGAAACTCGGTCTGCAGATCGGGCTGGGTGTATTTGTAGGCATGGGTCCCATCGTTCGGCACGAGTGATGACCAGCCGTGATACATGATTCCCGTCACGGGCCGCGACACCATGGACCAGAAGGCTCCACGCAGGTGCATGGGCGAGATCGAAATGTAGGCGGCGTCGGGGTCGTGATCGTCGAAGGGCGAGCGGATCTGGTCCGGTCCCTTCGTGATCGGGGCGCTCGAGGAGCGATACCAGAAGAGCTGCGTCATCTTCATGACCTGCGGCTTTTGCGAGGAGGCGGCGGCCATGGCGAAGACTTCGTCGCAAAAGTAGCCGACCCGCTGCGGACTCGGCTCGGTGTAGGTCCACTGCGAAAGCACATCCACGCCGCCGCCGCTGCCGCCAATGCTCGGCACGCGTATGGCGGGGTCATACCAGGTCCAGATGTCCTCGCGGGCCGTGGATTTCAAGCCGCGATGCAGGGCGGTGTGCAGGCCGTTCCAGCCGTCCCCCACCGTCCAGAACCACCGGTAGAACTTCAGGACAGGATGGTCGTCGGGGACCACTCGATCAGCCGGGAAGTCTTTGATATCCTTCCAAAACAAGCCGGTCTTGGTGACGACCTCGTCCGGTATGTTCGCTCCGGCAAAGGCCCGATAGGCGTCACGATCCGCCTTCGAGAAACTGATCTCCGAATCGTCCCGCACCTCGCTGTTGATCAGCGCGGCGACGAACGCCGGGTGTTGCCCGTAGGCCAGCCCGACGCTCTTGCCGACGTTCTCGGAAAACTCCGCAAGTCCCGGCAGCGAGGCGTTGCAGTCGTGCCGGGGATAGGGGTTGCCGTTGCGATCGACCCGGGCGAGGCCGGGCTGATTCTTCAGGAAATGCCCCGGCTGTAATTGGGCCACGATGCCAAAATCGTTCGCCAGAGCCGTGTCGAGGATGCCGAAGGTTTTTTCCAATGCCGGGCCGTTTAGGAGGACCGGTTTCTTGGCCGCCCAGACGGACCCGGAATCTCCATCGATCCCGAAACAGGAAGTGAAGCCAAGGGTTTTGAGTCTCGGCAGTTCGCTCGTGAAGGACGGCCCACCAATGCCCCACATGACCACCGGCATCCGGTGCGGAAGCGGACGCGGCACGAGTTTCAACGGGAAGTTGGCCGACACCTCAGTCGGAGGAGAACCGGGCAGCGAAAGCACCGCGCGGCCCGGGTAATCATCGGGCCGCAGCCGGGTATCGAACTCATGCACCAGCGCGTGCGTCTTGCCGGACGGGATTTCCGGAACTGCGATCGCCTCGCCGCCGCCTCCCAGTCCGAGGAGTCTCAATGTCGAGCCGCGCAGGGGCTCCGGTTGGAGGTTGGCGATGACGATCTGGATGCGCGGCGGCTTTTCTCCACGCACGAAGACGTTGCGCTCGGACTCGATCCGGACCGTCGCTCCCCCGAACTCCAGTGCGCCGGTGCAGAGGCGCACCTCATCGATCAGACCGGCGAACCCGCCGTAGTTGCTCCCCGCACGATCGCCGATACTCAGGTGATTGGGTCCTGCCACGATCCCCCGGCGGCCGGGCCGCACCACGACGCCGACCACTGACCCGTTGCGATAAAACTTCACCGTGCCCGCGCCGTCGTAAGTGAAGGCGACGTGATGCCACTCGCCGACAGCAAAAGTCATCGGCTCGGTCGCGAAGGATTCGGAATCGCCGCCGAAGCCCAGGTTCAACACCATCCGCCGCGCGCCGGACATCTCCGGTGCCTGCAGGAGCCACTGGTAATCGGTGTGCGACGCATACTTCTTGTCGAGCAGGTAGGCCGTGCTCGAGCCGGCGAGATCCGGCTTGGCCTGCACCCACATCTCGCCGGAAAACGCGGCCGTCGGCGAGAGCGAGGGATGGGACGGAATGAGCAGCGCATGACGCTTGTCGCTCACCGGCCAACCGGGAAACGATTCGATCGCGCTGCCGAACCGGCCCGCTTTGGTCACCGTCGCACCGTCGAGTTTGCCAGGCAGCTTTTTTGGCCCTGAATCGGTCGCCGCGTCCGGGCCGTCGAAGCTCCAGTGACCGAGCACGTGATTTCCGGTGGAGTGTGTGCCGGTGTAAGCGGACATCCACGGCTCTCTAACAGCCACGTCAGCGGCAGCGAGGTGGAGTGCGGAGACCAGCGCGAGGCAGGCGATCTTGAGCAAGGCAGATGTGCTTTTCATAAAGAGTGAACGGAAAAGAGTGCCTCAAGGTGTTTGCCGCACGCGGGTGACGAGCTTGTCCACTTCGCGCGTGATCTGCTCCTCGACGGTCTCGGTGTAAGGCGCGCGGTGGCCGTATTCGAACATGCCGGTGATGCCTTCATAGCCGCCCTCCTTCAGCACGCGCAGGCTGGGCACATAGCTGAGGAGATCGTTGTTGTAGCCGCAGACCCAGGTGTTGTTCCAGCCATACGCCGCTTTGAACTTGAGCGAGTAATCCACCACCGTCTCACCGGTCAGCGCGATGAAGGTCAGTTCCGGCCCGAAACTCCATGCCTGGATGGGATAATTCACGCGATCGGGCAAGGCGCCGAGGGTTTCGTATTGCCGGATGAAATGCTCGAACTCGCGTTTGGGCATGCCTTTGAGATTGGGCACCCGTTGTTTCAACTCTTCAAGCGGGATGCCGGGTTGCAGCATCAGCTCCGTCTCACCCATCGCGGCACGAAGCGGGCCGCTCAGCGGCTTCATCGTGCCCGCGATGACCTGACGCACCGCCTCGGCCAGGATCTCGCCGTATTTCGCGGCGAGCGATGCCGCCCGGTCCTTCGCACCCGTGATGCGAGGCAGCGGGTTGGCATCTCCGCCGCAGTTCTGCACGAACAATGCCACCGAGCCTGGAAACGACTTCTCCAAGTCAAGCTGCGCAAAGCCCGCGTAGTCGCCATTAATGCTCAAACCGCTGAGTGCCGTCGTGTGGCACGAGTAGCCGAAGACGATGGCCTTGAGTTCATTTCCGGCCTTCACCGTGATCACCGGAACGTCATGATCCACCTGTCCGCCGAAGGCGCGGCTCTCCGGTCCGCGCGAGCGCCGCCGATTCACCGCCACGCCTGCCAGCCCTTGCTCAAAGGCCAGTTCTGCGGGAGCAAGCGCGGCGATGGCCGCACCGATGACTTCATCATACTTCGCATACACCATCGCCGTGTAGCGGTCCTTCACCGCCGTCTCCGCCGGGGTGAACTCGTAATAGAGCCACAGCACATCCTCCGT
>CANIZT010000361.1 GCA_947471905.1 Verrucomicrobiaceae bacterium
AGCGGAATAACCGTTCTGAGCGTTCGCGGCGGTAGCGACTGTGAGGAGGCTGACGGTGAGGGCGAGGCGGATGAGTGTTTTCATGGCTGCGTAAGTGGTTCTTGTTTCTACTATTATTTATAGCAAATATGGAATCACTGCAACAACTATATCAGAAATAACTCATAGAATTGTAAAATTGATAATTTCCAAGGAGTTCAATTTTTGTAAATGATTGAAAATAAACAGCTTAGATTTCTCGCGAAAATGACCAATCACCCCTTGTGGGTGAACGCAAAACAAGCTTTGAAGGCTGTTCGGCATTCATAAACCTCGTTTCTTGGCCAATTTTGACAAAAATGCGATTATTATAGAGGCTCCTCTAATTATGATTTTCTAATTCTTGCACATTCCGCATCTGATTATGAGAATGAGGAACAATGAATGCGTGTCTGAACTCCATTTTCGCCCGTCTTTTGATTCTATGCCTAGCGGGAGAACTAACCCAAGCTGCTGAGCAAGCTGCAGTAACTCATTACTATGATGAAGTTGGGCAGCGCTATCTCACTCTCAATACATCAGGTAGCCGTGTAGACGTCAGCGTACGCATGGCAGCTGACCCAGGCTCGACCGGACGTTGGTCAGGGCAGGGGACGCGGAAGGATAACCAGATCGTGTTTGCTGCTGTCGTCGATGAAGGTCAGGACAGAGGCTCGTATTTCATCGCCAAAGGCGGCGAGTCGAAAATGGAGATCAGTTTCAAGCCGGAACAAAAAATGCCGCAGGATCCAGGCATCTTGGGCATTTATCGCCGGGTGAGTGATGAGAAGCTCGTGCAACTGGCCCGCAAAGAGTTTCAAGCAGCTGAGGATCGTTTAGCGGCGGCCCTCAAGAATGCTTCGCGCACTTGGACTGCGGTGGACAAGCCGCTGGCTTCAGACTGGAAGACACGCTGGGCCGTGATGCGAGAGCGCTGGATGAAGATCGCCTATCAAGCACCAGCACCAGCGCAGTCGAAGCCTGCCCAACCATTCGCCGCAGGGAAGGAGCAGCCGCTTCAGGAGAAAGATGCCAATTACTGGCTCAAACTGGCTGAGTCCACGGCGTTGGGGTATTACTTCATGCAGCAACCGCCTGACCCGAAAAGTGCCGGAGCTTGGGACGGCGAGTATGACGATGGTTTTGGCGGCCATGTAAGCATTCGTCGTGCGAAAGACGGCAAACTGCGCGTGAACCTCTCCTGCACGCGAGTGAATGAAAATCAGGGATCAGATCTGGCAGGCCAAATTCCAGCCGAGGCGGTGAAATCGAAGAATGGCGAAAACACGGCGGAAACGGTCTTCGTCGAGCCTGATGTCCCGGATGTGTCAAAGGACATTAGCTTCACTTTCAAACGTAAAGGCGGCTTCCTCTGGGTGGATACCAAGCGGAAAGTCATCCCACCCGGCAGTCTATCTTGGTTCGATGGTATCTACCGTTGGTCACCGCCGCCGGTGGAATAGCTCAAGCCTGCTTTGGCTCCGGCGTTTCCAAGAACGAGGCCAGCGCCAGTAGGATCGCAGCGCATACGACACAGGAGTCGGCGACATTGAACGATGGCCATGGGTGAAACGGCGCAAAACCGAAGTCGAACTTCAAGAAATCGACGACGTAGCCATCGAGAAAGGTTCCAGAGAAAAGTTTCCCGCCATCATGGGTGCGGAATAACCGGTCAGTGAGATTGCCGAAGACACCGGAAATCAGCAGCGCCACTGCGAGGCGGCTCAATTTGCCGGGGAAGAGCCCCTTGCGATGCATCACATAAATAAACGTGAGCGCCACAAGCGAGACTGCAGTGAAGGCATAGTTCGCATACTGGGTGCCGTTGAACATACCGAAGGCCACGCCGGTGTTAGCCGCGTGATGCAGCCAGAAGATGCCAGGGATGATTTCCTGCTCATTTTCGTAGAGCCGGAAGTTCGCCACGATCCAGCTCTTCGTGAGCTGGTCGAGGATGTAGAGCGGCAATGAGAGCAGAAGAAAAAGGCGAATCATGGCGGTCATGCGGGCTGTAGCACCACTTTGAGCAGGCCTTCCTTGTTATCATAAAGACGTTTGAACCAGCCTGCTCCTTCAGCCAGCGGAGCCACGGCACTGAGCAGCGGCTCCACTTGGATGCTGCCATCTTGAATGCGGCGGATAGCTTCGGGATACTCACCAGCGCATGAGCATGAGCCTTTGATCGTGATCTGGCGTGTGACGACTTCTTGAAGAGGGAAGGGGGTGTTTGGCTGGAGATTGCCAATGAGAACGACCTGCCCGCCCTTGCGTACGCTGCGGATCGCGAGATCAAGTGGAGCGGCAGCGCCGACGACTTCAAAGCTCGCATCCGCGCCATCACCACCGCAAATCTTGCGGATGTGCATCGCCAAGCCTTCCTGCTTGGCGTTGAAAACCTCTGCCGCACCCAGCTTGAGAGCGAGTTCGAGGCGCTTGTCGTCGAGATCGACGGCGATCACTTTTTCCCAGCCACGCGCCTTGAGTGCTTGAATCACCAGCAGGCCGATCAAACCCGCGCCCACGACTACGGCGATGCCGCCTTTGGCTTCGGGTTCGCAATCGCAACCGCCTTCATGGCAGTGGTCTTCGGTGGGGGCAAAAGCCTCACCGACTTCGATGCCATCGGCCAAATTGACTGCATGCAGCGCAATCGACACCGGCTCCGCAAAGGCCGCCTTCTCATAAGAGAGTGCTTCCGGGATGCGATACAGGATGCGCGAGGGCAAAGCGATCTTTTCGGCAAAGCAGCCGTGACGGCGATATTCGCCCGGAGACACTCCCAACACTCGACGGTTCGGGCAAAGATTGACGAAGCCCTGTTTGCACTCATCACACTCGCCACAGTATTCGGTGGAGTCGAAAGTGACGCGATCACCGAGGTTCCAGCCGCTCACGCCTTCGCCGAGGCCGATGATTTCGCCCGCAGCCTCATGGCCCATCACGATCGGCATCTGGCGGCGACCGCTGCGGCCGTCCATGCCGTGAATGTCACTGCCGCAGATGCCGCAGGCCTGCACTTTGACTAAAACTTCGCCGGCGGCGGGTGTGGGTTCGGGAAAGTTGAGATCGTAATTGAACTCAGACGGGGCAGTGAGGACGAGCGCTTTCATGGGAGGGCGGATCATGCCGCGAGTGCGCTCTGTAGCAAGGAAGGAAGTTGGCCAACCTCTTCACTCGTCACCGCCGACGCTGCCGCGATTCTGTTTGATGCCGGAGCGATGGCGCTTGCCGGCGACTAGGCGTTTTTTCAGGCCACGGGGGCGTGCGCGGGTTTGGCGGCGGACTTTTTCGCGTTCGTTTTGGATTTCGAGTTTGGCTTTTTGGAAGGCGGCTTCCAGGCGATCGCAAAGTTCCTGCCGCGCGATGAGACGGTTCTGGGACTGTGAACGTTCGCGCTGGCAGCGCACCTCAATGCCACTGGGAACGTGCCGTAGCACCACGGTGGAGCTGGTTTTGTTGATCTTCTGGCCCCCCGCGCCCGAACCACGGATAAACGACTCCTCCAGATCCTCCTCGCGGACGCGGAGTTTCTGCATGCGGGTGCGCAGGGCATTGTCTTCAGGCAGATCGGCCATGGGCGAGCATCGGGGCAGGGGAGCGCTGCCGCAACCGCCGCGTTTGCATCCTTCGCTTGCCCCGCTATGACTGGACGATGGAAGAATACCACCGCCTGCTGCGCAAAGTGCTCGAACACGGAAGCTACCGTGAGGACCGCACTGGCACAGGAGCCTACTCCGTTTTCGGCGAGCAAAGCCGCTACGATCTCAGCACCACCTTTCCGCTAGTCACCACGAAAAAGCTGCACCTGCGTTCGATCATTCACGAACTGCTCTGGTTTTTGAAGGGCGACACCAATGTCGGCTATCTGCGTGAGAACAAAGTGACCATCTGGGATGAGTGGGCCGATGAAAACGGCGATCTCGGTCCGGTCTATGGTGCCCAATGGCGACGCTGGCAGGGCGCACCCGAAGCGGAGACGCACGATCAGATCGCTCGCCTCATCCACGGCATCAAAACGAATCCCTACAGCCGCCGCCACATCGTCAGCGCCTGGAATGTGCCGCACATCGAAAAAATGGCCCTGCCACCCTGCCACTGCCTGTTTCAGTTCTTCGTCGATCGCGGTCGGCTGAGCTGCCAGCTCTACCAGCGCAGCGCGGATCTGTTTCTCGGCGTGCCGTTCAACATCGCTAGCTACGCGCTGCTCGTGATGATGGCCGCGCAGGTCTGCGACCTCCAGCCGGGCGAATTCGTCCACACCTTCGGCGATTTGCATCTCTACAAGAACCACCTCGATCAGGCGAAACTCCAGCTCACCCGCGAGCCGCGCCCGCTGCCAGTGATGAAATTGAACCCCGCCGTCAAAGAGATCGATGCCTTCCGTTTCGAAGACTTCACGCTCGAAGGTTACGACCCCCATCCGGCAATCAGGGCCGAGATCGCGGTGTGATTGGAAGGGGGCGCGGACACTCTTGTCCGCTCTTCCAAACGGCG
>CANIZT010000362.1 GCA_947471905.1 Verrucomicrobiaceae bacterium
CGCCGCCATCAGCGGTATTGGCTCTTTTCCACCTCTCCCATGCCTCGTAAAAAGGAACCCGTCTTTGACTCCATGGCGTCTGTCATCGCAGACATCCGTGCTGGACGCATGGTCATCGTCACCGACGACGAAGACCGCGAAAACGAAGGCGATCTCATCTGTGCCGCCGAAAAAATCACCGCCGAGATGGTGAATTTCATGGTGCGCCAAGGCGGCGGCATGCTCTGCGTGCCTGTTTCGCTCGATATCGCCCAGCGCCTCAATCTCGCCAGCATGGTGCCGGAAAATCGTGAGGCCTTCCGCACCGATTTCACCGTCACCGTTGATGCCGCCAAGGGCATTTCCACCGGCATCAGTGCCGCCGACCGCACGCGCACGATCAGGTTACTGGCTGATCCGAAAAGCACCGCCAAAGACCTGGTGCATCCAGGTCATATCAATCCGCTCGTCGCCAAGCCCGGTGGTGTGCTCCGCCGTGCCGGTCACACCGAGGCAGCAGTCGATCTCGCTCGCCTGGCCGGTTTGCGTGAAGCTGGCGTGCTCATCGAGATCATGAATCCTGACGGTACCATGGCCCGTCTGCCTGATTTGAAGAAATTCGCGAAGAAGCACGGCCTCAAGATGGGCAGCATCGCCGATCTCATCGCGTATCGCCGCCTCAGTGAGAAGTTGGTCGAAAAAATCGAGGTCGTGGACATGCCCACCGACTTTGGCGTTTTCAAACTGCATCTCTACAAGAGCAGTCTTGATGGAGTGCATCACATCGCCCTCGTCATGGGCGACATCACCCCCGGCGAGCCGACGCTCGTTCGCGTGCATAGCGAATGCCTCACCGGCGACATCTTCGCCTCCCGCCGTTGCGACTGCGGCAGCCAGCTTCATGCCGCGATGCAGCAGATCGCCAAAGCAGGGAAGGGGATCATTGTTTACATGCGTGGCCACGAAGGGCGCGGCATCGGCCTGCATGGCAAGATCATGGCCTACAAGCTCCAAGAGCAGGGCCTCGATACCGTCGAAGCCAATCTCAAACTCGGCTTCCCCATGGATCTGCGCGACTACGGCATCGGTGCGCAGATCATCTCCGACCTCGGCGTGCGCAAGATCCTGCTCATGACCAATAATCCGCGCAAGGTCGTCGGTCTCGAAGGCTACAAGCTCGAAATCGTCGAGCAGGTGCCGGTTAAATCGGTGCCAAAGCCCGAAAACGCCCGCTATCTCGAAACCAAGAAGAAAAAGATGGGCCACAAACTCTAGTCTCATGTCCAACGCCGCCTCCAGCCGCCCACGTCCCACTCAGGAGCCGATCAGCATCGCGATCGTTGCTTCTTTGTACAACAACACCTTCGTTCAAGGCTTGCTGAATGCCGCCAAGGAGGAGATCGAAATCATCGCACCGAATGCCTCCATCGATGTCTATCGCGTGCCTGGTGCGTTTGAAATTCCTGTCTGCACCGAGCATGTGCTGCGTGGCAGTGCGCCTGATGCCGTGATCGCCCTCGGTGTCATCATTCGTGGCTCCACCGAGCATGCGGATCTCGTTGGCGCCTCCGTCACCGATGCTTTGCAGCAGATGGCGGTGAGGCATTGCATCCCTGTCATTCATGAAGTGCTGCTCGTCAGCAGCGAGGAGCAGGCGGAGGAACGCTGCCTTGGCACCACCATCAATCGTGGCACGGAAGCCGCCCAAACCTGCGTCAAAATGATCAATCTCTTCGGTAAAATGAAAGCCAGCTTTGCCGGCGAACCCATCGACCACGCCTAACCTCATGGGAAAACGCCGCGACGGCCGCGAAGCCGCCATTCAATTCCTTTTTGCCCGTGATCTTCAAGGCGAGTCCAAACCCGAAGACGCCGATGTCTTCTGGACGCTTCACAGCGCCAAGACTTCCACCCGCGCCTATGCCGAAAGCCTCATCAAGGGCGTCATCGAGCATCAAAGCGAGATCGACGAGCATATCATGAGCATCGTCGTAAATTTCCGCATCGAGCGTCTCGCCGCCGTGGATCGCAATGTGCTGCGCCTTGCCGCCTACGAGTTGCTGTACTGCCCCGACGTGCCTGCGCCAGTCATTCTCAACGAAGCCATCGACATCGCCAAAGCCCTCAGCGCCGGTGAATCCGGCTCTTTTGTGAACGGAGTGCTCGACAAGCTGGCCCGAGCTTTGCGGCCCGTTTCAAATTCCAAACCTTCAATCGCAAATCCAGAGTAGATGGCCGGCTTCTTCAAATCTCTGCTCCAGCGCTTCACCAAGCCCGACATCGACTGGGATGATCTCGAAGCATCCCTCATCGCGGGTGATCTCGGTCCGCGTCTCGCCTTGCAGATCGTCGAAGATCTCAAGTCACGTCAGCGCACACTGCACGGAGCCGACATCGTGCAGGTCGCACGCGAGCATGTGCGGCAGATTCTTCCCGCTACAGTTCCAGCACTCGATCCCATCGCCGGAAAACCCAAAGTGCTGCTCATGGTCGGTGTGAATGGCACCGGCAAGACCACCAGCACCGCCAAACTCGCCCACATCCTGCACAAACACGGCCACAAGGTTGTTCTCGCCGCTGCCGACACCTTCCGTGCCGCCGCCGTCGAACAGCTCACGGTTTGGTCTGAGCGCTTGAAGATTCCTCTCGCCAAAGGCCCGCCCAACAGCGATCCCGCCTCCGTCTGCTTTGAAGGCTACGAGCTGGCGCTCAAAACGCAGGCCGACTTCCTCATCTGCGACACCGCCGGGCGTCTGCACACCAAGCACAACCTGATGGAGGAGCTGAAGAAGATTCATCGCATCCTCGGTCGCAAAGATGACACCTCCCCGCACGAAGTTCTGCTCGTCGTTGATGCCACCACCGGCTCCAACGCCTTGCAGCAGGCCCGCGAATTTAACAAAATCATCCCGCTGACGGGCGTCATCGTCACCAAGCTCGACGGCAGCGGAAAGGGCGGCATTCTCGTCGCCATTCAGCAGGAACTCGGTGTCCCCACCCGCTTCATCGGCCTCGGCGAGCGTGTGGAGGATTTCCAGCCCTTCGATTCGAAGCGGTTTGTGGAAGAATTGCTCTAAAAGTGCGGCGAGGGTCGGATTGGCCCGTTTTATCGTGATGAGCACCTGTTTTGCTCATCGAAGTGATTTCATCCCAAGAATCTTCTTGTCGATGGAGTTGGCTTTCCGCTACGTACTGACTCGTCTATTTTAATTCTCATTCAACTTGGAGGAAATCACTCGTGACGTTCAAATGCCCCTCATGCAACATGCAGCTCAAGGCCGAGCCGGAAATGGCTGGAAAAATCGTCCGCTGCCCCGGCTGCAACACCAAGCTGAGCATTCCTGCCGTCGCTGCATCACCGGCGTCGAGCCTGCCTGCACCTTCGGGCATGCCCGCACCCAGTGAAGTGACCCCGCCTCCGGCGGACAATGATGCCTTTGGTGCCGAATATGAGCACGGTGCTTCCACACCGGATCAGCCCATTGCTGCCAGCAGTGCCACCGAACGCGGTGAGCGTGGCGGCTGGGAGGAAATCGACCCGACGAATCCGAACGGCTTTTTGAGCTTCGCCATCGGCTTCGTGCTGTTCCTGGCATGGGTGGGCATTCTATTTCCATTCCAGGCTCCAGAAGGCACCTCGCCCGCCACTTACACCGGCATGCAGTTCGTGGCATCATTGTTCTACAAGCACATGCTGGTCAGCTTCACGAACACGCTGTTCTTCACTTGGGCGATGTCGATTCTCTACTTGAAGCTGCAAAAGCTCAGCCATCAGCGCAAAGCTCTGCTGCTCGATGTGCTGCCGTGGGAGTTGGGTGCGGAAATCAACCGCGATAACGTGGGCCAGTTCATCGACAACCTCTACAAGCTGCCCCATCGTCTGCGCGATAGCATGATGGTGAATCGCATTCGCAAGGCGCTGGAGCTGTTCGAGGTGAAGCAAAACGCGGGGGATGTGTCGAACATGCTCTCCAGCCAGTCGGACATCGACAGCATGCGTATCGGTGGCAGTTACGCGCTGCTCAAAGCCTTCCTGTGGGCGATTCCCATCCTCGGCTTCATCGGCACCGTCATTGGTCTCTCCCACGCCATCGGTGGCATGAATTTCGGCAACATGACCGATCTCAAAGAAGTCACCAGCACGCTGGGGAAAGTGACCGGCGGTTTGGGCACGGCCTTCGACGCGACGCTGCTTGGCCTCGTGCTCGCCATGTTCCTGAATTTCCCACTGAACACCATGATGAAGGCCGAGGATGACTGTCTCAATGACATCGACTCGTTCTGCAATGAAGTGCTGCTTCCTCGGCTCAATGACGGCGGCAGCATCGCCGGTGGTGATACCACGGGTATCATGGACACGCTGGTCAAAGCTGTGGCGAATGCGCAGAAGGATTTCCTCGTCGATCTCAACGCTCTCTCCAAACAGATCAAGGAACAGGCCGACAACCTCGACAAACGTGCCGCTGCGCACCAGCAGCGGGTGGATTCCGAGTTTGCCATTACCTTGAAC
>CANIZT010000363.1 GCA_947471905.1 Verrucomicrobiaceae bacterium
AATTCAGATTGCAGATGACGGTTTGCGGAAGGAGAGGGTGGGCATGGGAGAAGAAGAAATCGAACGCAACATGGGCGTGCAGCCTTTGGACGGGATCATGACCGAGCATGAGCTGACGAATCATGCCTTGGTGGCCGCCAGCACCGAGCCGATGACCCACAAAGCCGTGCAACGTGCCCGCAAAGGCCGCCGCCTGACCAAGCACATGAAACAGCGCATGGCCGACGCCCTGAACCTGCTCATGAAGCAGCAGGGAAAGGAGATCGAGCGTCCGTGGGGAGTGAAGGATCTGTTCACGTATTAATCCGTGGTAAATCGGATAGCCGCAGGTGCACTGCGCGGCTTGCCGTCGTGATTTCATCACGCTAGCATCACAGATCATGTCTGACGCCATCTCCAACCGCCGTTTCGTCACCGCTGCTGAAAAAGTCGATTACCTCTCGCCGTGGACGCTCGAAGAGTGGCTCTGCCGCAGCGACATCGTAAATAACGAGCACCTCATGATGGTGCGTGCGAACATGGAGCCGGGCCGCAGCCATCCGTTTCATTCGCATCCGACGCGGGAAGAGATGATCTACATCATTTCCGGCAAGGCGGAGCAGTGGGTCGGCCAGCAGAAGAAAATTCTTGGTCCAGGTGACATGGCCTTCATCCCCATGGGTGAAATCCACGGCACTTGGAACGTCGGCGACGAGATGCTGGTCTTCCTCGCGATCCTTTCGCCTGCCAAAGCGGATGAACCCGGCCTCGTCGATCACAGCGGGGAGGAGCCCTGGCAGTCACTGCGGGTGGCTTAGGACGCTGGGCGGACGTGTGCGAAGTGCGTTCCACGGCTTGACTCGCCCCCCGGCCTCGCTTGAGATTGCCCGCCCGCGTCATGGAACTGATCTCGATCGTTGAAGCCCTTCTTTTTGCCACCCAGGAACCTCTGGGCGTGCCGCAGATGTGTGCCGCCGTCAAAGAGACAGCCAAGGACATTGTCGATGCAGCGAACGAAAGCGCCCAGCTTCCCGGCGAAGTCGTGCAGATCCCGGAATGGGTGGCGCCGCTGGCTGAAACGACTGAGGAGCAGGTGCGTGCGATTTTGGATGATCTGATCGCCCGTTACGCTGCCGAAAAGCACGCCTTCACCCTCGTTGAACGTGCCAATGGCTGGCGCATCGCTGCGCGTGGCGAGTATGCCGAATGGTGCCGCGCATTGTATCCCGGCAAGAAGGTGCAGCGCCTGAGCCAGCCGGCGTTGGAGACGCTTGCCATCGTCGCTTATCGCCAACCTATCACGAAAGCAGGTATCGAAGCGGTGCGTGGTGTGTCGGTGGATGCGATGGTGCAGCAACTCATCGACCGTGGCTTGATGAAAATTGAAGGCCGGGCCGATCTACCCGGTCGTCCGCTGCTGTATGGCACTACCGAAGCTTTCCTTGATCATTTCGGCGTTCGCAGTCTTGATGATATGCCAAACGCCTCTGAACTGCGCCGCGTGAAACTGCCCACCGCTGAAGAGGCTGCACCTGCCGCCGAGGAGCAGCAGCTTTCTCTGGCTCCGGTCTCTGCGTCTGCGGACGAGTCTTAATCCCCTTTTTCTGCGGCCATGTCCCTCGATGAAGTCCGCCAAAAGATCGACAGCATCGATCAGCAGCTTCTTCAATTGTTGAATGAGCGCGCCGAGCTGGTGCATGCCGTTGGCGAAATCAAACGCAAGGACGACCTCGACATCTATGTGCCGGGCCGCGAGGACCAGTTGCTGCGCAAACTCGCGGAGATCAATCGTGCGCAAAACGGCCGCCTCACCGAGCGCGCTATACGCGCCATCTACCGCGAGATCATGAGCGCTGCGCTTGCGCTCGAAGACAGCCTCAAGATCGCCTACCTCGGCCCCACGGGCTCGTGGACGCATCAGGCGGCGGTGAACAAATTTGGCCACTGCGTCGAATACCTCGCCGAAGCCAGCACCGAGGGCGTTTTTGGCCGTGTGGCGGCTCAAACGGCTGATTACGGCGTGCTGCCTATCGAGCACTCCACCGAAGGCGCGGTGCATCACACGCTCGATCATCTCGCCGACAGTGCCTTGCAGATCTATGCCGAGATTTTGTGGAAAGCCGATGCTGCTGTCATGGCGCAGGGTCCGAATGGCACGATTACTGAGATTCATGGCCGTGCGCAGATGCTCGCACGCTGCCGTCCCTGGCTTGCGCAGGCTTTTCCCGCCGCAAAGATCATCGAATCCGCCAGTTCCAGTGCCGCCGCCGCTTTGGCGACACAGAATCCTTCCATCGCGGCCTTGGGCACACCGCTGAGTGCCGAGTTGCACGCGCTGCGTGTCATCGCCACCTCGCCGCGTGAATATGCCACGCAGACGCGCTTTATCATCCTTGGCCGCCGCTCGGGTCCGCCCTCTGGCAATGACAATACCATGCTCATGATCCATTCCAAGGATCGCGTCGGTGCGCTGATGGAAGTGTTGCAGGTCTTCGCCTCTCGTAACGTCAACGTCCGCCAGATCGAGAACCGCCCCACACCTTGCGGCACCCAGGCCCGCTTCTTCCTGGAAATCAGCGGCCACCACTCCGATTCCGCGCTGCAGCAGGCCATTACCGCGCTTGAAGAGCATGCTGTGCAGGTCAAAACGCTCGGTAGTTATCCTGCGCCGGGTTGGGTGGAAGAACGTTGAGACAAAAGGCTAGAAACTCACAGCCTTCGCTTTATTTCGCTGCCAGCGCCTTTTTCCACTCCGCTGGAGCACCGGGCAATGTCTCTGCGAGGATGTGGCGGATGTGGGTGCGTTCAGTTTCGGTGAGGTAAGTGTAGCTGCCAGAGGTGTCCTTGCCTTCGAGGACGGCCCACAAACGACTTAGCACGGTTTGCTTCAGCGGGGCGGTGAGATGCTGGAAGGTGAGGGAGTAAACCATGTAGCTGCAGCGGTGCTTGAAGAGGCGGTTGAGGAGCTGGAAGTCCTTCAGGCTGCGGCCGTCGCGGCTTTGCGGGGCACGCTTGGTGAAGGCGGTTTGGAAGGCTGGATCGCCTTCGATGCCGCCTTCGGGTAATGTGGCTTCGTCTTTGAAGAGCAGGGCTTCGACGACGTCTTCGGCGCAGTGGTCGATGATGCGGCGAGCGGTGCCGGTGGGTTCGGCTTCGATTTTCTCGCCAAGCTCGCGCTGGAGGCTGGTCTGCATGTGCATGGCACGCAGGGAGGTGTGGTTGGCCTTGGTGAGGATGTTTTGCACGCTGGTCTGATGCTCCAGAACCATGAGGGCGATGATGTCGCTGGTTTTGCGCTTGTAAGGTGTGGTGTCGAAAAAATTGGCGAGGTTGGTGATGTTGGCGCCGGCTTTGAAATCAATGCTGATGGTCTGGTCGTTTTTCTCAGTGGCAGTGACGTTTCCACGATGCAGGAGGCTGCCGTGTTTACCGGTGACATACCAGCCGCCCCAGCGGTCGCTGAATGGCGTGGTGGTATCCACGACGGTGCTGCCTTGGCTCATGATGGGATGGCCCTCAGGTCCGGGAAACACAGAACGCACAATGACACCTGGCACCTCGGGCGTGAAGGGGCCGCCGTGGCAGCTCAGGCAACTGTTGTCGCGTTGAAAGTGCAGCGGCTTCTGCGGTGCTTCATACGGATCGAGCAAATAGAAGATGGGACCGAGTTTCGGATCGATGGTCGAGACTTCGATGCTGCCGCCGAGGCAGTAGCCGACGTAGGCGTTGTCGCCGAAATAAACGACGCGTGGTGTTTGTGGATTGATGCGGTCGTTTTGCTTGCTGGTTTTCGAGAAAACCATGACCTGCGACTCGATTGGGATGTCGAACTGCTTCATCACATCGCGCAAGATGCTCCAGGCATCGGTGCGGTCGATTTTGACCTTTCCGGCGGCCATGAGGCGTTCGAGGCGTTGCGTGGCATCGTTGGGCTCGGTGTCGGAGTAGCGGATGGGGGCGTTTTCGTATTCGTCTTCGGCCAGCAAAGCGGCACCGGAGAGCGAGAGAATGATCAGGCTCGTTTGGAAGAGGTGATTCATGGTTGGGGGAGCAGAATTTGACTCATGCGCACGCCCTCCATGCCGGTGACGAGGTCGCGCAGGGTGTGGCGGTCGAGTGCTTCATAGAAAGCGTTCACCGCTTGAGCCAGGGCACCTTTGAGGCGGCAGGAGCCATTGATGGGGCAGGTGTTGTGCTGTTTGTCGAAGCACTCGACGATGAACGGGGTATCCTCGGTGCGGCGCACGACCATGCCGATGCGGATGTCCTCAGCCTTCATGCCAAGGGCAATGCCGCCACCGCGACCCCGGCGGGTTTCGAGATAGCCGAGCTTGGCGAGATAGTTCACCACCTTCACGAGGTGATGCCGCGAGATGTCGTAGGCATCGGCGACTTCACTGAGAGAAAATGATTCACCCTTGAGCGCTGCAAACATGAGCACGCGCAGGGAGTAATCGGTGAAGAGGCTGAGTTTCATGCCCGTTTTACGAGGGCA
>CANIZT010000364.1 GCA_947471905.1 Verrucomicrobiaceae bacterium
ACGCCGCTGGAGGGCTTCTGCACCATGCACACCGGTGAAGGTTTGCCGAAGGAGATGGACCAGTTTCGCTATCAGATGCCAGTCGGTGGCATTGAATCCGCCCCACTCATCGCCGAGTCCGCTAAATGGGTTCACATCGAGCCTGTGCGCATGCAGGCTCTCACCGTCATCGGTGCCGATCCGTACGCCTCCGAGCAGGCCATCCCTCGCGCTCGTCCGGTGAACGATGACGGCTCTCCGATCCGCAAAGCCATCCCCGTCGATGCCGTGGAGGCTCCTGGTGAAGGACCGACACTCAAGCTCGCCCCGCCGCCGCCGATGAAGATTGATTTGTGAGGTGCCTCACCTCAGCAGCATTTTCCCCGCCTCGGGATCGAACTCTTTCTCCCACTTTGCCACGACGAGCATGGCGACGGTGTTGCCGATGAGATTGGTGATGGCGCGTGCCTCGGATAAAAAGCGGTCGATGCCTAAAATGAGTGCAAGGCCGGCAACGGGAATGGTGTGCGTGGCAGATAGCGTGGCGGCGAGTGTGATGAAACCGCCGCCGGTGACCGCCGCAGCTCCTTTCGAGGTGAGCAGCAGGATGGCGAGAATGCTCAGCTCCTGCACCAAGGTGAGATGCGTGTCGGTGGCCTGCGCGACGAACAACGCGGCCATGGTGAGGTAAATGCTGGTGCCATCGAGATTGAAGGAGTAGCCCGCCGGCAGCACAATGCCGACGACGCCTTTCGAGCAGCCGCTGCTTTCCATCTTGCGCATCAATCCCGGCAGCGCTGCTTCCGATGACGAGGTGCCAAGCGTGAGCAGCAATTCCTCTTTGATATGCTTTAGCACCTTCCACAGGCTGAAGCCGTTCCAGCGGGCGATGAAGCCGAGGACGACGAATATAAACAAGATGCAGGTCAAATACACGCAGCCCATGAGCGCCATGAGCTTGCCTAGGGCGGCGAGGCCGTATTTGCCAATGGTGAAGGCCATCGCGCCAAACGCAGCGATGGGAGCGGCCTTGGTCACCATGCCGACGATGCCAAAGAACATTTGAACGACCATGTGCAGGAGATCGGTGACCGGTTTGACACGCTCACCAAGCTGCGCGAGTGCGATGCCTGATAAAATGGCGATGAAGAGCACTTGCAGGATTTCCCCCTCCGCAAAAGCGCTGACGAAGGTCTTCGGGATGATGTGCATCAAATGCGCGACGACGGTCTGCTTTTCACCAGCCTTGGTGTAGGTGTTGAAATCCTCCTGGTCAGACTCACTGAGTACGATTTCCGTCGGGTTCATGTGCATGCCTGAGCCTGGCTCGATCACCTTGGCCACGATCAGGCCGATGATCAGCGCCACGGTGGTGACGATCTCAAAATACAGCAGCGCTTTCCAGCCCACGCTGCCCAGCTTCTTCAAATCTCCCATCCCGGCGATGCCATGCACCACCGTGCAGAAAATGATCGGCGCGATGAGCATCTTCACCGCATTTACAAAGGCAACGCCGAGGGTTTTGAGCGGCACCGACTCCACCGGCCACACGAGGCCCATCAGGATGCCAAGAATGATGCCGATGAGCACCTGCACGTAGAGATTTTTCAGCCACTTCATAGCCGCCGATGCTGGCAGGTTCGTGGCAAAAGCCAAGAGGCTTTCTTGCACCCACCGGCGGGCGTGCTAGGCTCGCGGCCCTCCAAACCACCAATTCGCACGCATCATGGGCAAAACACTCTTCGAAAAAGTCTGGGACTCGCACGTCGTCGGAACCCTCGACAACGGTCAGGCACAGCTCCTCATCGACACGCATCTCGTCCATGAGGTCACCAGCCCTCAGGCCTTCGGCATGTTGCGTGATTTGAACCTGAAAGTCGCCTATCCGCACCGCACCTTCGCTACGGTCGATCACATCGTTCCGACTGACAGCCAGGTCTCGCCATTTTCCGATCCACTCGCCGAGGCGATGATCCAGGAGCTGAACAAGAACGCCAAGGACTTCGGCATCACCTATTTCAGCCTCGCCAGCGGCAAGCAAGGTATCGTCCACGTCGTCGGCCCTGAGCAGGGCATCACCCAACCCGGCACCACGATTGCTTGTGGTGACAGCCACACCGCCACGCACGGCGCATTCGGTGCCATTGCCCTCGGTATCGGTACCACGCAGGTGCGCGACATTCTTGCCACTCAGACCATGGCGCTCGGCAAAATGAAGGTTCGTCGCATCAATGTGGACGGCCAGCTTCGCCCCGGCGTTTATTCCAAGGACGTGATCCTTCACATCATCCGCCTCCTTGGTGCGAACGGCGGCATCGGCTACGCCTACGAATACGGTGGCAGCTTGTTCGACGCGATGTCGATGGAGGAGCGCATGACCGTCTGCAACATGAGCATCGAAGGCGGTGCGCGCTGCGGCTACGTCAATCCTGACGAAAAGACCTTCGAATACCTCAAAGGCCGCCCGTATTCACCCAAGGGGGATGCTTGGGAAACGACCGTCGCTCAATGGCGTGCCGTCGCCACCGACGCAGACGCAGTTTATGACGATGTCGTGAACATCAAGGCCGAAGACGTGCCACCAACCGTCACTTGGGGCACCAGCCCGGACCAAGCTATCGCTGTCACCGAAAACGTGCCGACACCCGAAAGCGCTACCACCGAGCCTGCGCGCATCTCCATCCAAGACGCGCTTGATTATATGAAGCTGCCTGCTGGAAAGCCGATCAAAGGCACCAAGATCGACGTCGCCTTCATCGGCTCCTGCACCAACGGTCGTCTCAGCGACTTCCGTGAAGTGGCTAAATTCATCAAAGGCCGCAAAGTCGCTGCCGGAGTCAAAGCCATCGTCGTTCCCGGTTCCCAAATCGTCGATGTCCTCGCCCGTCAGGAAGGTCTCGACAAAATCTTCAGTGAAGCCGGCTTCGAATGGCGTGGCGCCGGCTGCTCGATGTGTCTCGCGATGAATCCCGACAAGCTTGTTGGCGATCAGCTCTGCGCATCATCCAGCAACCGCAACTTCAAAGGCCGACAGGGCAGCCCTACGGGCCGCACCGTCCTCATGAGTCCCGTCATGGTCGCCGCCGCCGCCCTCAGCGGCAGCATCGCCGATGCACGCGAGGTGTTCTCGATTGCGGGTTAAGTAGATTATCGGAACACGGATCAGTTAAGGTAGCGGGAAGCGCTCGTTCACCTTGCTCACTTCGGCGCGGATCTCAGCCAGGACCGCCGCGTTCTCGCGATTCTTGAGCGCGCGGTCGATCCACGTGGCGATTTGAGCCATCTCGGGCTCTTTCATGCCACGTGTGGTGACGGCTGGTGTGCCGACGCGGATACCGCCGCCGAGGGTGATCTTCTCAGTGTCGAAGGGGATGCCGTTTTTGTTCACGGTGATGGCAGCGTGGTCGAGCGTCTCGCTGGCGATCTTGCCATTGAGGCCCTGAGGGCGCAAATCGACGAGCATGAGGTGATTGTCCGTGCCGCCACTGACGATGCGGTAGCCGAGTGCGGCGAGCGCAGCGGCGAGAGCTTGGGCGTTTTTGACGATCTGCGCGGTGTAGTCTTTGAAGTCAGGCTTGAGGCACTCGCCAAAACAGACGGCCTTGGCGGCGATGACGTGCATGAGCGGGCCGCCCTGCACGCCGGGAAAGACCTGGCTTTGGATCTTTTTGAAGAGGTCCTCATTATTGGTGAGGATCATGCCGCCACGCGGACCGCGCAGGCTCTTGTGCGTGGTGGTGGTGACGAAGTCGGCATACTCCATCGGCGAAGGGTGCGCGCCACCGGCGACGAGGCCGGCGATGTGCGCCATATCGACGAAGAGGTAAGCGCCGACGCTCTTGGCGATCTCGCTCATCTTTTTAAAGTCGATGATGCGCGGATACGCGCTGGCACCGGCAGTGATCATCTTTGGCTGCTCGCGCAGGGCGACTTCGGCGAGTTCATCGTAGTCGATGAGTTCATTCGTCTGGTTCACGCCGTATTGACAGAACTTGTAAAGGCGGCCGGAGAAGTTGGCGGGATTGCCGTGAGTCAAATGGCCGCCATGGGCGAGGTTCATGCCCAATACTTTGTCACCGGGCTGAAGGACGCTGAAATAAACAGCGGCATTGGCCTGTGAGCCGGAGTGCGGCTGCACGTTGGCGAATTTCGAGCCGAAAAGCTCGCACGCGCGGTCGATGGCGAGCTGCTCGACCTTATCGACCTCTTCGCAGCCACCGTACCAGCGTTTACCTGGATAACCTTCAGCGTACTTATTGGTCAGGCAGCTTCCCTGCGCGGCCATGACGGCCTTGCTGGTGAAGTTCTCACTGGCGATGAGTTCGATGTTGCTCTGCTGACGATGCTGCTCACCGCGGATGATTTCGGCGACGAGAGGATCTGCGGTGGCGAGGATGCTGAGGGGGTGGGCTTGGGTGTTCATTTTATCGACTCTGCGACCGTGGCGACCACCGGCGAAGGGG
>CANIZT010000365.1 GCA_947471905.1 Verrucomicrobiaceae bacterium
CTGGTGCAAGCCGTTGGAGGGGTAAGTGTGCGCCTGCCTGCTTGAACGTGGGAAGGCTTCATGACGGCCTGGAACTCGAAAAAAAGTGGAAAGCACAAATTTGCGTTCTCATGGAATTTGCGTGGTGGGGCGCCTACCCAAGGACACGGACGCGCACGGAAAGAGATTTCCTTGCACGGAGCGGCTCACATCGGCACGCGGCAGCCTGCCAAAGGAATTTCCTTCAGACAAAATTGACAGCGGAGGATGGCAAAAAGGTGAGCGCTGCGGGTGTATTCATTCAAGTTCGCGATGCACTACGTCCTTCCATTCATTACCATCCTCCTTCTCATGCCGCTGGTGGCACTTGATGCCGCCGAGGTCTCGGTGGCTGAAATGCCGGATCGCATTGAGGTGAAGATCGACGGGCAGATTTTCACCCAGTGGCGGCACAAGGAGTGGGCGGCACCGTTTCTATATCCCGTCATTGGACCCAACGGTGAGAACGTGACGCGGCACTTTCCGATGAAGGAGGGCGTGCCGGGGGAAGAGCAGGATCATCCCTGGCATCGCTCGATTCGATTTTCGCACAGCGATGTGAATGGCTTCAATTTTTGGTGGTCGCCCGGCAAGGAGAAGGCGGGCCACACGACCGAGGTGAAGTTGGAGAAGATGGAGAAGGTGACGTCGGGCAAGGTCGGCGAGGTGATCCTTTGGAACCAGTGGCTCGGAGATGGCAAGCTGGTGCTCCGCGAGAAGGTGCGCCTCGCTTTAACGCCGCTGGAACATCACCAGGTGCTGATGGACTACGATGTCGAGCTACAGGCGGTGGATGGGCCGGTCGTGTTTGGCGACAAGCGAGATGGCGGGCTGCTGGTGCGAGTGGCGGGCACGATGACGGTCGAAGATGAAAAGGGCAACAAAGGCGCGGGCACCATCCTCAACAGCCGTGGCGACAAGAACGCGGATACCTGGGGCAAGCGCGCTGAGTGGGCGGACTACTCTGGCCCGGATGCCAGTGGCAAGACAGTGGGTATCGCCATGTTTGATCACCCGGCGAACTTGCGTTTCCCCACCCACTGGCACGCGCGGACTTATGGGCTGATGACGGCCAATCGCTTTGGCACGGATCATTTCAAAGGAAACTACGGCGATCACAAGACGGTGATTTGCGCTCCATCCAAAGGAGCGAATTGCCCGGCCTGCGCTTCGCACACGGGTGATTACACGATCCCGGCGGGCCAGAGTATCACCCTGAGGCATCGTTTTTTCTTCCATCAGGGTGATGCGGTGGCGGGCCATGTCGCGGAGCAATATGCTGCCTACACGGCGGACCCGGATGCCCAGCTCGGGCTGATGCGAGCCATGCATCAGGAGCGGAAGTGGAAGGAACTCATCACGCAGTTTGGCGGGGAAACCTTTGCCGCATGGCCGACCGAGACGGCGCTTGAGGCGCTGCAATTGCGAGGGCAAATCTACTCCTTCACAAAGGACGGCAGCCGCGCGGAAGCGGACTTGCAAACGGCCTTGAAGCTCGCGCCACCTCAGGTGGATGCCCTGTTGCTGCTGGCTGACAACTATGTCAATAACCTCAACGACGACCCTAAAGCCATCGCGGCTTATCAAGAGGTCATCGCCATCACCGGCACCAACAGCGGCTGGCAGCCGCTCACCGCCACGGTCAGTCTGGCGAAGCTTTACACCGATGCATTGGAGTTCGATTCCGCTCACGCAGTGCTGAAACCCTACGGCGATCTCAGCCAGCTCGCGGGTTCCTGGCGCGTCAGACTTCTGCGGGCCTTTGGCCACCTCTATGCTGCGCAGGGCAAAGAACCGGAGTCGCTCGCCAAGTTTCGCGAGGCGTTGAGCCTGGAAACGAGTCGTTGAGTATCTCACCATGAACACCCCTTCTTTCTCTTTGGAGGTCACCTCCCGTCGCAGATTTTTGCGTGACTCGGGGGCGATGGTTGCGGGTGGGTTTCTTGCCAGCAAGTTCGCGTTGGCGGAGTCAGTGACAAAGGCTGGAGTCGTTTCAGCGATGCCCCCACTGAATCGCTTTCCGCGCATGATGCAGGACTGGCTGGCGAAACAAGTGGGCGACATCGAGACGCAGGCCAATCTGCGACGTGCAGCGTTGAAAACAAAGGCGGACGCTGAGGCTTATGTGAAGTCCGCGAGGGAGCGCATTCGTGAGTGCTTCGGCCGTTCTCCGGAAAAGACGCCGCTCAATGCGCGGGTGATGGGTGTTGTCGAGCGTGAGGGGTATCACATCGAAAAAGTGATCTTCGAAAGCCGTCCCGGTTTCCTCGTCACGAGCAATCTCTACGTGCCCAAAGGCCGCTCGGGAGCACTGCCTGCCGTGCTGGTGTGCTGCGGGCACTCCGAGAACAGCAAGTGCGCCGAAGCGGAGAATGCGGTGGCGCAGGAGTTGGCGCATCAGGGTTATGTCGCGCTGGTGTTTGATCCGCCCGGACAAGGTGAGCGCTATCAGTATCCGAGTGCAGAGGATGCGCTGAAGTCTCGTTATGGCTACGCGACTTACGAGCACGCGCAGGCGGGGAATCAACAGGTGCTGGTGGGGGAATCGAGCAGCGCGTGGTTTGCGTGGGATGGCGTGCGCGCGCTGGATTATCTGCTCTCACGGCCCGAAGTGGATGCGAAACACGTCGGTGTCACCGGTAGTTCCGGTGGCGGGATGCAGACAACTTATCTGTGCGGCCTCGAACCGCGTCTGACGATGGCCGCACCATCGTGCTGGGTGACGACGATTCGTCGCAATGCGGAGAACGAACTGACGCAGGACACCGAACAATGTCTGCCGCGCGTGCTGGCCTTCGGACTGGATCACAGTGATTTCCTCGCGGCCTTCGCGCCGAAGCCGGTCGTCATTCACGCACAGGAAAAAGACTTCTTCGATGTGCGCGGCAGCCAGGAAGCCTACGAACGCCTGAAGGAACTCTACACCCTGCTCGGAAAGCCGGATAATATCCAACTGCAAATTGGCCCGGGCTACCATTCGTATCCGCGTGAGAATCGAGAGGCCACGTATCGCCTGTTCAATGCCGCCGTCGGCATCGCTTCGCAGCCTGACGAGAAGGCGATCACCATCGAGAAAGACGAGACGCTGTGGTGCACCGAGCGCGGGAACGTCGCTTTCGAGAAGTCGCGCACGATGTTCTCTTTCACACGCGAACGCAGCGAGCAACTGGCCAAGACGCGACCTGTTCTCAAGGGCGAGGCGCTTAGAGAGGCGGCGCGCATTTTGCTCAAGCTTCCAATCCACGTCGGCGTGCCTGACTTCACGATCCTGCGGAATGCGGGTCGCAATCGTTATGCTTCGAAGGGCTACTGTACTTATGCGGTCACGACCGAGCCGGAAATAGTGGCGGTGGTCACGCGGTTGTTTGATGACAAGCTCATGTCGCGTCCTCCACGCGGCGCGAAGCGAGCGGTGCTCTATGTTTCCCACCACTCGGCCGACGTGGAATTGCGCGAGGAGCCGCTTATCGCCGAACTGCTCCAAGTCGAAACTGATGCCGCCTTCTATGCTTGCGATGTGCGCGGTATTGGCGAATCGCGCCCCAGCAATCTTGGCGTGGCTCCGCCATTCGACAGCGATTACTTTTTTGCCTCGAACAGCCTAATGCTGGATCGCCCGTATCTCGGACAGCGTGTTTTTGATGTGCTGCGCGTCCTGGAATGGCTGAGCGCTCAAGGACATGCGGAAGTGCATCTCGTGGCCAAGGGTTGGGGCGCGCTGGTTTCGACATTCGCCGCGCTGCTGAGCACAGACGTTGCCCAACTGACGCTAAAGAACGCCCTGCGCTCATTTGCCGAGGTCGCCGAGACCGAAGACTATCGCTGGCCCTATGCCGCGCTGCTGCCGGGCGTGCTTTTGCACTTTGACCTGCCGGATTGCTACAAACTGCTGGCATCGAAGCACCTGAAACAGATCGAGCCGTGGGGTGTCAAGGATGGACTGTGAACCAGGCAACACAAAAATACGCGCATGAAACAACGCCACATCATCCCGACGACATGTCTGCTGGCGTTGCTCTCCCACTTCGCAAATCTTCGCGCAGCCGAACCAACGATTCTCGACTACACCGTGAAGCTCGACACGATCACTTCGGGCTTTGATGGCAAGACGTGCTGGGTTGCACCGCGTGTCGGCGTGGTTGCTGCGGGGCCGAGCCCAAGCATCATTCTTACAATGCAGAAACTGTTGCTGGCTGGCAGCGACATTTTCTTCGACATCAATGAAATGCGTTCCGACGACATGGGCAAGACTTGGTCAAAACCCATCGAACACCCCACGCTGGGGCGGCGCAAGGAACCGGATGGCATCGAGATCGTCATCGGCGACTTCACCACACAGTGGCACGCGCACTCAGGCAAGTTGCTGGGGACAGGGCCAACCGTTCGCTACAAGAAGAACGCGGCAGGTGTGGAAATGA
>CANIZT010000366.1 GCA_947471905.1 Verrucomicrobiaceae bacterium
AGGCGTGGGCGGAATTTCATCAAGCTGAGCGACGGCGAAGCGAGGAGTGCTCATGGGAGGAATTAGAGTGCAGCCAGCGCCGCAGCGGCGACTTCGGCGGTTTGTTCGAGGTCGTCGCGGCTGTGGGCCATGCTGATGAAGCCGGTTTCGAATTGGCTCGGTGCGAAGTACACGCCGTGGTCTAGGCAGTGGTGGAAGAATTTGCGGAAGGCGGCGAGATCGGAGGTTTTGGCGTCCTGGAGGTTGTGCACTTCCTTCTCGGTGAAGAAGAGGCAGAACATGCTGCCTTTGCGATACCAGCGGTAGTTGAGGCCTTTTTTCTTGAGCACGTCGAGCACAGCGGTCTCCATGATCTGGCCGAGGTTTTCGAGCAACGCGTAGCCGTTTTTCTTCTCCAACTCACGAAGTTGGGCCAAACCGGCGGCAAGGGCGACAGGATTGCCGCTGAGCGTGCCGGCTTGATAAACGGGGCCGAGAGGTGCGAGATAGTCCATGATGTCGGCACGTCCGCCAAAGGCTCCGACAGGCAATCCGCCTCCGATGACTTTGCCGAGGCAGGTCAGATCGGGCGTGATCTTCTCCAGTTCCTGCACACCACCTTTGGCGAGGCGGAAGCCGGTCATGACTTCGTCGAAAATGAGCAACGCTCCGTGTTTCGTCGTGATATCGCGGAGCTTTTGCAGGAAGCCGGGTTTTGGCAAAATGAGGCCCGCATTGGCTGGATAGGGCTCGACGATGATACAGGCGATTTCGTGGCCTTTTTTGTCGAACAACTCTTCGAGGGCTGCTTCGTCGTTGAATGGCAGCACGCTGGTGAGTTCGGCAAAAGCTTTGGGCACGCCAGCGCTGTCGGGATTGCCGTGCGTGAGTGCTCCGCTGCCTGCGGCGACGAGAAGGCTGTCGCTATGGCCGTGGTAGCAGCCGTCGAATTTCACTAGGCGATCACGGCCGGTAAATCCGCGAGCGAGGCGAATGGCAGACATCGTGGCTTCCGTGCCGCTGCTGACCATGCGGACTTTTTGAATGCTGGGCACCCACTGGCAGATGGTGCGGGCCATTTCGACCTCATAAAGATTGGGAATGCCGAAACTGACACCGTCTTTGGCAGCGTTGTGGATGGCTTCGATGACGGCAATCGGCGCATGGCCGAGGATCGCAGGACCCCAGGTGCCGACGTAGTCGATCATGCAACGGTCATCGACGTCGTAGATGCGGCAGCCCTTGGCACGCTTCACAAAGAAGGGATCGCCGCCGACATTGCGAAAGGCGCGTACAGGCGAGTTCACACCGCCGGGGATGTATTGCTTGGCGAGGTCGAAGAGTTTGGTGGAAAGGGGTCCGTTAGGCATGATTTTGGGTTGGAAAGGAATACGCGGGAGAATTTAAGCGTCGAACAAAAGGTTGCCGGGAACCGTCTGTGTCGGCTATTCTCATCCCAAGCCCAGCCCTATGCCTATGAAAGCGCTCTGTCGGATCCTTCTTGTCCTGTTAGCCTTGCAGACCACTCAGGCGCAGGTTGCGACCTCGAGTTCGCGCAATAAATCATCTTTGCAGAATTTGGAGCCTGGCACGTTTTCCGTGGAAGGCATGACGCCTAAGCCGGTGGTGGTCAAAGTGCAGCTCGAAACGCCGATGTATCCCACCAGCAAGTTTCAAGGCGCACTCGGCTCATTTGCCCCCGGCACATTGGTAACACTCATTGCCATGTCGGACACGGCCTACCGTGTGCGTGGACGGGCCCGTCATGGCGATGTCGCTGGCTGGATTCGTCAGGCCGATGTGCTGTCCCCCGATCCGAATCTGGCCGCGAACCTAAAGAAGCTCTATGATCGCACCAAGAAGGTCGAGGAACTCATCCAGAACCACCAAGTCGCTCTCGGCATGACCAATCAAGAAGTGCATGCCTCCCTGGGCAAACCCTCCCGCACGAGCGCCAAAGTCAACGCCAACGGTAAGGAGGAAAAACTCGAGTTCAGTGTCTATGATAAGGTGCCGCAGACGACCACCTCGCTGAACGGCTTCGGTCAGATCGTCCAAACGGTGATCTATGTGAGGGTGGAAGTGGGCACGCTCGCTGTGAGCTTCAAAGATGGCGTCGTGTCTGAGATCGAGGAGACCAAGGGCAGTCCGCTTGGCGGTGGTGGCGTGCAGACCGTGCCCAATCCCCCCGTCTTCTGATCAGCGAATCGCCTCTTTCACGCGTTCGGGTGTCCATCCTGCCGCACGCAGGCTGCGCAACGAGCGCGCATCATCGCGTTTCGCCAGACGTTTGCCGGCGTCATCATTGATCAGCCGGTGGTGATGCCATTCCGGCACCGGCAGGCCGAGCAGCTCCTGCAACAAGCGATGCAGGTGTGTGGCCTCCAGCAAATCCTCGCCACGTGTCACCAGCGTGATGCCCTGCAGCGCATCATCGACCACCACGGCGAGATGATAGCTCGCCGGTGTATCCTTCCGCGCCAGTACCACATCGCCGAACACATCGGGCTGGATCTTGAAACGACCTCGCTCTCGATCTGTCCATGCGAGATCGTGTGAAACAAGCCGCATGGCTTTGCTCACATCCAACCGCAGCGCATACGCCTCACCAGCAGTGATGCGTGCGTTCCGCTCTGCCGCATCACGACCTCGGCACGTTCTAGGATACAGCGGCCCATCGGGTCCCTGTGGCGCATTGCCTGCGCGTGCGATCTCCTCCTGAATCTCCCGCCGAGTGCAGAAACACGGATAGAGCACACCCAATGCCTCCAATTTCTTCAAAGCAGCTCGGTAATCGTCGAAATGATCCGACTGTCGCCGCACAGGTGTTTCCCATTTTAAACCGAGCCAGGCCAGATCCTCATAGATCGCCTCTTCATATTCAGGCCGCGCTCGAGTGCCGTCGATGTCTTCGATACGGATCAAAAACCGCCCTCCCTGCCCTGCCGCCTCCTGCGCAAACAGCGCAGCATACGCATGCCCCAGATGCAGCCATCCGGTGGGACTGGGGGCGAATCGCGTGACCTCCGCCATGCTCAAACCTTCCCCGGCTTGACCACGACATCGCCGTTCTCGAAATTTCCACGCATGACACTGCGAAACACATGCTGGTCAGGACGGATCATGCCGTGTGTGTTGCCACATTTCACTTTTGTGACCGGCAACATCGGTGATTCCTGCCAGCCGCTTCTAGCCGAGTCCATGCTGCCTCCTTGTAAATAGAGGGTGTGGTCAAATCTCTCCTTTTCGTGAACTTCGCCGTCATGAATGTGCAGCGTTGGAAAAAACACGGTGCCTGACAAGGCTGTCGGAAACGAAAATGCCATCGGGTGAACCTGGGCATTACCAGCTTTCAATTTGAACACGGCGAATCCAAAATCTGCATATCCCGGCAGTTTCGCCCAGACGCTTTCAGGCAGGCGAAACCGGGCATCCAAGCGGCTGAAGTCGGCAATCGTCGGTACAAAGCTCGCATCATACGCTCCTACTGAAATGACTTTGAGAGAGTAAACGGGGGCTGCTGCATTCCGAACTGCGCCAAACGGGCCTGCTCCCTTACTCGTTGGTTCAGGAAACAGTTCCCACAGGTCTTCAAAGACCTGCTCATACTTTGAAAAGTCGAAAAACTTCACCGCGTCCTCGCCTGCTCCGGCTTTAACTGGAATTGGTAGTACCATTGCCAACTCCTGCGGCGCATTCATCGACATCTGGTAAATCAGCACCTGATTTCCATGCTCACCCAGTCGCGCAAAGATGCGCGTGTTTTTGACCTCCTCGACTTTTCCTGTGAAGCAGCACATGATGCGCATGCTAGCCAACCGACTCACTTCCTGTCCAGCATGAATCTTACCGATCTCGTCTCCCACCTCGATACCGAACTGCGCATCGCCGAAATCGCCGACTACTCGAACGCACTCAACGGCCTCCAGCTCGAAAATCATCACGGTAAAGTTACCAAGATCGTCGCCGCCGTCGATGCGACGCTGCCAGTGATGAAGAAGGCAATCGCTGCAGGCGCGGATTTACTCATCGTGCATCACGGCATGTTCTGGACGGGCCTGCAGACCTGGACGGGGCCAGTGTTTCAAAAGATCAAAGTGGCGCTGGATGCAGGGATGGCGGTTTACAGTTGCCACTTGCCGTTGGATTTCCATCCCACACTCGGAAATGACGCCGTGCTGGCTCGGTCACTTGGATTTGAGCCCTGCGGAAACTTCATGAAGACCAAGGGCACCGACAACGGTGCGAAGATCGAGACGGAGATCAGCCGTGATGAACTCGTGAAGCGTCTCGAAGCCTCCACCGGCTCGCGTGTGCATGTGTGCGCGGCTGGACCGGCTGTGTGCCGCAAAATCGGCATCATGACCGGCGGCGCGGGCTCCGAGGTGGGCACGGTGTCGAAAGCAGGCATCGACACCTTCATCACCGGTGAGGGACCGCACTGGA
>CANIZT010000367.1 GCA_947471905.1 Verrucomicrobiaceae bacterium
AGTCGAAGCCGGCCTTTGGGCCAAAGACAACTGCAAGAAGCCGATCGCCGCCTTCATCGCCGGTGCCACCGCGCCTCCCGGACGCCGCATGGGCCACGCTGGTGCGATCATTGGCGGCGCCGATGACACAGCGGCTGCGAAGAAGCGCATTCTGGCCGAGTGCGGCATTGCCGTTTCTGATTCTCCTGCCGATATGGCGACCACGCTGCTCAAGCGCTGGGGCAAGGCGTGATTTACGTCAAAGCATTCTCTCCAACGAAAAAGCCGAACCATAGGGTTCGGCTTTTTCGTTGATACTTGGAATCCTGCCAGACGGCTCAATGCCAGAAGTGGAACCACTGGTTCAGCCAGCCGACGACGGCGGCAATCGTGCCAATGACGAAGACGCCCTCAGTGAACAATCGCAGACGCTCACCGCGACGAGCGCGCTGCTGTGCGATTGGTACACGACGATGACGCGGCTTGGGCGAGGACAATTCCATCGGCGGCACGATATTCACGTTCGCCAGCCGCTGCTGACGTTGCAAACGCGGCGCGGCGGTGATGTAGCACTCCAAGCGGTGAATCTCGCTGCTCACTTCGTCGGCACGCTTCGCAAGCTGATGCGATTTGCGCTGCGGAGACGGTTCCTGCTTCAATTCCTGCGCGGTTTTCGGACGGCGGGAGCGGACTTTGCGATTACCAGAGAACAGAGCCATATGCGTGGTGGTGAGCGGTTGAGAATTAGAACATCAGGCGGATAAGGACGATGGCGACCAGCACCGTGGCCATGAGTGGCAAGGTGAAAGCAAAGCCGCGGCGCAGCCAAGCCGTGATGTCGTCGGAGTTGCCGGTGAAGGACGTCAACACCGGCGCATCGGCATCTTCCAGGTTGATTGGCCCAGTGGCGTTGGATTCCATTGGTCCCATGGCATGGAGACGGCGAATGCCTTTGGCGAAATCGTTTTCCGCGTCCTCGATGGCTGCCAGGGCATTATCGAGTTCCTCATTCACCTGGGTGCGGTGCCATTTCTCCGGCTGCAGTGATTTCAGGATTTCCAAGTGACGACGGAATTCATCGTGGGTGACGGTCAATTCCTCGACGCGCTTCTGTACATCATAAAGCTCACGTTCGACATGACCGGCAGAGCGGCCGATTTTTTCGAGGAGGTCACGTTTACCGGCCACGAAGCGCTCTTGCTTGATGCGCAGGCCTTCAAGATGCTGCTTCTGGCGCTCGATCTCTTCCTGCTGAAGACGGAGTTGCAGCAGTTGTTCCTGCGCGGCTTTGACCTTGAGATCGACGTTGTCGAGAGAACCGCCAGCAGCGTGTCCGTCCATGAATTCTGGGGCATCCTCGAAGACGAGTAGATGATCGTCGATGTGACCGGGCGAAGGGGCAGGAGCGGGAGCTTTGCGTGTGATCATGGGAGTGCTGGAAATTATTTCCAGCACGGAAATACTACAGATGTATTAAATATTCCAGAGTTTTCGTGCGCCTTTTGGCAAAAAAATACGGAATGCCTCCAAAAACCACGGTCAGCACAGCCAGTCCACCGAGGCTTGCCAGCTCGATTCGCCAGTCATAACCGAGCGGGGCAGGGGTGTCCTGCTTGAGGTGCTGCAAGGACGGCAACACTAGTACAGTCATCCCGCAAACGATGTACACGAAGCTGGCGATCAGGCAAACGGTGCCGCCGAAGCCGGAGACGATGCGTGCGGGGTTCGATTCGCGGAAATTCGGCACCAGCGCCCCGAGCGAGAGCGCCAACGAGGTTAGGCCATAGCTCAGCATCAAAATCGCAGCGCTAAAGAACAAGATGCGCTTTCCTGGTAGCCCCAGCGATATGCCCGACACCACCACGAGTGCCAACATCAGGAGCGCGAGCACGCTGGCACTCAACCGCAGTTTCAAAGCCAGCACGCGATGCAGCGGCACCGGCGAAAGGCCCAGAATCCACATCCGCCGTCCTTCCAGACTGAACTGCGGGTAAATGAAACGCGTCGTCAGCGTGGACAGCGCAAGGCAGCAGACCAGCAGGTTCAGGTGACTCACCACCGTGGTCCAGAACGGGCTTTGCAGGTCGTAGCCCAGCTTGCGGAGGTTCATCGAGTACATCAGCAGCAGGCCAAAGATGAGCGCCGTTTGGCCCCACTGCACCGGTTCGCGCACAAAGGTGCGCACCTCCTTCACCAGCAGCGCGAACGAGGCGCGATCCAGTGCCAGCATGCGCCGCAACCATGTGGCAGCACGTCCCGGTTGGGCGCGAAACGTCGGATTCTGCACCGCTTTGCCAGTGCCGGGTGCCGCGCTCATGATGCGGTTCCAGGCGGGGGTGAAATGCACGCCCGCGATGCGTGTCGTGATCACGATGCTCAACAGCGCATTGGCGAGCAGCACGAGATTGAAAAACAAAGCGCGTTCGCGCATGCCGCGCCCCGCAGCCTGGATCGTCTCCGCCACCCACGAACTTGGCAGCAGCGGATGCATGCAGATCTCGGTATGGCGCAGGAGTTGGTTCAAGCTCGCACTCAGATCGCCAGAGTTCAGGGTCTCGTAGCTCGCATGCCATGTCGGCAGCGCTTTGATTAGCAGCAGCGCCGCAACCACAGCTACCGGCTTCCACATCCAGCGCCGTGCCCCACGCACCAGCGCGATCAGCAGCCAGGTCGAAACATTTGCTGCGATCATCACCAGCGCCAGCAAGGCAGGCACCACGGCCAGCATGAATCCCGCATCCGCCTCATACACACGTCCCAGCGCCAGCAGGATCGGCGCACTGAGCAGCAGTAGGCCCCAGCTAGCCAGCAGCATCCCTTCCAGCGTCTTCCACAGCACCAGACTGCGGGGCGGCAGCGGTAGCGCGATCTGCCATTCCATCTCCTTCCGGCGGAACAAACCCATGCCCGTGATCGTGGCGTTCGAGATGATCAGCATCACGAAGAAGAAGAAAAACAGCAGAAACACCAACCGCTCCGTCAGCACCGGCCCGATCAGCGGCACCTTCACGATGAACTCCAGCCCGCGTGCCACCAGCAGATACGCCGCGATGCCATACAGCACTAGGAACGCCGCCACCGTGAAGCTCAGTAGCCGGTTCTCCTGCAACCCAAAGCGCAGCTTGTGCATCAGCATGCGCCCATGCGCACGAGCAAGCAGCGAGGTAGCAGAGGCGACGGTCATCGGCCGTTGTTAAACCCAATCCTGCCACCGCGCCAGCGTCGAGTCACCGGCATCCTCGCCGTGATCACCGCCGGTGATAGGGCGCTGCGTCCCGCAGTGCCGGTTCCATGGCGGCGCGTTGGGCCAATGCGCCCTATCTCCTAAGCGCTAGAATCAGTTCATCCAGATTGCTGGCGATAGCCTGCACCTCACCGACGGTGGGTGGATCGCTCACGGTCATGGCCAAGGTGTTCACGGCATTGCTGTTGCTGCTGGTGCCGTTGATCGCGCTGTTGAGTTGCATCGTTGTCACCTCGCCCGGTGGGCCTTGGGGGCCGTCGCTGCCGTCGTAGCCACGGGAAATGGCGAACTGGAAATGGATGTGGGTGCCGTCGAAGGTGGTTTGCACGGTGGGTGATTCCCAGGGGTTGAGCGTGCCCATGCTGGCCTGGGCGGCAGCGCCGGGATTGAGCGTGGGGTGGCACAAGCGGGCGGAGACGCTTTGCCGTGGTCTCGTTGAGGCGGGTAGAAGAGTCGAGGCTTTGCGGAACAGACGAAGTCAACCCTCGCTCCTCTCTGGGTTGAATTATCCTTAAAATGTAACGCATAAAAAGTTAGTAATAAAACGCTTCTAGGTGTTTTATGAAAACGACCTAACCGTTACATAAAACAAGGTTGAAAGAGCGTAAATAACAAGCGTCAAAACCCAGGTAATGAATGTTCTGAGTTGATTTAACCCTGTTATGACGTGAGTAAATAGGTGGCGATTATGCGCTGAAAATCGCCATCTGACGACCGCGTTTCTCATTCCGCCCGCCCCGCTGAGCGGAGCGTTACATGCCGGTAGCGTTGGGGCAGGGGTAGAGGGCGTTCTGACTTGTTCACAGGCTTGAATGTAACGCATTCATGAGTCAGGTGGACGATGGGTGACGGTGGTTGGGGATGGCATGGTCAACCACCGCCAGCACTCGCGCAGCGCGCTTCCCGCTACGGGCTCACCGTGATGCTGGCCACATCGCTCCACTCGCGGTTCTCCTCGTTGTCGTCGTAGAAGCGCAACTTGGACTAGCGGAGATCGAGAGACGAGGAGACTTGGAGACGGTAGGCGGTAGGCGGTAGGCGGTAGACTGTAGTCGGTAGTCGGTAGTCGGTAGTCGGTAGTCGGTTACTGGATGACTGAATACTGATCACTGATTCGAGGACGAGTAGGAGTAGGAGCGAATATCGAACAAGGAATGCCGAAGGGTTGCGTCACCCTTTCATGGGGCGAACACCCC
>CANIZT010000368.1 GCA_947471905.1 Verrucomicrobiaceae bacterium
TCGGTGCCGTGCAGGTGGACAAGCTCAGCAACACCGAGGCCATCGTGCTGCGCGACACCGAAGGCACGCTGAGCCTCGAAGTCGCCGCGCTGCCGTGAAACGGTGGTTTCTAAACCTCCTCGTCTGCGCCATCGCCAGCGCGGACGAGGTGCGTGTGAACGACCAAGGCCAGATCGAGGCATCGGGCGGTGACATGCGCGTGTTTCGTGGCGATGCGGCCACGCCGTTGTTTGGCAGTACGTCGAAGGAGCGCGACACCGTTCGCTTTGCGCCCGCGCTGCCGTTTGTGCCGGGCGAAAGCTATCGCGTCGAGTTTCAAAAGAGCGACGGCACTTGGAGCACGCAGCGTCTGAGCATGGAACTGCCGCAGGCCGAAGTCCCCACCGCCGTCATGCTGCATTCCGACACACCGTTTCCGGCGAACGCGTTGAAGTTCTACCTGCACTTCAGCCAGCCGATGGAGCAGGGCGTGTTTCTCGACCGCATCAGCCTGCATCGCCTGGATGGCAGTGTCGTGAGTGGCGCGTTTCGTGAGACGGAGCTGTGGTCGCCGGATGGGAAGCGTCTCACGCTCTGGCTGCATCCAGGCCGGCAGAAGACCGGCGTAAATCTCAATACCGATGAAGGTCCGGTGCTCAGGGAAGGGGAGACGTACACGCTGAAGCTCGCGGCGTCGTGGCGTTCTGCGGCAGGCGTGGCGTTGGGAAAGCCATGCACGTTCGGGATCATCGCCACCGCGCCTGATCATCAGTGCCCCGATCCGCAGCGCTGGAAGGTTACTGCGCCGAAGGCGGGAAAGCGCGGCACGTTGACGATCACCTTCGATGAGGCACTCGATCCCGCCATGCTCGTCTCGGCGTTGAGTGTGAACCGTGGCAAGGCGCGGCTTGCTGGTGCGGTACATGTTGCGTCTGATGCGCGTTCGTGGTCCTTCACACCCACTGGCATGTGGCCCGCCGGCCTCTGCACGCTGGAAATCGACCCGCTGCTCGAAGACCTCGCCGGGAACAACCTTCTCGGTCCCTTTGAGGTGGATAGTGACCTGCCGACTCAGCCTGCCAAGGTGCCCGTGCTGAAGTTTGAGGTGAAATGAGGGAAGGGAGCGTGGGGTTCTTCGCAGTTTCGTAACGGCCCGCAGCTGGTCGTCGAAGCAAAAAGCGTGCGGCAATGCCCGGCATTCTCCAAGCTGGCATTCATTGGCATTGCGGTCGGCCCGGCGAAGTTATAGGCCGCTCCACCTGTAACCTTTCTGGGCTGTTCCGGATTGAAGAGATTGAACTCCATATCCGACATGCATGCTTTTCACTCCTCCACGGCCACGTTGCGTCTCTTCGTCTGCGCTTTTGCCATGGCAAATCTCTCCCAATGCGCACATTCAAAAAAGGCCACCTTTGATCATGCCCTGTCCGGCACTGGCTGGTACATTGCGTCGCAAAATCCACCCACCTTCTGTCCCAAGGGCTGCACGTTGCCCAATTCCGGCAGCCCCGAGGCCGCACGGGCGGAGTATATTCAAATGCCCGACCGTTTGACTCGCTACTACATCCCGCCCGGCTGCGCTAGGCACCGCCAAATCGCGCTCCAGTTGCGCCATCATGCCACGCACTCCGGCGGCTCAGCGGGGGAAGTGGTTCAAGGAGCTGTTGCTGGTTTCGCTGCGGTTGTTTTCTATGCCGTCGCCACCCCGTATTACATTCTAGACTGGTGGGCGCAGGCAAGGCTCGAGGTGTGTTGGGAGCGAGAAGAAAAAAGAAGAGCCCATGAAGCTCTTGAGGATGCGGCACATCCTGTCACGACCACGCGGAAAAAACCACCAGCATCCCTTTGAGGTGCGGTGAGCGACGAACGAGGCCGGAAAGCTGGCCGAAAAAGGGAAAGAGGGAAAAAGAGTCCGAGCCTCCGTGGCCCCGGCAAGTGCAGAACGGCAGCAGAGATCCTGATTGGCCCTTCACAGGCTCCTCCTACTCAAAAATCTTCCGGTGCGGATTGATGAAGCCCCAGGAGACAGCTCCCACCAGGAACAGACCGCCGATGAGATACAGCGGCGCATTCCAGTCGTAGTGCTGTTGCAGCCAGATCACGATCAGCGGACAGATCACGCTGCCAATCTGGCCGCTCGTGTTCATCGCCGCGCCCACCACGCCGGTGTGACTGCCGCCGACATCAATGACCGTCCCCCATGATGCGCCGAGGGTGAACATGCTCGCCGCCACGGCGGTGGCGATGCACCACGCGGCGAGTTCGGGATGCATGGTGGTCGTCGCCAACAGCATGGCGCTGCCGGCGACGAGATAAGATGCGGCGCCGACGCCCACGCGCCCGATTCGCAGGCCAAAGCGCCGGGTGACGGCATCCGTGGTCACTCCCCCGAGCAGGTCAGCCACCGGGCTTAGCAGCAGTGGCAGGCCGGAGAAAAAGCCCAGCCGCATCGCATCAAAGCCATGCTGCTCCCGCAGATAATCCGGCAGCCAGGTGATGCAGAAGTAGAAGCCAAAGCTGTTCGGAAAATACATCAGGCAAAGCGGCAGCGTGTTGCGGTGCCGCAGCAATTGCCGCCAATAGGCCCAGCCTTCGTGCTGCCCGCTGCTTTGCTCGCGTCCCGCCACGATCTTGGCCAGCTCCGCCGGACTCACCGCAGCATGTTGCTCGGGATCATCCCGGAACCAACGGTGCCACGCGATGGCCCACAGGATGCCGGGGATGCCAAAGATCACAAAGGTCCAGCGCCACCCGCACAGGCCCGCCACCGTGAGTGCGATCAGCGGTGTCAGGCCTCCCGTGACATGCGCGGCGGCAAAGAAGATGCCCTGGATCGTGCCGCGTTCGGATCTGGGGATCCAGCGGGAGAAAGTCCGCGCCATGCCCGGCCACGCGCCGGCCTCACCGGCACCAAACAGAAAGCGGATGACCAGCATCGACGAGAAACTCCACGCCGCCGCGGTGGCCATCGTGAACACCGACCACCACGCCACAATGCGTGTGAGCACGCGGCGCGTGCCCATGCGGTCCGCCCACCAGGCCGTGGGAATCTCAAACGCCGCGTAAGCGATGGCAAAGGCGCTGTAGATCCAGCTCATCTCATCCTTGCTCAGCCCCAGATCGCGGCGGATGTCCGGTGACAACGTGGCGATGCAAGCCCGGTCGAGATAGGTGACAGCCCCGAGCGCCAGCATGAAGCCGACCACGCGGTAGCGGACGCGGGAGGAGGAAGACATCGCTCAATGAACGAGAAAACGCCCGGTGTTCAATCAGCGCTAACGTCGGCAGTTCGTGACACAGGCTGGCTGACTGTGGATTTGGTCCAACAGAGCACGTATGGTGGCGTTACGGACAACTGGAACGTGGACGGGGGCTACGCCGTGCTGTTTCCGGTGGATTTGACTCAGGCCGCCGTCACGGATGCTGAGAGCGTGGTAATAGGTTGCCTGGGCTCAGGAACGTGCTGTAGCGAGAGGCTTGTTGAGGCGGGTCGTCAGCAAGCTGGTTTCCGCCAGATGGGGCAGGGCCTTGGGGTCTGTTTCCGGGGTTGGTGGAGGATCTGCCGCAAGGGCCGTCACGCGCTCTTGCCAAGCTGCGGAGAGTTTGTGGATGAGGGTCTCCATTTGCGAGAGTTCTTTGGCATGGATCCGCAGGAGGGGCACGCCAGTAGCGAGGAGGACGTCGTTCACTAGCAGCCGGTCGCGCATCTTGCGCTGTAGCCTGTCAGCACTGCCGTCGTCATCATCAAACTCGATGGCCAGCATGGGTAGCCAGTCCTCCTTGCGGCAGATGAGGAAATCGATGTGGCGCTGGCAGAGTTTGAGGAAACCTGCGATGGATTCGTGCTGGAGGACGTTCGCAAGGCGCGGCTTGCATTGAATATGGCAGCGGTGGCTGGTTAGGCTTTCGAGGCAGGCGTGAAACAGAGATTCGGCAGGGGTTAGTAGCGGAAGGGTGGAAGGTTTTAGGTCGGGAGCGGCGTCAGGAGCAAGCGCAAGGGACTGCATGAGTCCTTTGTTATGGAAATTATATAAAACTGCAACTGTTGATTCATTCAATGGCTTGGAGACGAAGAAATGAGCTGTTTCGGCTGATTAAGAATGTTCTATTGAACAGTTATTTTTATTGAGGCATGATTCGGCCGAACTCATGCCTGTCACTACTTCCAACACTCCCGCTGCACTCGTGGATTGGCTATTTCTCGACCTGAACAGCTACTTCGCCAGCGTGGAGCAGCAGTTGCGGCCAGAACTGCGGGGCAAACCCGTCGCAGTGGTGCCAGTGGACACGGATGCTACTTGCGCGATCGCGGCGAGTCAGGAGGCGAAGAAGTTTGGCATCAAGACTGGCACGAACATCGGTGATGCACGCCGTGCCTGCCCAGAACTGATCACCGTGATGGCGAGTCACGATGTGTACGTCGAGTTTCATCA
>CANIZT010000369.1 GCA_947471905.1 Verrucomicrobiaceae bacterium
ATGTGGGAGTCGTTCTGGTGGACGATCAGCACGCTGCTTGTCGGTGGTGCGGACAACAAAGGCCCGGTGGGCGTTGGCGGCCGCATTGTCGCCGTCATCTGGATGCTGCTCAGCATCGTGCTGGTTTCTCTCCTCACCGCTTCCTTCACCACCACGCTCACCGTCAATTCCCTCAAAGGCGACATCAATGGCCCGGGCGATCTTCCCGGTCGCAAAGTCGCCACCGTCAAAGGCAGCACCACAGAGACATGGCTGACGGCCAAAGGCGCGAAAGTTGTACCACTGGCTAATCCGACGGAATGCGTCATCGCTCTCAAGAGCGGTGACGTTCAGGCCGTCGTCTTTGACGCTCCCGTGCTTCAATATGAAGCAGGCAAGCTCAACGACGAAAAACTGCAGATGGTCGGCCCGGTGTTCGAGCGCCAGAACTACGCCTTCGCCCTCCAGCAGGACAGCGCCCTGCGCGAGCGTCTCAACCAAGCCCTCCTGAAACTCTCGGAGCAGGGCGTTGGCAATGAGCTGCGGAAGAAGTACTTCGGCGAGGACAAGTAACCCCAGCGGTTTTGAATTTCTTGGAAGAGCGACGGTGTCACACCGTCGCTCTTTTGTTAAGTGCTTTCGGCATTCTGGCATCTAGTTGCTTGCCTTGCCTCTGATTCGCGGACAAGAGACGTCCCAACGGCATGTCTTCCGATTCCATCCCACGGCCAGGTATTCTCAGCACCATCGCGGCGGTGTTTCGGCAGAACCGCGTGCCTTGCCGCGTGCTGAACCTGTTCGCGGTGGCCCTGGTGACCAGCTACTACCAGATTCCGGCGCTGGCGGGCTTCTGGGAGTCGGTGGGAGACTTCAAAACGCACTGGTCGTTCGTCTTCTCCTGCGTCTCGACGATGTTTGCCGCCGCGGTGTTGCCCACCTTCATCCAGATGGCGATGGGAACGCCGCCGGCAGACGGAAGATGGAAACGCCTCGCGCTGCTCATGCTGTTCTGGGGCTATCGCGGCATGGAGATTGATTTGTTTTATCGCTTCCAGAGCTGGCTCTTTGGCAATGGCCACGATGCGCGCACGCTCATCACTAAGGTCGTCTTCGATCAGATCGTCATGAGTCCGATCTGGTTCGTGCCCACCTACGTCATCGCCCTGCGCTGGGTGGAGATGGGTGCTTCGTGGTCACGCACGCGGCCCACGCTCAACCGCGAGTTCTGGACGCGCACCTGCCCGATGGTGCTCATCACCAACTGGCTCATCTGGATTCCCGCTGTGGCCCTCATTTACAGCCTCCCCGCCGCCCTGCAGTTTCCGCTGTTCACCTTCGTGATGTGCTTCTTTATTCTCGTTGTGACGGTGATGACGAGGAGGAAGAATGAGGCTGACAAGGCTGTGGATTTGTGAATAATCAGTGTTTGTTTTCTTGATCAATGCCATGCGCATTCCAGCCAGTAAACGCATCACTGTTGTCCTCACTTTTGTCTGTTGTGGGCTGTTTTGGAATTATGGATGGATCGTGATAAGAGTCACATGCGCGAGCGAGCAGACAAAGATATTCGAGGAGATGGAAACGCGCGCCTTGAAAAGCGACGCAAAAGAAGCGGCTGAGTATTTGGAGTATGTGACGCACTATTATGTGTCCGGCACAAGGCAAGAGAAGGGCAGTCGGATCGATGTGATGGTTGAAAGAGACAGGCGACGAGTCATCAAGGAAATCATCGCTTATCTGCGTGTGAAAACCGGCCAGGATCTGGGCGATGATCCACAAGCGTGGATTCGCAGCTTCTTGGGGCGGTAGCGATACTATCGATTACCGCCAAAACTTCTCCACCGCCGCCACGAGTCCGGGAATGCTGTGGTCCTTGGCTTCGACATCGACGTTGAGGTCGTGCTCCTTGATGGCGGTGCTGGTGACAGGGCCGATGCTGGCGATCTTGATGCCTTCAGGCAGGGCGACCTTGAGATTGAGGAAGTGCTCGACGGTGGAGGCGCTGGTGAATGTGATCATGTCCGCACCTTCGGCTTTCAGGCGGGCGAGGGCTTCGAGATTGTCCTCGGTTTCGGCCACGGTGCGGTAGGCGAGGCCTTCATCAACGATGGCGCCCATGCCGGTGAGTTCGTTGGCGATGACTTCGCGCGTCTCTTCGGCGCGAACCCAAAGCACGTTCACGTTTTCCATGTTCTGATGGTCTTTGAAAGCTTTGACGAGGCCTTCGGCGACGAAGTTCTTGTCGGGCATCAGATCGACGGCCAGATGGCGTGCTTTCACTCGCTCCGCCGTGCTGGGGCCGACGCAGGCGATGCGGACACCACCGATGCTGCGGGCGTCGTTGTAGAGCTTGTCGAACATAGTGAAGAACGCATCGACGCCATTCGGGCTGGTGAAGATGATCCAGTCGTAGGTGTGGCAGTCCTGCACCAATTCGCCAAAGAGCATGGGGTTCTGCGGCTCCACGATTTTAATGGTGGGCAGCTCGATGACATCGGCACCAAGCAGCGTGAGCTGCTTGCTGAGTCCGCTGGCCTGCTGCCGCGTGCGGGTGACGACGATCTTCTTGCCAAACAGCGGACGGTTTTCAAACCAGTTCAACTTCTCGCGTTCGGTGACGACATCGCCGATGACGGCGACTGCGGGCGCTTTGAACCCGGCGGCCTTCACTTTGGCGGCGATGTCGGCCAGCGTGCCGACGAGCGTCTGCTGGTGCGTGTGCGTGGCCCAGCGCACGAGGGCGACGGGCGTTTCCGGCTTTGCGCCATGCTTTAAGAACTGCGTGGTGATCTCGTCGATCCGCTCGACACCCATGAGGAAGACCTTGGTGCCGTCCGCTTGCGCGATCTTGGCGTAATTGAGCGAGGTGTCGGGCTTGGTCGGGTCTTCGTGGCCGGTGAAGATGGTGAGCTGGGACGCATGCGAGCGGTGCGTGACCGGAATGCCCGCATACGCCGGTCCGGCGATGGCGGAGGTGATGCCGGGGACGATTTCAAATTTCACACCGGCATCATGGAGTTCCGCCGCTTCTTCGGCACCACGGCCAAACAGCACGGGATCGCCGCCCTTCAAGCGCGTGACCGTTTTGCCCTCCTTGGCGAGCTGAACGATGAGCGCATTGATCTCCTCCTGTGGCAGGGTGTGATCGCCCGCTTTTTTACCGACATAGATTCGGCGGGTGCCAGGCTTGGCGTAGCGCAGGTGCTCGGGGTTGCAGAGGTAGTCGTAAACCAGCACGTCGGCGGCTTCGATGCATTCCTTGCCCTTGAGTGTGAGAAGTCCGGGATCGCCGGGTCCGGCGCCGACGAGGTAACAAATGCCAGGGGAGGTTTTCTTGGAGGCCATGATGGGAAGGGGGCCGCCAAAGTGTCGAAACCACGGCTCACCGCAAGGAGTGATGCCATCACTTCTTGGAAACCTGCCATCGCGTCTTATGATCATGGCCATGTCTAAAACAGCCCCCCTCACGCTCAGCATCCCATCTGCCTGTGAACCGTCAGCCCCTGCGCTGCTGGCGATTTCGGGCGGGCGGGACTCGGTGGCGCTGCTGCATCTGCTGCGGGAGGCTGGATTCACGAATCTGATCCTCTGCCACCTCAATCACGGCCTGCGAGGCGACGAATCCGATGGCGATGCGATGTTTGTGCGGCGTCTGGCAAAGAAATACGACCTGAAGTGCGAGATCGAGGCAGCACATGTCGCTGCGTTGGCGAAGGAGCGGAAGATTTCGGTCGAAACTGCGGCCCGCGAGGCACGGCATGCGTTTCTGCTGCGCATGGCGGAGAAGCATGACACTTGGGTCGTGATGTTGGCGCATCACGCCGAAGATCAGGCAGAGACGATTCTGGCGAATCTCTGCCGTGGCAGCGGTTTGGCTGGTATGGCGGGCATGCATGCCGTGCAGCGCCTCGATTCTGGCCTGCACCTCGTGCGCCCATTGTTGCAGGTGCGCCGCAGCGAGATCGACGCGTATCTCAAATCGAAACGCCTCAAGTTCCGTGAGGATTCGAGCAACACCTCGCCGAAACATCGCCGCAATCGGCTGCGGCATGAGGCGCTGCCGTTGTTGAATCAAATTTTTGCCCGCGACGTGGTGCCGCAGTTTTTGCGGCTCGGGTCTTTGGCAGAGCAGGATGATGATTGCCTGCAGCATCAGGCTTTTGCGTTTTTAACCGCGCCACAGCACGTGAATGAGGATCGCTCGCTATCGATCACACCAGAGCTGCTGGCGTTGCATCCGGCGGTGCTGTCACGCGTGTTTGCGCTTTGGTTCCGTGAAGTGATGGAACTTCCCGGCATTGAGCATGGTGACATCGAGGCTGCCATGGCGATGCTCGCACCCAAGGGTGCGGCCAAGATCAACCTGCCGCATGACCTTCACCTGCGTCGGAAGGCAAAGCGG
>CANIZT010000370.1 GCA_947471905.1 Verrucomicrobiaceae bacterium
CAACCCCGGCAAATCATCCATCATGTCCATCGTCAGTTCTGCGCGCGTCATTAACATAGGCTTGGCCGGATTAGGCAACGTCGGGGCAGGAGTGTTCAAGAATCTTCAAGCCAATCGCTCTCTTATCAGCCAACGCACGGGTGCCGACCTGCATATCACAAGGGTGGCGGTGCGTGATATGGCGCGTCCTCGCGATGTGGCGGTGCCTGTGGAACTGTTGACGACAGACTGGCGTGAGCTGGTCAATGATCCGTCCATACCGGTGATCGTCGAACTGATCGGCGGCACGACGACAGCCTACGAGATGGTTGCTGCGGCGTTACGCGCAAAAAAAATCGTTGTCACGGGCAACAAGGCGTTGCTGGCCGAACGCGGGAAGGAATTGTTCGCCTTGGCGGAGGAATGCGGAGTGCCAATTTACTTTGAGGCGGCGGTGGCTGGCGGTATCCCGATTATCCAGGTGCTACAGGAGGGCCTAGTGGGCAATCACATCCGCTCCATTCACGGGATCATCAACGGCACCTGCAATTACATCCTCACGCGTATGTCGCAGGCTGGTTTGAGCTATGTGGACGCCTTGCGCGAGGCGCAGGAAAAAGGCTACGCTGAGGCCGATCCCACACTGGATGTCAGCGGCTGGGATGCTGCGCACAAGGCGATCATTCTCGCCTCGTTGAGTTATGGCTTCTGGATCCCGCAGGACAAGGTGCATGTGGAAGGTGTGGACCGCGTGAGCATCACCGACTTCAAGTTTGCCGAACGGTTGGGTTACACGATCAAGCTGCTCTCTGTGATCCGTGCGGATGAAAATGGTCTCGTGGAAGTGCGCACACAGCCGACCCTGGTGCCGCTGTCGCACGTGCTGGCGAGTGTGAGCGGTGCGTTCAACGCGGTGCTGGTGAATGGCGACATCGTCGGTGAAACGCTGTTCTACGGACGTGGTGCTGGACAAGACCCGACAAGCAGCAGCGTCATCAGCGATCTCTGTGAAGCCGCCGCAGTGCTGATGCATGGTGCACGCCACAGCGGCTTCGTGCCGCACGGTCTCTACGGCAAGTCGAAGCCCATCGACGATACGGTGTCGCGTTATTATCTCCGTCTCACAGTGGATGATGTGCCCGGAGTTCTGGCACAAGTGGCTGCGGTGCTTGGCCAGCGTGGTATCGGCATTTCGTCGATGATTCAGCCGGAAGATCTTGAAGATACCAGTGGCGAGACCTCGCTGGTGCTCATGATCCATGATGCCCCCTTGGGAGATATGAAATCAGCGCTCGCAGCTATTCGTCAACTCGGCTGTGTGCTTGGCGAACCAAGTTGGATGCGCGTGGAGACATTGCAGGGCTGACTACCAATGTGTCAAAAAATCAGGCGGATTAACTTTGGCGTGGATTGCGGCATGGAATGATGAGAGCATGCCGTTCATGAAAATTGTTATCGCGGATCTCACCACCCTTGTTGGGGGAACCCTGCTGTGTGGAGATCCCGCGGAGCAGATCACGGGTTTTGCTTCCCTGAAGGAAGCTATCACCGGCGATTTGAGCTTCTTCCATGACGCCCGCTACAACGAGCGGTTGGTGAATACCAAGGCCAGTGCCATCCTCGTGCCCTTGGGCTGGACGGAATTCCCGCAGAATGCCGCCTGCATTGCGGTGGCGGACCCTTCCCGCTCTTTCGAGCAAATCGTCGAGAAGTATGGTTTTCAGCCCGAACCTTTCGCTGCCGGAGTTCATGCTTCCGCAGTCATTGCTGCGACAGCCAAATTCGATCCTGCACGAGTCTCCATTGGCCCAAATGCAGTAATCGAATCCGGGGTGGAACTTGGCGACGAAGTTGAAATCAGTGCCGGCTGCTTCGTTGGGCGCAACGTGAAGATTGGCAGAGGATCGAAGCTTTACCCGAATGCGACCGTGCATGCCGAAAGCATGCTGGGCGAACGAGTCTTTTTGCATTCTAACGCAGTCATCGGCGCTGATGGTTTTGGTTATGAATTCGGTGAAGGTCGGCATCGAAAAGTGCGCCAAGCGGGCATCGTCCAGATCGACAACGATGTCGAAGTCGGTGCTGGCACAACGGTGGATCGCGCGCGTTTTGGCCGAACCTGGATCGGCGAAGGTACCAAGATCGACAACCTCGTTCAGATCGGGCACAATGTGGTGATCGGAAAGCACTGCATCATCGTCGCATGCACTGCTATCGCGGGTAGCGCGATGATAGGCGACTTCGTGGTCATCGCCGCGCAGGTTGGTGTCGCCGGACATGTCACTATCGGTTCACAGGCCACGTTGGCTGCACGCTGCGGTGTCACACGTGATTTGCCAGGCGGACAGACCTATCTCGGCTTTCCCGCGATTCCGGCCTCCGAGGAGAAGCGCCGCCTGGCCAGCATCAACCGTCTGCCGCAACTGGTAGCTCGTGTGAAGGAATTGGAGTCAGAAAAAGGCGGCGCAGCCTCCTGATCTCACCAAAAGCCCCACTGCTGGGTTTTCATTACATAAAGGCCGAGGGCGAGATTGCCGATGGCATGCATGAACACGCAGGCACCGAGACTCTTGGTGCGCACTGCTACGAAATACATCAATGATCCCCACACGAACGCACCGAGATAGTCCTCGGTATTGTGAATCAGCATCACGCCCAGCGTAACGATCCAGAATGTTTTCCAACGATGCGTGCCGAAGGCGATCCGCTCAAAGCGGCCATCCTCCGTCTGTAGAAAACGCATCAAAAAGCCGCGCCAAAATAATTCCTCCACGAACGGCACCACTAGGACCATGCGCACGAAGCGCATCCCCACGACGACGCTAAACCACAGCGGTGAATCCTTCGCGATCATCGGATCAAAGCCTTCTTTACGTTCAGCAAGTCCCAGCCCTTCCCACCATGCGGCGGGCTGCACGCCACGTTGAATCAATTCCTCGCGCAGCAGCGCCGGCGCGATCCAAACAGCGATGCCAATGATTCCGAGCATGAATGCCAGCCACAGACCACGCCACGGTGCCAGCGTGTAGTGTTTGCGAAACAACAGGAGCACCGTCGCGCAGAGCACCGTTTGCAGTGGATAGACCCAGTGCTCCGGCGCACGCAGATGCCACGGCAGCTCGGAGTTCTCGATGCTGAACAGGCCAGGAACGGCGTTCAGCAATGTGAACAGCACAAGCGGCAGCGCATGGGCGATCGCGGGTGAGACACGTGACATCATTGAGCGGATAATGGCAATGGACCGCCAATGCACAAGCAACATGCCGCGCTCACGGATACTCGTGGCCTAAATTGTCATCGGTGATGATCTTGGCGTTGCCCCATGCATTTTCCATAGCCTCGCGGCGGCACCAGCGGGACATGTGGCCAGGTTCGGGAAGGGCTTCTTGGGTGAGGAAATCGAGGGTGGCTTCGATTTGATCGGCGGCGATGACGGGTTTGCCATCGATGCGGTAATCGGTGAGGATTTTCTGCCAGCGGTCGCGGTTCGGTTCCAGCGGCGCGTTGCTGGCGAGGCAATGATTCATGACCATCAGCGTGTGCGGAAAGACCTCCATGCCGGTGCGTGCAGCACGTGGGGACTCCGTGCAGTTCCAGAAGGCGATGCCGTCGGGGGTGAGATGCGCTTTGACCTCGGTCAAAAACTCGCGGGAGAGCAGTGCAGAGGCGAATTCGCGCCAGTGGTGCGTGGTGTTCATCACGATGGCGTCGAATCGCGCGTCGGGATGCTGGCGCAGCCAGCGGCGGCCGTCGTCGATGACGAGTTCGAGCTTCGGGTTCGTGAGCAGGCTGGCGACTTCGGGGCGGGCTCTGATGAGATCGAGGTAGCCGTGACTGAGTTCGATGGCGGTGACCTTTTTCACCTGCGGATGATTGACGAGAATCTGCGTCCACGAGCCGCTGGCGACGCCGATGACGAGCACGTTTTCGATGCGATCACGCACGGCGGAGAGGAAGTAAGGTCGCACGAGCCAGGATTTCGGCTCGAGCTTGGTGCCGATCATGCCATCGTAAGCGCCGTTGCCATAAACGGCGTTGCTGGTGTCCACCGTGATGACACCATGGCGGGATTCGATGGTCTGAGCGAATCGCATGTCGCCTTGGAATTCATGCTTGTACTGCAAATGTTCGTAGAGCCAGAAGAACGAGCCCACGAACAGCACTGTGGCGGTTACTACTTTCGCTGCCAGAACTTTGTACTCGCGAGCCGGTGCGATGTTTTTAATCCACAGCAACGAAGCGATAAGAAGCAGATAGCTGAGTGCGTGCAGGCTCATCCACTCCATGAAGAGAAAACCGGTGAGCAGGCTGCCTGCGCCGGAGCCAATGATGTTGGCGAGGTAGAGCCGGGAAAGCTGGCTGCCTGTGTCATTGCCGGGAGGTATGGCC
>CANIZT010000371.1 GCA_947471905.1 Verrucomicrobiaceae bacterium
ATTGCCTCAGCGGCTTTCATGGCGTCACCCTTCTTCTTGCTGGTGATGGTAATGGTGCCGCTTTTCTCAGGCACATCGAGAGTGACGCCTTCACCGACGCTCGTGCCGGCTTTGGTGATGCCCTTGGCGCAACTGCCGCAGCAATTGTGTAGGCCAGTCATGGTAATGGTGGTCTCAGCACGCACGGATGCGGCGAGGGCGAGGATCGAAAGCAGTGTGATGAATTTCATAAGGAACTACTCAGACGATATGACATCTCTGTTTCTTTGCATCATTTTATTTTTAACGTCGGATCGCCGTCATGAATCCGCGCGCAACGGCGGTGTCGTGATACTCACCCGGTGTGAATCCCGCTTCATCCAGCAGCGCTGCATACTCGCTTGTGCTGTAGCATTTCCCCTGTGTGGAATGCATCAGCAGGCATGAATACTCCGCGACATGCAGCGGCCCCGTCTTCGTCGCATTGATGAACGCATCATGAATGATCATCAAGCCACCCACAGGCAGCGCGGCATGCGACACGGCGAGTAGTTTTTTTACTTCAGCCACGCCCCAGTCATGTAACACGTTGGAATAGATGTGGGCGTCGCAGCCTGTGGGCAAGCCTTCGAACATGTTGCCGGTGGCGACACTTACGCGATCCGCGCAGCCACGTTCGGCGATCAATTTGGCTGCGATGCGATCCACTGGCGCTTGATCGAATGCGATGGCCTTCAGGTGCGTGTTCTGCGCGGCGATGGCGCATGCGTAAATGCCGGAACCAGCACCGATGTCGAGCAAGCAGGAGCGTCCGGTGAGATCGAGCTTCTTGGCGAGTGCCTGTGAGAGGTAGATGCCGCGGCAATCCATCGCTGCGGTGAACTTCCGCGCGAAGTCCTCCTGCTCCATCGCCTTGTGCCAGTCGAATGAGGCCTTGTCGCCGCTCCAGCCTGCTGGCTTGTCGGATTTGAGCACCTCGAGATAATCCCGCGCGATGGGACGGTCATGCAGTGACGCATAATACGGCCGCACATCCCAGACCGAGCCTGCGCGCAAATGTTCCTTGGCCGAGGCCGAAGCATGATAGGTGCCACTTTGATCTTCCACCCAGCCATTGGATGCGAAGAGCGTCAGCATCACATCCACCGGACGCTCTCTGAAACCAAAGTGGCTGCAGATGCCGCTCAAGGAAGATGGATTCGACGACAGCCACGTGAAGAAGTCGATGCTCAGTGCCGCGGAGATCAAATCGACCGCGTAGAGACTGTCGCGGTAGCGGTAGATGTTGAGTGGATCAGTTTGCGGAGCGGAGGTGAGGTTGTGGGGCATGGCGGATCGAAGATTCCCAGATGGTGGCCGAAAGAAACGAAAGAAATGAAAAAAGACTTCAGTCAACGCGCGCGTTGACTTGCCTCCTTCCAACTGACAGCATCGCGCCGCCATGTCCAATCCTCCCAAATTCACCACCACTCACTGGCTGATCATCATCATCGCCAGCATCGGCTTCCTCTTCGACACTTATGAACTTCTGATGACACCTCTGGTCGCTGCGCCAGCGATTGCGGAATTGCTCAAGGTGTTGCCGAGTGATCCTTCCGTCACGGAGTGGGTCGGGAAGTTGCTGTGGATCGCGGCACTGTGCGGCGGTGTGTTTGGTTTGATCGGCGGCTGGCTGGTGGATAAATTTGGCCGCAAGACGATCATGGCAGCGAGCATCTTTGTGTATTCGCTGTCGCCGTTTTGTGCGGCGTTCGCCACCACGCTGCCGATGTTTATCTTCTTCCGCTGCACGACGTTCATCGGTGTGTGTGTGGAATTCGTAGCCGCCATCACGTGGCTGGCGGAGGTGTTTACTGACAAGCATCAAAAGGAAAAGTGGCTGGGCATCACCCAGGCCTGCGCTTCGCTGGGTGGACTGCTGGTGACGGGGGTGAGCTATTGGATCAGCAAGAACTTGGACACGCTGCCGCATTGGGGCCTGCCGGTTGGCAGCACGGGCATCGCTGCGTGGCGCTACACTCTTATGTCGGGCATCCTGCCTGCGATTCCGATCGCGCTGCTTCTGCCGTTTGTGCCGGAGTCGAAGGTCTGGAAGGACAAAAAAATGGCAGGCACGCTCAAGCGTCCGAGTTTTGTTGCTCTCTTCTCGCCTGAGCTTCGCCGCGTGACGTTGGTGACGACGATTCTCTCGGCGTGCGCCTATGGCATCGCTTTCGGTGCGTTGCAGGTCACGGTGGCGCGTGTGACCCCGGGATTGCCGGAGTTGAAGGTCGAAGCGGGTGAACTCGCCGCCTTGAAGAAGACGGACATAGAGATCAGTGCCAAGCTGAAAGCCCCTGGCCTCGACGATGCGGCCAAAGCGGCGCTTAAGGCCGAGATGAAAGCGAATTTCGACAAGCAGAAGCCGGTGAACGCCAAAGTGAAGGCGATGGCTGACAAGGTACAGTTTCATCAAGAGATGGGCGGCCTTGTGGGACGCGTACTTTTGGCCGTGCTGCTGATTGTGGGCATCAGCCGCGTCGCCTTGCTGAAGGTGTTTCAGATTCCAGCGCTCATCATTCTGCCGGTGACTTACTTCATGCTGTTCAAGGATGGCGGGCAGGCGTTCCTGTGGGCCTATGCCATCTGCGGACTCGTCACGGTGGCGCAGTTTAGTTATTTTGGTGAATACCTGCCCAAAGTGTTCCCGATGCATCTGCGCGGCACGGGTGGCAGCTTTGCCACCAACGTCGGCGGACGCATGGTCGGCACCTGCATGGCCACACTGAACACCAGTTGGCTTGCGCCGATGCTGGCCGGTGGTGCGCTAACTGTGAAGCCGATGCACGTTGCCATGGCCGCCGGTTACATCGCCACCGCGATGGCCGTGATCGCCCTCATCGTCGGTTTCTTCCTGCCGGAACCGAAGGCGGAGGAGTAATCCGCGAGAGAAAAGGTCGTGGCGGCGTTATTCTGTCGCCATGATTCGATCCATCCTCACACTCGTCACCTGTCTCACTGTATTCACTCTCCACGCCGAAGAAAAAGACGACGGCAAACTGCGCATCATTGTTTTCGGTGCGCATCCCGATGATGCGGAGTACAAAGCGGCGGGTTCGGCGGTGAAGTGGGCGCGGCAGGGGCATCATGTGAAGCTGGTGTCGGTGACGAATGGCGATATCGGCCACTGGAAGGAGGCTGGCGGACCGTTGGCACTTCGGAGAGCTGCGGAGGTGGCGGCGTGTGCGAAGAAGCTGGGCGTGACCTCGCAAGTGCTCGACATTCACGATGGCGAGTTGGTGCCGTCACTGGAGTATCGGAAGCTCATCACTCGTGTGATTCGTGAGTGGAAGGCGGACATCGTCATCGCGCCACGGCCATGGGATTATCATCCTGACCATCGCTATGTTGGCGTGCTGCTGCAGGACGCGGCGTTCATGGTCACGGTGCCGTTTATTTGCCCGGATGTGCCCCATTTGAAGAAGAATCCGGTGTTCTTGTATTCGAGCGACGGTTTCCAGAAGCCTTATCCTTTCACGCCGGACATCGCGGTGAGCGTTGACGACTCCTTTGAGCAAAAACTCGACGGCATCCACGAGCTGACCTCCCAGCACTATGAAGGCGGTGCCGGTGGCTCTGAGGAGCATGTCAAAAGCGTGCCCCCCGCCAGTGATGAAGTGGGACGCCGTGCGTGGCTGAAGCGTCGCTGGGGCGCACGTCAGGGCAGCGAGGCGGAGAAGTATCGTGATCTGCTGATCAAGCTCTATGGCGTGGAAAAGGGCAAGGCCGTGAGATACGCGGAGACCTTCGAGGTCTGCGAGTATGGCCGCCGCCCAAGCGCGGAAGAGATCAAGCAGCTCTTCCCGTTTTACGACGCGAAGTAGGCTATGAGGGTTTTGCAGTGGCAAAGGTTGCGGGAGCGGCTAAAGACACGGCCCACTCAAACGAACGACCATGCAACCGACGCCCGCACCTGCTCCTGAACATTCCGAATCCGAACTGCTGCAAATACGCCGCGAAAAGCTCGATGGACAGGTGAAGGCGGGCTTGGACCCGTTTGGCGGCCGCTTTGACACGACGCATCAGCCCGGTGCGCTGAAGGCGGATTTCGTCGAGGCGCTTGATGTGCAAGTGGCAGGCCGCATTCTTTCCCGCCGTGAGATGGGCAAGGCGACGTTTTTTGATCTCGGTGACATCAGCGGGCGCATGCAGTGCTACTTGAGCAAAGGCGATGTGGGTGATGAAGCGTATGCGCAGTTCATCCAGCTCGTGGACATTGGCGATTTCGTTGGCGTGGAGGGTTTCACCTTCATCACGAAGCGCGGGGAGAAGTCGATCCACATCAAGAAGCTCACGCCGCTCTCGAAGGCGCTG
>CANIZT010000372.1 GCA_947471905.1 Verrucomicrobiaceae bacterium
AACGTGCGCTTCACCTTCGGCATTCCACGCGGGAATGACGGATCGAGTGGCAGCAATGGCAACGATGGCATGCAGGGACCGCCCGGGCCGCCGTTCACGAACTTCGTGGTCGATAACGTCAACCAACTGCCGCCGGGAAGCATGCCGAACGTGTCAGCGAACTACGACGGCAACGCGGTGCGGCTGAACTTCGGCATCCCGCAGGGCAACGATGGCCCCCAAGGCGGACCCGGACCGCAAGGCCCACCCTTTGCCAATGCCGTGGTGGACGGCGTGACCACCCTGAACCCCGGCGATCCCGCCACGGTGCAGACCAGCTTCGATGGCAGCAATGTGCGCTTTCAGTTTGGCATTCCCCGCGGCACCGAGGGCCTCCAAGGCACCAGCGGCAGCCAAGGGCCGCCCGGGCCGCCGTTCACGAACTTCGTGGTCGATAACGCCAACCAACTGCCATCGGGGAGCATGCCGAATGTCTCGGCGAACTACGACGGCAACGCCGTGCGCCTGAACTTCGGCATCCCACAGGGCAACGAGGGTCCCCAAGGTGCCACCGGCCCGCAAGGCCCGCCCTTTGCCAATGCCCTCGTCGATGGCGTGACCACCCTGAACCCCGGCGATCCCGCCACGGTGCAGACCAGTTTCGACGGTAACAACGTGCGCTTTCAGTTTGGCATTCCCCGCGGCACCGAGGGCCTCCAAGGCACCAGCGGCAGCCAAGGGCCACCCGGGCCTCCGTTCACCAACTTCGTGGTCGATAACGCCAACCAACTGCCACCGGGAAGCATGCCGAACGTCTCAGCGAACTACGACGGCAACGCGGTGCGGCTGAACTTCGGCATCCCGCAGGGCAACGATGGCCCACAGGGCGGACCCGGACCGCAAGGCCCACCCTTTGCCAATGCCCTCGTCGATGGCGTGACGACCCTGAACCCCGGCGATCCCGCCACGGTGCAGACCAGCTTCGATGGCAGCAACGTGCACTTTCAGTTTGGCATTCCCCGTGGTCCGAATGGCAACGACGGTGGCAGTGGCCCCCAAGGTCCACCGGGCGAGGTGACGTCCATGCAGCTCAACAGCGCCATCAATGGCACAAGCAACAACAGCAATGCCGTGAACACGCTGGTCATGACCGTGAGCGATCCACCGACCGTGGGCGAGGTGCAGGCCATCGCCAGCAAGCTGGATGAGCTGATCCTGACGCTGAGGAGGTAGGCGGGGGAAATGACGAATGCAGATTGGCGAAGGGCGATTCGGGAGGGCCGACGAGTCGTCGCCGCTCCTGAGCGGAAAAAGGGTCCGCAGCCAGCTGCTCACCGTTTACTGCCCGGCCTACGGCGGCGGAACACGCCGGCGGCCAGCCCTAGGAGGGCGAGGGAGGCCCGCGAGGGCTCCGGGGTGGCCGAGAAGAGGGCCAGATGGTAGGTTGGATTGGTGGAGACGTCCGGACGGATGATGTCCGTGAGGTTCGCCGACCCGGCGCCGACCAGGTAGGAGACGCGCTCCATGCTGTCGTAGTAGTAAACTTTTCCGGCGGCATCGACGGCCACATCCGATGGCTGGGTCAGGCCGACGGCGAAGACGGAGGAGCTGCTGCCGTCGAGCGCGTATTTTTTGATGCTGCCGTCGAACTGGCGTGCCTCGTAAAGAAAGCCGTCGGCGGTGGTGGCGAGGCCGTAGCCAGTGGTGCCGGTGGCGAAGGTGCTGGTGCCGCCGCCGCTGGCGACCTTGTAGATGGCGCCGAAGGAAGAGACATAGACGTTCCCGGCGAGATCGAGAGCCACGCCGTTGGCGATGTAATTGTCGCTGCTGTAAATGCCGGTGCTGCTGGCGCCATTGGCGGCGACCTTGACGACGAGGCCGGTGGAGCTGCCGGAGCCGGAGACATAAAGGCTGCCGTCCACATCGAAGGCCAGGCCGGTGGGGTTGTTGATGCCGGTGGCGGCAGAGCTGGAGAACTGGGTGGCCACGCCCTGCGGGGTGATCTTGAATATCTTTCCGCCAAAGTCCGCCTCGTAGAGATTGCCCAGGGCGTCGAAGGCCAGCGCATTCACGCCGTCGTTGCCCGTGGCGAAGACGGCGGTGTTTCCGGAGAGGGTGAACTGGGTGCCGCCCGCCATCCCGGGGCTGGCATTTGGCGGCGAAACCAGGGTGATGGTGGTGCTGGCCCGAGCGGTGAAGAGGGAGAAGAAAACGGCCAGGGCCGTGACAATCGGTCGATGCATATTGAATTTATTTGTTTTAGCAGGGTGCGAACTTGCGCGGCAAGGAAAAAGGGAGCCGTCTCGAACTTGTAGCTGACCTTCACATCACCGAATTGCACACTCATGTCCTATTGCAGGAACGGACCCTGGCAGGTCAGCCTCAGGCTAAGCTGGTCGTTGAACGCGAAGTTCACCCCTGCTCCGGCACCATGCAGCTCGGTCCGGGACTCTGGTTCCCGCCGGCGGTGAAGGGTGCGGCCCTCAGCGCACGAGCAACCACTGCAACGCGGTGGTGACGGTGGATGAGCTGATCCTGGCGCTGAGGAGGTAGGGAATTCGCTTCGCGGTTTCGCAATCTGCCCGCTACTGCTTTTCAACCAGCGGACGAGAGCGTCCGCGGTCCCTTCATATGCACCGCATGGGGGTGAATCATGGAAGGGTCAGGAGTCGTTAACCCCATCGCGCCTTACTCTTAGCTTCTCACTCGTTCAGAAATTCATCGAAATCTGAGAAGCTTCGACGGTGAGGGCGGGTGGGATGACGCGGCGGAAGTCGTCGAGGGAAACGGGTTTGGTGAGGAAAGCGTTCATGCCGACTTCGCGGCATTCTTCTTTGACGCCGGTGAGGGCGTGGCCAGTCATGGCGATGATGGCGGGCTGGTGCTTGAGCTGGAAGTTGCCACGGATGGCGCGGGTGGCATCAATGCCGCCCATGACGGGCATCTGGAGGTCCATGAAGACGATGTCGTAGCCGCCTTGGGCGACCATGCTGACGGCTTCCTGGCCGTTGTTGGCGACGTCCATCTTAGCGTAGCCAAGACGCTGGAGCAGCATGGTGGCGATCTTCTGATTGAGGGGCTGGTCTTCGACGAGGAGGATGCGCGCAGGATTCTGGATGGCGAAGTTATCGGCGTCGGCCTTGGCGGCCTTGGCGATGGCACGGTTGGTGGAATTGGAAACCTGCACGTCATGCCCCCCGGAGGCGGCACGGGCGGCACCGTTGTCTGACATGGTGTACTGGGGCTGCTCGGCAAACGGTTCCTGATAGGAGGGCTGCACCACGGGAGCTGGCGGTGGTGTCCAAGCCGGGGCGGGCGCAGGTTGAGCGAAAGCCACAGGAACAGGAGCGGGAGCTGCGGCAGGACGCATGATGGGGCTTGGGGCCGTCTGTGCGGGAGCGAGGACGAAACGGCTCGGCATGCGATACAGCTCAGCCATGGTGCGCAGCAACTCGCGGCGTTTGATGGGCTTGGAGAGGCGGGTGAGGCGACTGCCTGGAGGCGGGGTGCAGCGATCACGATCCAGCTTGGCGCTGGTGATGGACATGATGGTGATGATGGCGGTGCCGCGCATGGCGGCAGCATTGAGCAACGGCTGCGCCTCTTCCTGCCGCAGGCGTGAGATATCGAGGATGAACAGTCCAGCCTCTTCGAGCACGGAGTCCAACTCGGCGAGAGAGCGATCCCGCAGGATGTTCACGGTCATGCTCCAATGCATGAGCGACTGCTGGAGCACGGATAGCGTGGTGGGATGTGCACTGTAAACGGTGACAGGACGATTTTTCACCACATCAAGCCAAGCGATCTCCTCATCGCGTGATTCATCGTCAGGAGCGACGACAAGAGGCAACTCAAAGAAGAAGTCGGACCCCTTCCCGTCTTCGCTGACGGCGCTGACTTCCCCGTGCATAAGTTTGACGAGTTTTTTGCAGATGGCGAGACCAAGACCGGTGCCGCCATACTTGCGGGTAGTGGAGGAATCGGCCTGAATGAAGGCTTGGAAGAGCTGGCCGATCTTGTCTGCTGGAATGCCGATGCCGGTGTCACGCACGGAGAAATGGAGCAGCGTTTTGTCGCCCTGCGCAGTCGGACGTGAGACTTGGCGGACGAGGATGAGGATCTCGCCCTTCTCGGTGAACTTGATGGCGTTGCCGACGAGGTTGACGAGGTTGACGAGGACTTGCTTGATGCGCTGGAAGTCGCCCATGACCTTGCGCGGCAGGGCGGCATCGAGGTGGACATTGAGTTCGAGATTTTTCTCGGCGGCTTTGTGGGAGAAGACGTCGGTGGTCTCGCTGAGGAGTTTTTCGATGTCCACCGGG
>CANIZT010000373.1 GCA_947471905.1 Verrucomicrobiaceae bacterium
CTCATTTTACTCTCTCTGCTCGCCATATCCGCCATCCACGCTCAGGACGGCTTTAAACCGCTCTTCAACGGCAAAGATCTCACTGGCTGGGATGGCAATCCAGAGCTGTGGAAGGTGGAGAATGGCGAAATCGTCGGCACTACGACGGGACCGGAGCAACTCGCATACAATCAATTCCTCATCTGGCGTGGTGGTGTGGTGAAGAATTTTGAATTGCGGGCGAAAATCAAGCAGGTCGGCAATAACACAGGCATCCAGTATCGCAGCAAGGAACTGTCGGAGAATGGCAAGTGGTCCATCGGTGGCTACCAGTGCGATATTCATCCCGCTGCACCGAACAATGCGATGGTCTATGAGGAAAAAGGACGCGGGATCATCTGCCAAAACGGTCAGGGCGTGGTCATTGATCCTGAAGCAAAGCGTTGGCTTGCTTCTGAGCACGAACCGGTGAAGGTCGATATCGCCGTGTGGCACGAGTACACCGTCATCGCGCAGGGAAATCACCTCATTCACAAGATCGACGGCCAAGTCACCATCGACCTGCTCGACTTCGAGGTGGCAAAGCGTTCGTTCGAAGGATTGCTAGCCTTCCAGATTCATCGCGGTCCGGCGATGAAGGTGCAGATCAAAGACGTGATGCTCAAAGAGCTGCCAGAGGGAGGTGTGGTGCCTTTTGAGAAGTCCGCGATCCCGAGCGATGCGCAGATCATTGAAGCCAAAGGTCCTGCTAATAAGGCAAAAGGAAAAGGTAAAGCACCGCCGCCTGCTGCTGCGCCAACTCCTGCTACCGCCAAAGCTGATTCAAAAGACAAAGGCAAAGGTAAAGCCAAGGGTAAAGGTGATGCGAAGGCGAAGCGCCCCGACGCCGTCGGCCCAGCCATCGGTGCGAATGTGGCCACGCCGGTCACAAACATCAAGACGCTGCCAGATTTCAAAGTGGAACTGCTTTATTCCGTGCCTGGTGGTGATCAGGGCTCATGGGTGAACCTCTGCACCGACGACAAAGGCCGCATCTACACCAGCGATCAATACGGTGGCCTCTACCGATTCGTCGCACCTGCCGCAGGTCAGCCGCTGAAGCCTGCTGACATCCAGAAAGTGCCTGCCGAGATCCGTGCGGTGAACGGCATGCTCTTCGCCTTCGGCGCGCTCTATGTTGGAGTGAATGATTACGAGAAAAAAGTACCTAGCGGCGTGTATCGCATCAGCGACAGCAACAACGACGACATGCCGGACAAAGTCGAAATGCTCCGCGAGTTCGACAGCGGCAGCGATCACGGCGTGCATGCCATTTTGAAGACACCCGATGGCAAAGGCCTCTACCTCATCAGTGGCAACAACGCCGTGCTCAAAGAAGGCCCAAAGGCCGGCACGCCGGACACCTCGCCTGTGGCGAAGCTGTGGGGCGATGACCACCTGCTGCCGCGCATGCCCGACGGTCGCGGCCACAACCGCCACGTCATGGCTCCCGGCGGCATCGTGTATCGCTTCACGCCGGATGGAAAGACTTTCGAGATCTTCGCCAGCGGCTTCCGCAACATCTACGACGGCGGCGTGAACCACGACGGTGAGCTGTTCGTCTATGACGCGGACATGGAGTATGACTTCAACACGTCGTGGTATCGCCCCACGCGCATCAATCACGTCGTCAGCGGTGCCGAGTACGGCTGGCGCAACGGCGCGGGCAAGTATCCCGAGTTCTACTATGACAGCCTGCCAGCTACGCTGAACATCGGCCCCGGCTCGCCCACCGGCTGCACCTTCGGTTACGGCGCGAAGTTCCCTGCGAAATACCAGGAGGCCTTCTACGCGCTCGATTGGAGCTGGGGCAAAATCTACGCCGTGCATCTCAAGCCCAACGGCAGCACCTACAACGCCACGAAGGAAGAATTCGTCACCGGCGGCCCGCTACCCGTCAGCGATGCCATCATCGGCAAAGACGGCGCGATGTATTTTACGATTGGTGGCCGCCGGGTGCAGAGCGGGCTGTATCGTGTGAGTTACACGGGCAAAGAAAGCACCGCGCTGAGCACAGGCACCGAAGCATTTGGAGTCGCTGCGCAAGCCAATCGCGGTAATCGTGAAGTCCGCCGCAAGCTTGAAGCATTCCACGGCAAACAAGACCCGAAAGCCGTCTCCACCGCTTGGCCGCATCTCAGCAGCACCGATCACTACATCCGCGCCGCCGCCCGCACCGCGCTGGAGCATCAACCCATCGCCGAATGGCAGGACAAAGCGCTCTCTGAGACCAAAGTCACCGCACAGCTCGTAGCGCTGCTCGCTCTCACACGTCGCACCGGCGTGTGCCCGACCCATCGGACCGATCCGTCCTATCAGACCGATTCAAAATCCCGCGATGCAATCTTCGCCGCGCTGCTCAAGCACGACTTCGCCAAGCTCACGCCCGAGCAACGCCTCGCCTACGTCCGCCTCACGGAGATCGTTTTGCACCGCTTTGGCAATCCTGATGACGCCACCGTCACCGCGATCATCGCCAAGCTCGATCCAGCGTATCCTGCGGATAATTTCGAGCTGAACTGGCTGCTCACCGAAACGCTCGCCTACCTGCAAGCACCGAACACCGCGGCGAAAGGCATGGCACTCATTGCTGCCGCCGAAAGCCAGGAGCCGCAGATAGAATACGCCCGCAGTCTGCGCTTCCTCAAGACCGGCTGGACACCTGAACTGCGAAAGCAGCAGCTCGAGTTCTTCCTCAAAGCCGCGAACTACAAAGGTGGCAGCAGCTTTGCGATCTTCGTCGAATTCATCCGCAAAGACTCACTCGCCACCTTCACGCCCGAAGAAAATGCCCAACTCGCCGAGCTCATCGCCAAGAAACCTGTGATCAAATCCGCCATTGAAAACGTCGGTGCCATGTTCTTGGGCCGCACACCGACGATGTGGACGCTTGATGAGCTCAGTGCCGCCGCGCAGACTGGATTGAAGAACCGTAGCTTTGAGAACGGCCGCAAGATATTCACCGCCTCCGCCTGCTTCACTTGCCACCGCTTCGGCAATGCCGGTGGCATGACAGGACCTGATTTGACCGGCGCTGGCGGGCGCTACAGCCCGCATGATCTCCTCGATCAAATCATCAACCCGAGCAATGTCATCAACGAGCAGTTTGCCCCCATCGTCGTCACCAAAAACGACGGCAGCACCATGACCGGCGTCGTTGTGAATCTCAGTGGCGACGGCGTCACCCTCAACACCGACCTTACCGACCCCAACCAGCGTGTGAACGTCGATCGCAAGGAAGTGAAGAGCATTGAACTCAGCAAAGTCTCCCCCATGCCCCCGATGCTGCTCGCCATGCTAAAGAAAGAGGAGATCCTCGACCTCCTCGCCTACGTCCTCAGCGGCGGAAACAGGGAGCATGCGATGTTTGGGAAGTAGCTTCAATTGGCAATCGAAGCCACCATTCCACTACACGTCGAATCTACTTCGATAGCGATTTGCAAGACTTCACTGCCTCGCAAATCGCCTCTTTCACCTCATCCCAGCACTGTTGCATTAGCAATTCGGGGTCATTGTCTTCTTCCGCGTCATCAAAGTAGATCATGCTGCGCAGAACGATCATTGGATCATGGCTCGGGTATTTCTGATGGTAGATGTCGATGAGCGCATCCACGCCAAGATGCTGGATCAGGGCGTGGAGGTCGTAGAAGTCTTTACGTGCTCCGCGATTGGTGATGGCGCTGAGTTTCATGCCCACGATGTCCTCCAGGCTGAACATGCGGATGCCGTCCTGCGTCTCCGGTTGGGCGAGCAGAGGGTAGCGATATGTCACGAAATCCACCTTCAAGCCGTCGATGGAGGCGTTTAGACCGATCTTGTTCATACCAGAAGTCTCAAAGCCGCTGATTTCACGAGTCAAGGTGTCCGCGAGGCTTTCCACATCAAAAGGCTCTGGCGTGAAGAAGTCGAAATCAATGGAGCAACGGTGCCCAAAACGAAGGGCAAGCGCTGTGCCGCCCACCAGAGAAAACTGCTGAAGAGCCGGATGATTGGTCAGGTCTTTCAGGAGACCCAGGGAGCCGGAGGGAAGGGTCTCGAAGTGCAGCATCGAAAGTTTTCTTTTTTTAAGTTCAGCATCAAGCAGAGAAAATTCACCGTGCGCGGCTCCAGCGTTCGCAGGCTCGTGACGACCTGCCGCAGCTTGTCATCGCCGTAATGACAACGGATTTTGTGCCAACCGTCCAACCCGCCGCGTTCGACTACGCGAGAGATGATCTGTTTCTCATGCCGCGCCAGATCCAACGTCGCGAGGTTGGTATCCCAAAACAAAGCCTTGGGCA
>CANIZT010000374.1 GCA_947471905.1 Verrucomicrobiaceae bacterium
AAAAGCTCTCGGGATCGACGCGGACACCACCCTCTCCTGTCGCAAGAGCCTGGTCCAGTTGCTGGACCGCAAGAGGCTCTACAAGGAAGCGCTCCCGCTTATTCGCCAAAATGTTCAGACGATCGAAAAGAAGCTGGGGCCGGAGCATCGCGAGCTGGCCTACCACCTGGGCAAGCTCGCAGGAACCCTGCGCGACCTGCACCGCTACCCGGAAGCCGAATCAGCCTACCGTCGTCAGTTGGCAGTCGAGGAAAAATGCTACGGCCCCGAGCATGCCATGCTCGCAGCCACGCTGGCGATGACCGCGCAGACGCTGCGGGACATGGAGCAATGGAAGGAGGCCGTGCCGCTGCTCCGCCGGGAAGTGGCGATTCATGAGAAAAACCTCGGAGCGGATCATGAAACCGTGGCCACTGATCTCCGTGTCCTAGCCGGCTATCTGTCAAAGATCGGAGAAGCCAGGGAGGCGGAGCAGTTGCTACAACGGTCGTTGACGATTCTGGCAAAAGCCAAAGGCCCCGAGCATGAGCAAGTCGGCACGGTCCTGAAACAGTTCGCCGATCTGCTGAGTGAACAGCAGCGCCCGCAAGAAGCCGAGAAGCTGTATCTCCGCGCGATCCAAATTTGCAAAAAAACTCTGGGCGCAGGCCACTCGTTCACCAAAGAAACCGTGGAGAATTATGAGAAGCTCAAACGGACGATGGGAGAAAGACCGGATGCAGAGCCAGCAGCCCGGAAGGTCCTGCGGCTGAATGGCGTGGCATGGAATGAACCCACCGCCATCGCCTTTCTCAAGCAACAACTCGCGAATCAACCGGCCGCAAAATTCTCAGCCACGGCTGCGGCCACACTCTCCAGGCAGCTTCAATGCAACTCCCTCGCGCTTGCCATGGCGGCAGCATACATCAGTTCAGAGGCGACATCACTGGCGGCGTATTCAGAGCTCTGGGCACAGGAGTCACAGCATCTCGACAGGCAGCCGCGCCTTCCGGCAGATCAGGCCAAGGACGACCCGGTGGTGACGACGACATGGAACGTTTCGGAAAAGCGCCTGACTCCCGTGGCACGCGCCACTCTTGCCCTGATGGCCTGGCTCTCACCCGAGGAGCTGCCGCTGTCGCTGTTCACCGAGCAGTCGCGCCACATTTTCGCGATGGCGAAGAGTTTCGCATCTCTGCCAGCAGGCAAGCCGGACCCAAGCGTGGAGCAGGCGCTCCAGGAGCTGGAAAATAAATCACTCATCATCCAGGAACCGCTGAATCTCTTTTGTCCGCCGCTGCTCCAGGCCACGTTGCGCGCCAAATATGGCGACGACTCGCTCGCCCGTGCCACGGCCTGGGTGCAGGCCTCTGTGGCGAAAGATCCTGCGACGCCGAAGATGCGCCCCCGTGAATTTTGGGAACCCGTGCGCACCTACGTGGCCACCCTGCTGGAGTTCCAGCGCCTGCACGGCGACCAAGCCGGAGATCCGCAGATCACAAGGAGCCTGCTCAAGGACTACGCTGAGTTCCTGCAATACAAAGCGCAGTACGCCGAGGCCAGACCGCTCCTCACCGAAGCTGAGTCACTGCTGCGACGTGCCTTGAGTCTGGTCCAGCAGTCCCATCCTCCGGATCAGGTGGAGCACCTCTCCTGCCTGGACAACCTTGCGGCCTGCTGCAACGAACCAAGCGCTACCCAGAAGCAACGGCCTTGTACCGCCAGACGTTGGAAATTCGTGAGCACATGCTGGGGGGACAGCATCTCGATGTGGCGCTAAGTCTCGACCACCTCGCCACCGCTCTGGGCTTCACGCCGCAGCGGCAGGAGGCCGAGTCGCTCCTGCGAAGGGCGCTCGCGATTCGCGAAAAAAACCTCGGTCCAGAACATCGTGATGTTGCTGCAAGTGTCGGCAGACTCGCGTTTTATCTCAACACGAACGATACCGTCAAAGAAGCCGAAGCGCTTTACCGCCGTGCGCTGCAGCTCGATGAAAAAAATTACGGACCGGAACATCCCGCCGTCACTGCCCGCCTGACCAGTCTGGCCTTCATGCTCAAAGCCCAGCGGCGTTACTTGGAAGCAGAGCCGTTGTTTGAGCGCATCGTCCAGATTCGCACCAAAGCCTTCGGCCCCAAGAGCCCCGCCACCCAGCAGGCCCTGACGGACGTCGCCAAGTTGAGGCAGAGCATGACGGCGAAACCCGCAGCCAAAGCACCGGCTCCAAGTACGCCCTCCAAGTAACTCACAGGCGAGTGAGGCACGACCTGTAACTCCATCTCACCACCGAGAGCATCGAGGCGCTCAGAGAAAGAACTCTGTCTCCCACCTCTGTGCCTCTCCGCGCCCTCGTTAATTAAAGAAAAGCCCGCCCGCTACACGATCGGCGTTTCGATGGTGATCGTTCGCACGGCGCTCGTGCGCGTTCCGGTGCTGTTGGTCGCCTCCGTTTCATCCCTACCCATCAAGCCGGAGAGTGCGGGGTTTGACCAGAGGAAAATGTGAGTGCGGTCTCTGACAGTGGGTGAGAAAAAGCTTTTCTTGGGGCGGGTGGGTACCTAGGATTGGGAGATGAAGACGCTTTTTTCGGTGTGCTTGAGGCCGGTGCTGATCGGCGTGGTGATGGTGGCTGCGGCGGCGGTGCTGCGGGCGCAGGAGCCGACGGTGCGGCGGGCGCTGGAGCTGCCGAAGCCGGCACCGGCGAGCCCGCTGACCCCGACGGTGCCGCACAAGAATCCGCAGCATGACCAGTCGCTGATCACGCAACCGAGGGCGATGAAGGTGCCGCTGGGCCCCTCGGTGGCCGCCATGGTGCTGCCACCACCGCAGGCGATCCTGGCGGAGACGGGGACGCGGGTGCTGACGCGGGCGGAGGTGGAAACGTTTTTCACGGACCCCAAGGGCATCCTCATGACGGACTGGCTGGAGATGGCGGATCAATACCGCACCTGGAAGCGGCTGGTGGACATGGGCTATTACGCGGTGGTGCTGGAGGGCAAGACGGAGAACGGGCGCGAGCTGTACCGGAAGGGTTACAAGCACCTGAAGGACTTTTGTCCGGATGCGAAGCGCCTGAAGTGGTACTCGCGCACGGGGATGAGCACGGATGCGTTCAACCGGCGGCTGATCGAGCGCTACAAGGAGGGCTATGCGCCGATCAAGCTGCACAGCTTTCCCGGCAATGACGGCCAACCGGTGTGGATGGGCGTGTGGGTGAAGGTGGATCAAGAGTGAACGACGGTCAGCGCATGCCCGACGAACCGCCTGAGACCACCCCTGCCCCGGAACCGGATGATCCGAAGTTTCTGCGCTGGCTGGCGACGCCGCAGGGCGCGGCGGCGATGCAGCAGGTGATGCAGGACACGATGGACGGCAGGTATGGCGCGGTGCCTGAGGAACTGCGGGCGCTGGCGGTGGAAGGACTGCAAAAACGCGCGAGCGAAGCGACGGTGACACGCGTGGTGGCGGCGATGCAGGCGCTGCACGCGGCGATGCAGGCGCTGCACGCGGCGATGCAGGCGCTGCACGCGGCGTTGCAGCAGCCTGCGGAGGAATGGCCCAGCCGCTGGCAGTTTGTGCATGCGCTGCATGAGCAGGCGAAGGAGGTGACGGATCTGATCCTGGACGTGCCCGAACCGCAGCGCACGGCGCTGATGAAACAGATGCTGCCGCTGCAGGAGATGCTGGCGAAACTGGAACGGGAGACGGAGTGAGGTTTGACGATGCAGCGGACAGGAGTGTCCGCGCTCCTCTCATTTTTTCTGCCGCTTGAGCACCATGGGCTCGGACCAGTTCCAGAACTGGGGTTCGAGAAGCTTGGTGTAGTTGGCGGGAACGGAATCGAGGTGGTTGTGGGGGTCGTCTTTGACGCGCTTGGTGGTGCCTTGGAGCTGACCGGCCTTGATGGCGGCTTCGACGGCGATGTCATTGATCATCCAGACGAGAAGAGCGCCTTTTTCGGACTCGCGCATGAGGTGGATCTGCGTGGCGGAGGGCGCGGCGTCCTTGTCGCGGAGGAGTGCGAAGCAGAGCTTCACTTTGTCGTCGGCAGAGGCGCGGCGCAGTTTGAAGTCGATGGGCTCGCCCTTTTTGTTGCCGGGTTCGGTCATGCGTAGGATGCCTTGCGCGGCGTCAACGATGCTGAACTGGAGCATGTCGTCGTCATCCAAGGGCTGCCAGTTGCCAGACCAGTCGGAGGCTTTCAAGGCGAGGGGCTTGAGGCCGAAGTCGTCGTTGACGGTGGTTTCGGGACAGGCGGTGAGGACACAGCCGAGCAGCAGACAAGCGCAGAGGCGCAGGAGAGTTTTC
>CANIZT010000375.1 GCA_947471905.1 Verrucomicrobiaceae bacterium
CTCATGCGTGGACATGTCACGGAATTCCGCGACACCTCTCCCCTGCCCCCACATATCCGTGCCGCGCTCATCGCGTCACGGGTATCTCTGTGCATGAAAGGATGCGAACAAAAAACCTCGCCACCACCAAGGCCAAAGGAATCTATTCGATGCTCTGGGACAATTAGGTTCAGCTCCACCGTAAACACGCGAAGAGTCTGGCTTTGAACCGAATGTCCCATTGCTTTGCAAGCACCTCGGAATCACGGGACAATTCAATGGGACATTCGCGCCCATCGAAAGTGACATCTCTGACGCGCTCCGCACGATGCGTGCGTCATTCGCGATCCCTTGGCTTGAGAAGCCTTCCCCTTTGCAGTGACGCTTGTGACACCACTTTAGAGAATAAATAAGAATCTTGTCACTGATACCCCCCCCAGTAAGGAGGCTTCCGGCACTCGCGCATGATCCGCTTGAGCAACGCTCGCTCACGCAAACAGCACAGCAGGCACCGTAAAGCTTTCAGACACTCTACATTTTGGCACTGCCTACTGTCATCTTTCGCGCCTTTTATCCCCTCCCCACCGAGGGAAGGAATCTTTTATTCAACTGCTCCTAACGGGGTTTTATCGCCTGCCGCCATCACGGCGCGCCGCCCACTGGAACCCGTATGGAAGTTTGGAAGGAATTACTTCCGTGATGCTTCCAAAGTTCCGCAATGATGGATGTTCACCCATGCCTTCATCACCTCATCTGTTCGCGTTCATTGCCATTGGTTCACTTCCAAGTGATGATGCGATCCCTCCCGCCTTTCGTGACAGGCAAAGCCGCAAATCATCGCTAGATGGGGCAAGGGAATCACCAACTAAACGAACGCGGACTTCATCACACAAATCTGGAAAGTGTTGGCACCAGTGTTGACAAATCGCGCGTGACCACCACTTAACTTACTCATTCATAAGTAAGTATCCCCGACAGGAATCGAACCTGTATTTAGAGTTTAGGAAACCCTCGTTCTATCCATTGAACTACAGGGACAACTGATTATCAGCGCTTTAAAACGTTTACATTGCCAGATAATGGCAAAGTAAGAATGAAAGTAAGAATACGTCCAATCATTTCCACTATTGTACCAGCCTGTCTTTTGTCCAGTAGAACGGCCAAGTTAAGCGCAAACCACCAGTGATTTGGCCGCTTCTCTACCTTGCCCTCCACCGCCCCCTTTGTAAACGATGGCAAATGTTAAAGTACGATGGCACGCCGCGACGAGCAGGCGCTTTCCTTCCATTGCCTGCGTCACACCGCCATCTCGCTCATGAAAGAAGCGGGCATTCCTGAGCCCGTGGTCATGACCATCGCCGGCCATTCGAGCAAGGAGGAGTCGGTACGCAATACTCGCTTCGGCAACGAGGCCATGCAGAAAGCCGCGGATGCGCTGCCAGACTTGACTGAGGTATTTCGTATGAAGCATGACGATACTGCCCCAGCAAAATAAAACGCGCACTATGGCCAATCGCACGAAAAACGCATCCACCGAAGATGACAACGACAATACTGGGCCACTTGTTCAATGGGCGGTTAAATTGACTGCAGACCTAAAAGAAGATGAAAAAACAGCATTGAAAAATATAAAAAAACAGGGAACGCCCGAATTTCAGGCAGCAGCTCTGGTTCTGCAAAATATTGTCAAGAGAGCTGCTGATCATGTGCAAAAACCAACAAAATCCAGGCCTGGACCCAAAAAGTCAGTTAATCCGACGGACGACGACATTGCCACCCTTTGGTCATGCATTCGCATGATTCTCAAACTGCCTGCAACGACAACCCAACCGTGTGTGTCAGAAAGGCTGATTCGGGTCTTGAAAGAAACGGAAATCTTTTTGGGGCAGCACCTGCTTCTCAATGCTCAGGAAGCGCAACTCGTGCGGATGCACTTGCGCCCGGTCGCTGAAGCTTCAGCAGTAGCGAAGATGAACAGACACTTCAAAGGTGAGTTTGTGGACGAATCAACCCAGTTCAAATTAGTCGATCTGGAGCTTAACAACTTGCTAGGGAACATGCGTCATCTGGAAGACGAGTGTGATATTGGCACGTGGGGAAAATCGTGCACCGAAACCTCGAAGGTGGTTAAAGTTACGGCTGGGGGTCTAAAAGAAAGGGGAAAGTCCGTGAGTCATTTACAGAAGTCATACGTTAAAATCGCTAGATTGTTGGAACTTCACAAGGCTCCTATGGTGAGATCAAGAAAAGCAATCATTGAGCAGCACCCGTTCGATGATGAGCATATTTCCATTGAGTTTCCTGATTTTTGCTCGATCAAGGATTTGAAACTCGGAAGAAAATCACTGCTTTGGGCGGTAATCGATAAGCTGTTCCATCTGCACGAGGTTTTTCATACCGCACAATTTGGCTGGAAGCCTTTAGATGCGGCTGACTTAATTCATGAAATCGAAGAATTCATGTGGCCCTTTAATCAGGCTAAGGCCGAACGACGGGAGCATCCGTTCATCACTGGTCTGGGCTTTGTAAAAAAGTCTATCATCTCAGCTACTGTTCGCCAGAGGATAAGCCCGTTCAGTGAATGCCTTATCGAAGTCAATAGAGGGTTTCCATCACCGACAGGTCCGGGTCAGGCGGCAACGAATGTAGAAGACGCTTTCGAGCCGGATCTGGATCATGGTCAGGCAAATTCGCGAAATTATTTTGCTAAGCGTGCTAAGCGTCGAAGGCCACGAGGCGAGCAGGCCTCTGCAATTCCCTCCTCATCCGCGTTATAGATACTTGAGCGACCAGGAGCTTATCCTTGGTTGTCTCATCCACCCACCATGCCACGGCGAACGCATTATTCGCCTGCATCGACCGGGTCATCATCTGCGCGTTGTATCATGAAGGCCGGCGGTTACGTCGGCCCATGACTACGCTGGTTAACGATCTCCTTACCTCCTGTCTGCGTGACACGGAGGGCTGGAGCATCGCTGCCAAGCAGATGAGCGTCCCGGCACAGGGCCGCACTCAAGAGGCTGGCACCCCACTCTAGCCGCACCACGCTGCCACGGCATTCCCGTCTCCATCACACCCGGTCTCTCGCAAGAGGGGCCGGGTGTCTTGTTGGGCGGGCATCACGGCGGCTGCTTCAACACCGCAATCCACCACCCAAACACACACACCCTCCAAGGAGGCACATCATCATGGCTATCAAACTCAGCGCCAACTACAGCAAAAAACTCGGCCTGCCGCAGTACAGCAGCCACAGCTTCAGTGCGTCGGTCGAAGTCGAACTCACTGACATCACGCAAGTCGAAGCGGAAGTGCAGAAGCTTTACCAACTTCTGCAACACTCGGTCGATCAAGAAATCCAGCACCCCGGGTTCATCCCTGGTTCCAATGGCAGCAGCAACGGTCGCGCACAACCGCAGCCCAATGGCAACGGTCGCAGTTACCCGCTGCAACCTAACGGTCGCTACAGCCATGGTTCCAATGGGCACCCGCAGCCCCGTACTACAGGTGATGCATGGAACTGCACCGACGGCCAGCGCGGGTTCATCCTGCGCATCGTCAGCGACCACAAGATGGAGAAACAGGAAGTCGAGGATCTGTCGGAACAGCTCTTCGGCACTGGCGTGAAGCAGCTCAACAAGATGCAGGCGTCGCAGCTCATCGACGACCTGCTGGTCAAAGCCGGTAAACCTGCCACCCGCCAGACCCGCTGGCAGCCCTCCGAACCCATCAACCACCAAGCTGCATGAACACCGTCGCTGAAGCTCCACCCCCGGAGCGCAGCGAGAGCGAACTCATCCGCGCATTGCAGGACACCGTGTCAGCCTCACGGCTCTCGCTGTTCCTGCAATGCCGGCTGAAGTTTTATTATCGCTACGTGCTCAAACTGCAGAAGCCCAAAACGCCCTCACTCCATCTCGGCAGCGCGGTTCACGCCGTGCTGAAGGTTTGGAACAAGGCACGCTGGCTGCAGCAGCCGCTCTCGCTCAAGGAGGTTCATCAAACCTACCTGCAAGCCTGGGCGGACACCACCGAAGGCCCCGTCGAATGGGAACCCGGTGAAGAAGAGACCGACAAGACCACGGGCTGGCGCTTGTGCGACACCTACCTGCGGGAGCACCACGTTCCTGCGGAGATCAAACCCGACGCGGTGGAAGTGTCCATCGAAGCCGACCTGACCCAGTACGGCTTGCCCAAATTGATCGGCATCCTCGATCTGGTTCAACAGGGCCAGATCATCGACTACAAGACCAGTGCCTCCACCCCCAACGCGGAGAAGGTTGCGCACAGCACCGAGATCCAG
>CANIZT010000376.1 GCA_947471905.1 Verrucomicrobiaceae bacterium
AAACGGCCGCACCTACAATGCTTCGCCGTTCCAGCAGGTCATCACCGCACCGGCCTACATCAATGCACCGGCCATTCCGTTGGTGGCGGTGGAGCAGGGCAAGGAAGCCTTCATGGTGGCCAAACTGGAGCAACTGCTGCCGTTTGAAGGCGAAGCCAATGCCCAGGTGCTCGGCGTGCCGGATACCATTCCGATCGAAGGTGCCAAGATCAACAAAGACACCAAGGAAGTCTCCTTCAAGGTGAAGACCGATGCGAAGTCGCCTCTCGGCAAGCAGGCCAATTTGTTTGTGCGCGTCGATATTCCAATCAAAGGCACGAACACCACGACGATTCATCGCATCGCGCTTGGCTCCATCCTGCGTATCGATGCACCACGCAAAGTGGTCGCGCCGCCGCCAGCGGCACCGGTCATTGCCGCGAACAAGCCGAAGGAAGAACCCAAGCCTGCGGCTCCCGCTGCACCGAAAGTGCTTTCACGTCTTGAGCAGCTGCGTCAGGAGGCGGCAGGCGGCAAGAAGTAGCCGTTGCTGATCCTTGAATCCATTCGAAGGGCGCGATGCAAATCGTGCCCTTTGTGCTTTAGGGCGGGGTGTTTTCCAGAATCACCGGAGCCTTGCGCCTGGCGCCGATGTAAACCGGTGAGCGCTGGCGTTCGAGCAGCTTGTGCGTGAAGGGTAATTCCGTGTTGAAGGCGTGGAAGTGCCATGGGCCGTCGTCGGTGCGGATGGAGTATTGCAAGGCACGTCCACCGTCGAGCAGCGTAGCGTGCTGTACGTCGAGCTTGCGGGCGATTTCGGTGACCTCGCTCACGTTCATCACTCCACCATCACCGGAGAGGACGAAAACAATGGTGCCATCCTTCCGCATGCCACCGAGTGCACGGTAGCTGATCTTCGTGCCGTCAAAAAATTCATCAGGCTTCAATTCCACGTAAGAGAAGATGGTGTGGTTCTTCATCACCGAAGGATAGACCTGCGAACCTTCCTGGATCAGGCCGGGCACATCGTTGAGTAGTGATTTGGGACCGAACCATGGCCGACCGTCTTTGACAAAGAAGCAACCGCTCCACTCGCCGAAGGGTTGGTTGACCTGCCTGCCCTCGTGATAGACCCAGCCCATCGGGCGGCCCTTGGGATCGCGAAAGTTGGCGGTGATCGAAAACCAGAGGTTTTCAGACGCCATCCGCTCACGTGCCGTGGTGAGTGCGAACTTGGGCTGGAATGACGTCATGAAATCGAACCGCTCCGGCGCAAGCGTGACGACATGCACCTCGGCGCCGAAGACACGCTGCGCCATGTCTGCGCGGAAATCGCCGTCACGGCGCACTTTCAGCGTGTCCCAACGCAGTCCGGTTTCGTCATGGCGTTTGATTAAAGCAGCATCCAGATCCGCCAGGGTGAGACCGGTGGCAGGCTTCCAAGCGCCACGTTTGGTGAGGATCTGCAGTGGTTGCGTCGAATTGCGCACGCTGACGGCCACGAGATTGCTGTTCAGGTTAAAAAAGACTTCACCAATGAAGTACACCAGCAGCGCCCCAGAGAGGGCGAGCAGCAGAAGCATTTTGAAGCAGCCACGTTTACTGGGCATGAGGGTGCGCCAGCATGGAGTACGCCACACAGTGATCAAGCACGATGTCATTCGCATGACTTTGAAGATTGATTCAGGCCGGTGTTTGTCCCAGCATCGTTCGTATGGTCATGAAACTGTTTCCCGCCTGTCTTCTCTTCGTCACGTTCAGCCTCAGGGCACAGACTCCGGTGCCGGTCATCGCACTCAAAGCCGTCACGGATCACGCGGACGCGCTCTACCAAGTCGGTGAAACGGCCACTTTCACCATCGAAGCGTCACAGGGTGGTCAACCGCTGATGGATGGCAAAGTGGTCTGCGTGTTCTCCAAAGACGGCGTGCAGTCACAGCCGCCGCAGAACTTGAACGTGAAGGACGGCAAGGCGACGATCATCGGCAAGCTTGATGAGCCTGGCTTTCTGCTGCTGCGAGTGACGAGCGGTAAAGCGACAGCGATGGCAGGCGCGGGCTATGACCCATTGCAACTCAAGCCCAGCATGCCGGTGCCGGAGGATTTCGATGCGTTCTGGGCTGCACAAAAAGCTGAACTCGCGAAGGTACCGATGAAATCGACGCTGACTCCGGTGCAAACAGCTGTGAAAGGCGTGGAGGCCTTCGATGTGCAGATTGATTGCCTCGGTAAGCCGGTGAGTGGCTACTTCGGCCGCCTGAAAGGTGCGAAACCAAAATCCCTGCCGGCCATTCTTCATGTGCATGGTGCGGGCGTACGCAGCTCGAATCTCGGCAGTGTTTACTGGGCCGCGAACGAAGGCGGCATGCTCTCGCTGGATATCAACGCGCACGGCATTCCCAATGGCAAACCCGCGGAGTTTTACACGGCGCTGCAAAATGGTGAACTCAAAGACTACCCCAAGTTTGGCAACAAGGACCGCGAGCAGTGCTACTTCAAAGGCATGTTCCTGCGTCTGATTCGTGCCATCGACTTCCTTACGGCACAGCCGGAGTGGGATGGGAAGACCTTGATCGTTTATGGTGCCAGTCAGGGCGGCTTCCAGGCTTTCGCGGCGGCAGGACTGGATGAACGTGTGAGTTTCATCTGTGCCGGCGTGCCAGCGGGCTGCGATCACACGGGCAGTCAGGCGAATCGCATCAGCGGCTGGCCGAAGCTGGTGCCCAACGATGCGGAGGGTAAGCCGGATGCTGCCGCGCTGCAGGCCTCGCGCTACTTTGACAACGTTAACTTCGCCACCCGGGCGAAATGCAAGGGCGCAGCGGTCACCGTCGGCTTCATCGACACGACCTGTCCGCCGACGAGCGTGTATGCGGCCTACAACGCCCTCGCGCTGCCGAAGACGATCCATACGGATGTGCTCAGCGGCCACACGAGCACGCCTGCGGCCAGCAAATTCATGCAGGAAGCCGCCTTTAAGCACCTTCAGGCGATGAAAAAGCCCTGATTCTTTCAGTAAAATGCCATTCTGACGAAAAAACTTCAAAAAAGCTGTGACACATGATCACGGTTTCTGCTACAAGCACAGCCGTGCTAACACCTATCAGTGAAAGCCACCCCCTCCTATGAAAACTCGACTCCTCCTACTCAGAACCATTGGTTTTGCCGCCAGCCTCAGCCTTATCGGTGTCCCCGGTATGAGCCTGCATGGCAAAGACAAAGCACCCTCCAAAGCTCACAATAAGAAAGGTGCAGCTCCTACGGCCGCCTCCTTGGTTGGAGACATGAAAGCCTCTGTTATTTTCATCGCCAAAAACGCGAAGGACATCAATCCAAAATCTAAGCAAGCCGTTCCCTTCTGGGCCTCCCTCAAGAAAGCCGCTGAAGGCGTTGACCTCATGGAAGCTGGCATCCAGAACAAGAGCCCCGACATGCTCAAGGGCCTGAGCACTGTGGGTCTTGGTGTCACGGAACTCGGCGCTACTTGGGGTATCATTCGCTCCGCTCATCCGAAGTCCACCGTGGGTCGTGGCTTGAAGTCACTCAATGCTGCCTATGAGATGTATATGAACCACTTTGGCCCCTCTGTGGCTGCCTTTAAAAAAGGTGGTGGCAAGAAAGGTAAGCTGACAGATGCCGAGTTGGCCATGATTGAAAAATCCGGCACACAACTCGAAGCCTTGCTGGGCAACCTGGAAAAAGTCCACGCGGCTGCCAAACCGAAGTCTTACCAGTCCCGCATGTCGTTTGACATCATCGGCCTGATCAAGCAACTCGTTGGCATCGAAGGCGAAGATCGCAGCGCCTACGCCAAGTATCAGTATCAGTGGAACCGCCTGCAGAACGCACTGTCCGCCTATTCCAACATCACCAAGGCCTACTACCCCGCTTACTACAAGTCTTCTTGGTCCCTCCTTGACCCCATCACCAGCAGCATGGGGTCACTCTTCGGCAGCACGGCCTGGAGCTACTATGAAGGCTGGGAGTACAGCTCCGTGAGTATCTCCAACTACGCGAGTTACTACGAGGAGACCTCCATTACCGAGTCCATCACCGAAAGTGAAGAAACCTCCTATGAAGAGTCCATCGAAGCCTACGATGAAGAATCCGCTACCGAGGAAGATGCGGATGACGAAGAGGAGATCGAGGAAGAATTAGACGAGGACGAAGACGAAGATGAGGATAGCCTCTTTGAAGAAGCCTCTGATTGCGAGGATGACGAAGACGGCGACGGCGT
>CANIZT010000377.1 GCA_947471905.1 Verrucomicrobiaceae bacterium
CTTCGCTTTTTCGTATGCTTCGTTGATCAGACACAGATCGCCGAGGGCGTCTTTGAGCGGGTCGATGTCCTTGGCGCTGAAACCGAGATGCAGATGTCTGCGCCAGCCTTCGGCGTATTCAAACTGGCCAGAAAGCCGACCGATGGCGCGGGAAGCTTCATCCATGCTGATGAGATAGGAATCCATGCCTTGGCTGACATCGAGCCAGTGTTTCTGGCTTTCATGCGCAGCCAATGACTCACGCTTATGAGCGTGGACGCTGGTCGTATCGACATAGGCACCGGCTTGGAGTTTTTGACGCAGCGGGTCACACAGACCATGAGGCATGGCGTGATAGACGGTCACGTCATGAGAATAGGACGGCAGGTGTGGATCGGTCTGAAAGTTCGGAATGCAATGCGCAAAGGCAGCGGTGACGGCGAGACGGCTCGCAGCCATGTGGTCCTCCATGTAATCGGCAGGCGCATGAGTGAGCACGATGCTGGGCTGCGCCATGCGTACGACGGCTGCGACCTGGCGCAGATATTTCACGTCATAGGTCAGCTCCAAATCATCGCAGATCGGCGGGTAAAACGTAGTACCGAGGATGCGTGCGGCTTCTTTGCTTTCTTCGAGGCGTTTGAGCGTCGTCGTTGGGCCGTCCATCTGCACGGAGCCGCCATTGCCCGTGCACATGTTCATGTAATGGATGTCCCAGCCACGCTCTTTGAGCAACAGCATGGTTCCGGCAGCGACGAACTCGATGTCGTCAGGATGAGCGAAGAGAGCGAGGACGGAAGGCATGGCAGCAGTACAAAACTATTTACATCGCAAAGATCTTGTCCATTCGCTCGGTGAGCGTCTTGAGTCCACCAGGATTGATGCCGCCGCGTTGTTCGCTGATTGCCCAACCGGTGTATCCAGCGGCATCTAGGGCTTTCATGATGGCAGGCCAGTTGTTGTCGCCTTCGGTGAGATCGCAGTCGAAGCCTTTCCAGACGCCTTCGTCCTTCATCTTCTTGGTGCTGTATTCTTTGACGTGAATGCGGTTGATGCGCTTGCCGAGGACCTTAATCCACTGTTCGGGCCAACCGTAGCGCAGCACATTGCCGATGTCGAAATGCCAGCCGACGATCGGATCACCAATCTCGTCAAGATAACGCACGGCTTCGAGTGGGCTGAGGATGAAGTTGTTCCAGACGTTCTCGATGGAAATCTTCACGCCGAGTTCTTTCGCCAGCGGCACGGCTTTTTTGAGTTCGGCAATCGAGCGCTCCCAAGCGAGATCATACGGCACCTCTTCATTGCAGACACCCGGCACCACGAGAATCGAGTCAGCACTGTAGGCCTTGGCATCGCGCAGCGTTTGAAGCACGCCTTGCAGACCTTCGGCGCGCATTTTTTCGTCGTTGTGCGTCAGAGTCTGCTTCCAATGCGTGTGGCAGCAGACACTGGCAGCCTGGAGGCCGGATTGACCGAGTGCTTCGAGCACTTCCTGCTGATTCATGCCACCGGCGGGCTCGACGCCTTCATAGCCCGCCTCTTTGGCTGCCTTGTATTTCTCAATTAGGGTGCCCTTGATGCCTAATGTGCCTCCCATGATGGCTTTGCGCAGCTTGCGCACGGGTTTGGCAGATTCTTGCGCCACAAGGCCGGTGGCGGCAACGATGGCAGTGCTGGAAACGGATTGAAGGAAGTGGCGGCGTGAGGACATGAGAAGATTACGCGGGTGATGGCCGCATTTTGTCACCTAGTGAGAGCTGATTCCCCTTGATGTTCAAATCAGCCGTTCTTAGCGAGCAGCGCCTTCGCAGCTTTCTCGATCTTCGGCAGCAGCTTGGCCGGAAGCTCGGTGAGCAGTGGCAGCACCGGGCCGGTCTGCGCGACACCTGAAAGTGCAACGGCATGATGCAATACGAGGATTGGGCTGTGGGCATTGCGCAGGTCTTCGAGTTCGACGAACTCTTCGCGGATGGCTTCGGCAGTGATCCAGTCTTTCTTCAGAATGGCTTTCAGCAAAGCCGTGGAGCGCGAAGGAGCGATGCACACGCAACCAGCGGTGAAGCCAGTGACGCCGAAGTCACGCAGATGAATGATTGAAGGCTGCTCCCCGATACCGCTAACAATGAGCTTGGTGTCCACCAGCTTGATGAGCTTCTTGAGATAAGGGTCTTTCTTCGGATCTGGCTCGACGATGGCGTATTTGATCCACGAGATCAGGCCGTCGTTGACGAGTTCGGCAGCGAGTTCGGGCGTGATGTAGGCACCATCTTTGATGTAGAGCACGGCTTTCATGCCAGACTTCTCCACAAAGTGACGAATGGCTGTGGCGACACCGGCAGGCTTCGAGGGGAAGAGTGTCGGCAGGAGCATGGCTGTTGGAAAAGCAAACTCGCGCAGGATTTTGGCCTGATCCATCGCCGTGCCATACATCGGGCCCACGGAAGGCACGATCCACATGTCCTCAGGGGAAACGTCCACGAGCATCTTCAGCATCGAGTGGTATTCGCTCGGGGCCATGTTGTAGAGATTGGCATTGCCACCGTAGAGCAACGTGCGAATGCCACCTTTATACATGTGCTTGATGAGGCGGCTGTTCTGTGATTTTGCCAAAGACAAATCCTTACTCCGGCACAACGGCGGCACCGCGATAACGGATGACTGTAAATCTTCAAAAGTGACTGGGGTGGTCTTCATGATTGGGCAAAAGAGCGCAGAGAGCGGCGGCTGCAAAGAAAAACCGTCATTGTTTGCGAGTAAGCGTCAAAGACTCTCAATGTAGCTCAGCAGATCCGCCATGTCTTCGACACTCATACCCGTTTCGATACCTTCTGGCATTAAACTCTGGCCATTGGAACTGCTGCCTTTGATCTCCGAGCGTTGCAGCGTCTTTTCCACGCCACCCATCATCTTGATTGTCATGCTGGAGGCCGTGTCGTTGGTGATGATGCCTGCCAATGTCTGCCCGTCCTTCGTGTTCACCGTGTAGGCGATGAATTGCGACGCCACCTCCTTGTGCGGCTCCAAGATCGCCGTCAGCAAAGCCTCGCGGCCCTTCGTCTTCACCGTGATCAAATCCGGTCCCACTGCCAGTCCCATCGTCCCTGCGCGATGACAGGCCATGCAGCGTGAGATGAAATGATTCATGCCTTTGGTCGCATCGCCCTTCGCCGCGATGGCTGGTTTGAACTTCGCCGTCACCTCTTCGCGTGACGGAGGAATGACCGAAGCGAGCGCCATTTTTGCCGCTGCCGCTACTTTGGCCGAATTGTGCTTGATGAGCGCCTGCACCTGCGCAGCGGAGAATTCCTCCGGTTTGACCAGCTTGGACTCCAGCAAGGGGATGGCACGGTCATCGCGAGTTAAGAGCGCCTCCAAAGCCGCAGCTTTGGCCTTCGGTGCGTAATGCGGCCAATCTTCGATCAAAGCCGCTGTGACATATGTGGAGCTATTTTGCGCCAAAACACGAATCGCAGCCGTTTGCACGGCTTCGGGCTGTTTTTCGCTCAAGCACGCAATGAGAGCCGTCCGGGCTTCTTTGGAAAAATCCAATGATAACAATTCAATATCCATCAATCTGCTGGACTCACTGGCTTGTTGGTTGGAGGCATTTTCGGCAGCACGAGCCAGCAACTCTTTCAATTTCATGCCCTTGTCTGCACGCTGCAAACTGCTGCCGGTCTTTATTAAACCCTCATCGAGAGCTTTGAACATTTGCGGCCAGGCGCTCTTCAAGCCTCCGTCCTCCACCAAGGCATTCAACATGCCGCCTGCCCAATCGCCAGCCTCGGGTCTTGCTGCCTCGGTTCGCAGAAACATCGCCATCGCGCCTGTCCATTGGGCTTTCTCTTTCGCTAGGCGCTCAAAATTTGCCCAAAGAGCCGCCATGCTGTGTGAACCGTTCAGAGCCGCGCCCAACACCAAGGGGTGAGCGCCGGTCTTCACCAGACATTGCCACGCGATGTCCTCTGCCCAATTCAACCCATCAAATTTTTTTCCACCTCCCGGGTTTTGGGGTTGTTCGCTCGCAACGCGAGCCAACGCCATCAGGACACGCCAAGAATTCCATTTCGCAGCGAGCACTTGGAGCGTTGTTTGCATCTCATCCGATACGTCCCCTACTTTCCCCAAGGCTCTTTCAACCACCTGTGGTTCTGCATCATCAAGAGCGCGAAGAATTGATTTGTCACTTGAAGCCCCCAGCCCTTCCAGCGTTCCCAGCGCATGCAGTTTCGC
>CANIZT010000378.1 GCA_947471905.1 Verrucomicrobiaceae bacterium
GTCCAGCCATCTTTGAGGTAACGAAGCATGAATGGGTAGAACAGCAGGTCTTCGGATGTCGTGGCTGCTTTGAGCAACGGCATGGTCTTCTCGATGACAGTGGGTGATTTCAAATAGACCAGCAGGCGGCAGAGTTCGCGATTCAGAAAAACATCTGAGCGAGGATAATCACCCGCCCAAGCCATGAGTTTGTGTTTCATCGCCTGCAGCGGCTCGCCATGCCTTGAAATGGCCACCGAAATGACCCGTAGTGAGTCTAGGTTCGGTTTTGGCGCTGCTTTGAAAATGGAATCAAGGATCAAAGGCAGATCGTTGGGTGAACCCACACGGGCTAGGGCAAGCAGGTCGTTCATGTCCATGGATAGCAGCACTTTCGTTCGCCATTCGTTTACTGGTTGGCCTTCCAGCTTCATTCGCGCAGCGTGCTTAGAAAATGCCTTAGAGACTGGATTGTCACTGCTCGCTGTTTTCTGAGCAAGTGCACGATCTCCCGCATAGGTCACCCGATACAACCCGCTCTGCGTACCGCGGCCGCCGGTGATGAACCACATCGCGCCATCGGGACCGATGCAGCCGTCGGTGACATTGAGCGGCCTTCCTGCGATAAAAGTCTCCTGCTCTGCCGTGTAGCTCACGCCGCTTTTCTTCAAATGCACCGCGATGATGCGGCCATAGCTCCAATCGAGAATGTAGAGCGAGTCTTGATACTTCGGCGGGAACTCGGAGCCGTAGCCGAAGTAGATCCCCGTCGGCGATGACAGCCCGATGTCGATCACACTTGGTAACGTGTCGGCATACCATGCTGGGAAACGTCCTGTGCCGCGCCGCCAGCCAAAATCGGCACCGGGAACGACATGGAGCACACGTGTCGGCATATACCAAGGCGTACCGACATCGCGCTCCATGTCGGCGTCGAAGGTGAAAAAATCGCCCTCGTGGTTGAATGCGATGTCGAGCGGATTGCGCAGACCGCCGGCGAGGAGCGTGACTTTGCTGCCATCGGGCTTCACGCGGAGGATGTGACCGGCGGGGAGTTCGACGTTGCCGTCAAACATGCTGCCGTCCCACGGATTCGGGATGAGCTGGTCGTTGGCGTAGTTTTTCAGCGGGGAATCGGGCGCGATGTTCTTCGCCAGCAGCACGTTGTTGCCGTGCGCGACGTAGATGTCGCCATCGGGGCCGAGTTTGATGTGATTGCGGCCATGGCCGACGCCGCCCTCGGTGCGGACGAGTTCTTGGCGTTCCTTGAACTTGCCGTCGTTGTCTTTGTCGGTGAGGCGGATGAGCGCCTTGGTGTTGTTGGCGTTCGCGAAGAGTGAGCCGTGTGCGTAGAGCAACCCACGGCACTCCAGCAGTTCATCGTCGATCATTTCGACCCTCTGTTCGCCATTGCCGCTGAGCGTGAGGCGCAGCAGGCCTTTCTTTTCTTTGCCAAGCGTGATGCGGCCCTGCGGATCGAAGGCCATGGACACCCAAGAGTCTTCGCCGGGCTGTGATGAGCGGATGAGTTCGGATTTGAAGCCGGGCAGCAGTGTGAGCGTGGTCGGATCGGTGGCTTGATTTTGCGCGCCGGGCTTCGCGAGCTGCCAGGAGTTGTAGGCGTCGAAAGCTTTCTTCAGATCAAATGGGTTGGTGGTCGGAGCTTCGTCTGTGAGATAAAGTGCCTTGGCATTTTTCCAACTCGCATCCGTCGGAATCCAGCGCACAGCGGCGAGATCGCCGTTAAGTTCAAGCAGCGCGGCAGTGACAGCCTTAGACGATACGTCAAGGCCGAGAACATGCTTCTGGCCGTCCGCAAGGTAACGCGTGAGATCGGTTCCTGTCGCCGAGTCAGACTTTTTCACCGTGGCGACCACTTTTCCGTCAATGAGCACTTCCATGGTGGCGTCGCTGGCAGTCAAAAGCACCGCTTTGAGCAGTTTGCCAAGATGCTGCACCTCCTTGGAATAAACGACGCTTTCTCTTTGATCATCGCCACCTGTCAGCCACATCGGCGATGGTGGACGATTGGCGAGCTGGGAGAAGGCGTGCGCCGAGAACAGCAGTAACAGGAGGCAGCGTGACATGTGCAGAGAACGTGCGCTGCGACAGAAGACTGTCGTCCGAAGCGGCATGGGATTGCCACGCACCCAGAATCAGAGCACCTCCGCACCGACTGTGAAGGTGACGTTTTGAATCTGTGCTCGGTGTAGCGAGTTCAGGACGTCGATCACACGCTCGTAGCTGGCTTGTTCCTCGGCCTGGATGGCGACGAGTACGCTTTGGTGCTGCTGCAATGAAGATGCAGCGAGGCGGCGCAAAGTTTGTGTGAGTTTTGGTAGCGATTTATCGCGTGGGGAGTCGAATGACTCCTCGTTCAACGTGACGGTGCCGTCTTCGAGGATGCCGATGGTGATTTCATCGACGGGAAACTTCACCTGCATATCGCCGGGATGGGGCAGTTTGGTGATCAGCTCACGCTCCACCTTCACATTGCCGAACATGACCATAAAGAATAGCATGATGACGAAGACGACATCGATCATCGGGGCGATTTGGAAACCAAGAGCGGTAGTATCGGAGTGGATGAGGCGTTTCATAGTGTGCAGAAGGGGGCACAGAGCCTCACGTGTGAGGGAATGAAACCTTGGGAATGTTTTTAACTACCCGCGAGCAGCAAAAGGTATAGGTGGCACGTATTACCTGACGTTCTTAGGAACGATGGCTTGACATCCTTTTCAAAATGCGTCAGCTAACAGCACCGTGAAAAGCAAAATCTACATACTCGACGACCACCCTATCGTTATCGAAGGGCTTAAGAAACTAATCGACCAGCAAGAAGACTTGCAGGTTGTGGGCAGTGCTGAAGACGCCACCGCCGCGCTGCAGCAGATTGCCAAGCTTAAACCCGATGTGGTCGTCCTCGACATCACTCTGAAGGATCGTAGCGGGGTGGATCTCATCAAGAAGATCAAGGCCAGCCATCCTAACATGCAAGTCATCGTGTACTCGATGCACGACGAAAACGTGTACGCTGAGCGCTGCCTCCGTGCTGGCGCGATGGGCTACGTGATGAAGGGAGAGCCAAGCACCCGCGTGCTGCAAGGGCTGCGTCAGGTCGCTGCTGGTTCATTCTTCTTCAGCGCTTCCCTCCTCGGCAGCATCGTCTCCGGTGGTGGCCCACGTGGCGGCTCCCGTGGTGAACCCGCACGTATGCTCAGCGACCGTCAGCTCGAAATCTTCGAAATGGTCGGACGCGGCTTCGATTCGCACAGCATTGCCGAAAAACTCACGCTCAGCGCGAAAACGGTCGATGCACATAAGGCGAATATCCGCCAGAAACTCGGCCTCGCCTCCGCACGCGAATTGCTCATGGAAGCAGTGCGCTGGGTGGAGAAATAGGATCGAATTTCTGCCTGAATCTCTACTGCGGGCGATGCACATGCATCGCCCGTTTGTTTTTGGCTCTCTCAGTCATCTGCCACCGCATCACGGTCGGCTTTCGCCGTTACGTTCAGGCGCTCTTTCATGGTGGCAAGCTGTTCGGGGTTTTGTGCGGCGAGATCGTTCGTTTCATAGGGATCGATGCGGATGTCGTATAGCTCGAACTTCGCCTTTTCGTTTTCGCCATGCACAATGAGTTTCCATGGATCACAAAGCAGCGAACGTGATTTGAAGCCTGGCGCCACGGTGTAGAGCGTGCGTGCCGGTGGTGCGGCACCCTCGGCAAGCTGTGGCCAAAGGTTGATGCCGTCCCATTTCAGATCCAGCTGTGGCTTGAATCCCGCCAAGGCACAGAACGTTGGCATCCAGTCGATGATCTGTGCCGGCGCATCATGCTTCCCCGTCTTGAGTTTGCCCGGCCAGCTCGCGATGCAGGCAACACGCGTGCCGCCTTCATAGACGCTGCCTTTTTCATTTCGCAGGGGTTTGTTGTTGCCGGGCAGTGCGCCGGTTGGGTAATTATCGGCAGGATAGGTCTGTCCACTGTTCTCGACAGTGCTGCCGCCGTTGTCGCTGGTGAAGATGAGCAGTGTCTTGTCGCGCTGGCCGTTTTTTTCGAGCGTCATGATGATCTGACCGACGGCGTCGTCGAGATGCATGATGCAGGCAGCGTAATGACGCGGGACATCACCCGTGATGCCCGCAGGGATCTTCGCCAGCCATTCTTCAGGCTCCTTGATCGGCAGATGCACCGCTGTAAACGGCACATAGAGAA
>CANIZT010000379.1 GCA_947471905.1 Verrucomicrobiaceae bacterium
CGGTTTCACCCGCACCAGCGCGTCATCGGCAAACGCGGCAAACGACGTGAAGTCGTTGTAGGCCTGCGTCGCGAGCGTGTTGCGGTCGGCGAGGAAGAGGATGCGCGGTCGCCGCGTCGGCTCGCCCGGCTTTTTCCATTCCGCGAGATTCCACCGCGCCTGAAACAGCTTCCACGCGATCTGAAACGCGATGGAGGTTTTCCCTGTGCCCGTGGCGAGCGTGAGCAGGATGCGTTTTTTCTGCGCCACGATCTGCTCCAGCACCCGGTTCACCGCGATCTCCTGATAGAAACGCAGCGTCCAACTCCCGCTCTTGTCCGGCGTCGACACGGCCGCGAAGCGGTCGCGCCACGCATCCGCTGCGGCGAAGGTCATGGTCCAGAGTTCGTCCGGCGTGGGGTAGGCGGCGATTTCGCCTTCCTTGCCCGTCTCCATGTCGATGGCGTAGATGCCGCGTCCGTTGGTGGCGTAGGCGAAGCGCACGGCCATTTTGCCCGCGTATTCCTTGGCCTGCCCGACGCCCTCGGTGAGTTCCTCGTCCTCCGCCTTGGCCTCGACTACACCGAGCTTGGTGTTGCGGTATTCGAGAACGATATCCGCCTTGAGCGCCTTGCTGCGTTTGCCGTGACCTTCGATGCGACCGGGCGCAATGGGATACTCGCGCCGGATGCGGCAGCCCTCCGCACCCCAGCCCACCGCTTTCAAAGCGGGGAGGATGTAGGCATCTATGGTCTCGGCTTCGTTCATGGCTTCGGCCGCTTGGGCCTTTTCGAATTTGGCAGCTTCAGTAGGTCTTTCGTGGCTTGATCGAAGTTCGCGTCCACCGGGCGGGCATCGCCCGCGGTCAGCGCCTTGAACTTGTCGTATTCCAGCTCGGCCTTGGTCTGCGCCATCTCGTGCGAGATGCGCCCGGCGTGGATGAGGATGTCGCGTTCGTTGAGCGTCAGGAAAGCATCCAACTTCGTGATCCAGTCCGCCATGTGCATGGCCACGCGCCGCATCGCCTGACCCTGGGCGAAAATCAGGTATTGCTCCACGAGATTGTTCAGGGCGGCCAGCTCCGGCTCGGAGAGATAATTTTTGGCGATGACGACATCCGGCTTGCGAATCACCGCGCCGCGCCAGTTCGTCAATCCGAGGTTAGGCTTGGCCGCGTCCACCCGGTCGTGGACGATCTCGGCGGCGGTCTGCCCGGTGATCGCCCAATGCACCTTGTTCTGGACGGTTTTGAAAAAACGGAGGCTGACCTCCTGCGTGGGGTCGTAGTCGATGCTGGTGGCGTAGATGTCCGTGATTTTCTGATAGAACCGCCGCTCCGACGTGCGGATGTCTTGAATCCGCCGCATCAGCTCCTCGAAATAGTCGAACGGCTGGTCGGGATTTTTCAGACGTTCGTCGTCGAGGGCGAATCCCTTCACGATGTATTCCCGCAGTCGTTGGGTGGCCCAGATGCGAAATTGCGTGCCCCGGAGCGACTTCACCCGGTAGCCCACCGAGATGATGACATCGAGGTTGTAGAACTTGGTCGCGTAGTTCTTCCCGTCGGCGGCAGTAGTTAAGGATTCCTTAACCACTGAAGCGGCTTGCAGCTCACCTTCCCCAAACACGTTCCGGATGTGCATGCTCACGTTGGGCACGCTGGTCTGGAACAACTCCGCCATCTGCTGCTGGGTGAGCCAGACGGTCTCACCTTCGAACCGCACGTCGATCTTCAGCTTCCCGTCGGCGGTCTGGTAAACGAGGAACTGGCCGCCGGGCGGGGGGGATGGCTGGGATTTCTCAGTCATGGACGGCCTCCAAGATGGGGCAAAATGTGGATGATGGGCAATCCCGCGAGTTATCCGGAATCTCCGGATAACTCCGGCGGCTGGAAGATGGGATGCGCGGCTTCATTTCACCGTGCGCCGGTGAAGGCTTGGTGCAGCAGCGACTGCTTCAACGCCTCCAGCGCGGCGTGCTTCCGCTCGTAGAGCTGGGGTTTACGTGACCGGCATCGATGGATCATCCAGCTTTGCTTCGAAATCATGCTGACCGACCGGATCGAAATGAGACTTCTTGAATCCGTCCTCCAATTTGATCGCCCGGACTGCAAGGGCTCCCTTGGCCCGCAATTCTTCGCAGAACTTGTAGAGGCTGGAGGCATCTTCCGTGATCACATGGGCGAGGTCATTGGCTTTCGCCTGACCGAGCAGCTTAAAATCATCCTTCAGCGCATCGCGGGTGACGCCGGTGGTTCCCTTGAACCGGGTAAAATCCAATTCTGCGGCCCGCATGGCGTCGGCGAGGTTGAACGGCAGCACGATCATGGCATCCAGCGGAAGGTCCGCGACGGATTGCTGTTGGTGGAATTCCGCCGCGGCGATCGTCGAGAGGAACATGGGCATCCCCTCGCTGGCGAAATACCGGAAGAATTGGACGGCGACTGCATGATGCTTGCGCGTCGGATCGACGAACGAAATCAGGAAACCCGTGTCGAGGAGCACGCCGTCAGCCATACGTGTCGCCCCGTCGCTCGTTCACCCAGGCGCTCGCGTCGGGGACATTCTTCCATGCGACGGCACCCTTTTCAAACAGCGCCTGCAGCCGATCCTCGCTGACCTCCGGCTGGTAGGGACGCAGTTCGATCAGCTTGTAGCTCTTTTTGTCGATTTCGCCGGTCTGGGCGTTTTGCCGGGCGCGCACATGCACGATGGCCTGATGATAGACGAGGTTGTCCCGTTCGGCGTGGATCTGGTCCTCCGTGGCGTCGATGATGATTGCCTCCTTCATGTTGCGCGGGCGCAGGTGGATGTTGGGCGATTGCGCACCACCCCACTCGAGGATTTTGCCGACCAGATAGCGCTCGATCTGCACCCACTGCACTCGCTCCTCGCGGCGCAGCGTCGAATCCTTGTTCACGGTGACCGGTGGGAAAGCCCCGCGCGGACTCCGGATAGCGTAGGTGAGCTGGCCATCCATTTTGGCGCGTTCCTGCCAGCGCAGGATTACCCGGGCGCGATGCGGATCGATGTCAGCCAGAGGTGCGGACCGGGCCAGCTGGGCGGTGTCGGCCACGAGCGAGGCCAGCAGCCCGGCGGGGATGAGCACGCGGAGGCGATACGAACCGTCGGAAATCTGCACCGTCAGGTCGCGCAGGGCGGCCTTGTCGTCGCTGCCTTGGACATAACGCTGCACCTCCTCGTTGAATTCCTGGAAGCGAAGGAAGGGCACGCCTGCGCTGGCCGAGACGGGTTGTCCGGCAATGGTGCCATCTAGCACAAATTCAACTGTCTCGTGTTCGGCCATGGGAAGGGAGCAACCTTACCGTGCCCCGGTGCGCCCGCCGCCGCAAGCTCAGAGCCGGCCGGTGAAGGCTTGGTGCAGCAGCGACTGGGTCAACGCCTCGAGCGCGGCGTGCTTCCGCTCGTAGAGGCGGGCGAGGCGTTGGGTTTCGGTGAGCATGGGTTCGATTAATCAGCGCTGGATACGTTTCAGAGTGGGCAACGATTCCGGGGGAATCAGCACGGTGATACGGCGCGCCTGCCCGGGCACTCGGCTGATGAAGCCACGCCGTTCCAGCGTGAGCACCATCGAATGCACGCTGGGGGCGGTGATCTGAAAATACCGCTGCATATCCGCCTCCGCCGGAGCGCAACCGTTGACCAGGTCATATTGAAAAATGTAGGCGAGAAATTGGCCCTGCCGCTCCGTGGGATTCGTGGATTTCACTTTATCGTTCATCACAGTGCTCCGGTGAAGGCTTGGTGCAGCAGCGACTTCTTCAACGCCTCCAGCGCGGCGTGCTTCCGCTCGTAGAGGCGGGCGAGGCGTTGGGTGGCGGTGGCGTTCATACGCTCAATCTCCAAGGTGATGCCACTGGCTTTCGTCGAGCTTGCGGAGAAACGCGGCGACTTCGGGCAGGCTGCCGTGCTTTTCAGCCCAATCGATATGGTCGGCAAGGCGGAGCATCTTTTCGAGATTTGATGTGTGATCCCACGCCGCGAGGATGAGTGGCAATGACGGTTGCCAGCCTGCGCCGATTTGACGGCGCTCGGGAAGGAGTTCCCAGAGCTTGTGCCAAAGTCCGGCTTCGGGACAGACGCGGTCATTCTCGCGGCAGTAGGCAATGAGGCTTTGGGAGGTTTCACTCATGGCTCACAGTTCTCCGGTGAAGGCTTGGTGCAGCAGCGACTTCTTCAACGCCTCC
>CANIZT010000380.1 GCA_947471905.1 Verrucomicrobiaceae bacterium
CTCAAGCTCACCCTCTCCACCGGTCAAGGCGGCAAGGCCTTCGGTTCCATCACCACCATCGACATCGCCAAGGCCATCACCGAGGAGACGAAGCTGGAGATCGACCGTCACATGATCGTGCTGGAAAAGCCCATCAAGAGCACCGGCAACTTCGAGATCGTCGTCAAACTCGGCCACGAAGTCACCGCCACCGTCAAGCTGGCCGTCTCCTCCGCAGGTGCTCCGGCTCCTGCCGAAGACGAAGCTGCTGAGTAAGCTGCCTGCCATCATCCTTTTCACGAAGCCGCACCTCACCGTGCGGCTTCGTTGTTTTGGGATGCTGGCGGCAAAAATCACCACCTGATGGCAAAGAGCCGAAAGAGCGAGGTTGAAACACGGTATTGAAACAGACATTCTCCGCTTCGCTTGAAGCATTCCAATTCTACCACCATGAAGAAATACAACGTCGGGATCATCGGTTACGGCTGGGCCGCCAGCGCTCACATTGAAGCCATCAACAAAACCAAGCAGGGTCAGGTCACTGCGATCTATTCCTCCCGCAAATTGGACGATGCGGAACTGAGCGCGAAGCACGGCACGCCGATCAAGAGCTACCAGAACCTCGACGAGATGCTCGCCAATCCCGACATCCATGTCGTGGACATCTCCAGCTACCCCAGCCAGCACCGCGATCAGGCCATCGCCGCTGCGAATGCGAAGAAGCACATCATCCTCGAAAAGCCGATGGCGAACTCGCTGCAGGAAGTGCGCGAGATCGCCGCTGCTGCCAAAGCGAACGGCGTGAAGGGCTGCGTCTGCTTTGAGTGCCGCTTCTCCAATCAATTCCAGGTCACTAAGGCGCTTATTGATGAAGGCCTGCTTGGCAGCCTGCATTACGGCGAGGTCGATTACTACCACGGCATCGGCCCTTGGTACGGCCAGTTCCGCTGGAACACCGGCAAGAAAGACGGCGGCAGCGCCCTGCTCACCGCCGGCTGTCATGCGCTGGATGCCCTGCTCATGGTCATGGGCAACGACGTCGAAAGCGTCAGCAGCTTCTCCACCAAGAGCAGCAGCGACATCTTCAAGCCTTACGAGTACGACACCACCAGCGTCACCCTCATTCACTTCAAGAACGGCTCCATCGGCAAATCCGCCGCCGTGGTGGACTGCCTGCAGCCCTACTACTTCCACACCCACCTCTGCGGCAGCCAGGGCAGCCTCTTGGACGACAAATTCCACTCCATGAAGCTGCACACCGACAAGCACGCCTGGAGCAAGCTCTCCATGAAGATGCTCGACTCCGGCGACGTCAGTGACCACCCCTATGAATCGCAGTTCCAAGCCTTCTTCGACGCCTTGGACGAGGGCAAAGACATGCCCCTCACCAGCTTCCCCGAATCCCTCAAGTCCTTCGAAGTCATCTTCGCCTCCGACAAAAGCGCAGAGCAAGGAGGCAAGCCGGTCAAGATCAGCGATCTCGTATAAACCCGAGGGTGTTTGGTCAAACAGATCCCAAGGCATGAACCTCACTTCAGAGTAAGGCTCCCGGCATCTAACATCAGGATCAAGCCTCCACTCATGTCTCACCCACTCATTCGATCAGGACGTTGATCGTGCGCTCCCGTGCAGGTTCAGCATCTTTCTCGAAGGGTCGGTGATAGGTGAAATGCAGCTCCGTTTTGCCTGGTTTGACCCGCCTGGAACTTCTAGTGCTCCGTGCCTCCTACCCCCACCATCCCCGGCGGATGGGGGCGGCTGAGATATTCATCGCTCAGCTTTCGCACCAGCGTGGCGTCCTCTTTCCCATCCAGCGCCCAGCGGTAAGCCGTTGTGGGGTTGGAATTCAGCACGACGGTGAAAATCTCACCCGTCTTCTTTCGGACCGAGTCCCCCGCATCTGCCTCCGGTACCTCGGCCGGCACGGGTGGCTTCGGCGCAGGACCACAGGCGGTCAGACTCATCGCCAGCACCATCATCAACTTAATCGGAACAGGCTTTCTCATGACAAGAAGTTGCCGACCTGCCAGCCACCTGTCTACGAAAAAAGCGAACGCTCCCTGCTCCGCGCTACCACCCACTCCGCACACAGCAACTCCGCCTGCGCCAGCACGGTCTTCACGGCCTCTTCCTGCAAGTCCGGAGGGTAGGGTAACGCCCCAGTGCATGAAACTGCGCTTCTGCTAATTTGTGTGATGCGAATGGCAAAACCAACTGAAACCTTGAACCACGAGCAATGAGCAATGAGCAATCTTATCATCATGAAAGTCCTGATCGTCCTCACCTCCCACAGCCAGTTGGGTGACACCGACAAGAAAACCGGCTTCTGGGTGGAGGAGTTTGCAGCCCCCTATTATCAACTCGCGGATGCCGGGGTGGAGATCACTCTGGCCTCGCCCAAAGGCGGGCAGCCGCCGATCGATCCCCGAAGCCAGGAGGCTGAGGCTCAAACGAAGTTTACCCAGCGGTTCGACAAGGATGCACCGCTCCAACAGAAACTCGCGCACACGTTGAAATTGAGCAGCGTCAAGGCATCCGATTACGACGCCGTTTTCTATCCGGGCGGCCATGGCCCGATGTGGGATCTGACCCAGGATGCCAGCTCCATCGCCTTGATCGAAGCCTTTCAGCAACAAGGAAAGCCCATGGCCTTCGTGTGCCATGCGCCCTGTGCCTTGCTCAACGTCAAAGTGCCCAATGGCGACCCTTTGATCAAAGGAAAGAACGTGACCGGATTTTCCGACACCGAGGAAGCCGGCGTGAAGCTGACGAACGTGGTGCCGTTTTTGTTGGAGGCTGAACTGAAGAAAGCCGGCGGACAGTATAGCAAAGGCCCGGATTGGGGCGTTTATGTGCAGACCGACGGGTTGCTCATCACCGGCCAAAACCCCACCTCTTCCGCCGAAGTCGCCCAAGTCCTGATCAAGTTGTTGAAACCGTAAAACCAGCCCCCTCCTTCAAGTGACCTTGTTTCGGTCAAGCGGTCAGATGGGTTGGTAGTTGAGGGAGGCTTCGAAGTCTAGCGGTGACATGTAGCCGAGAGACGAATGCAGGCGTTTGGAGTTATAGAAGGTGGTTATGTAATCGAAGATCATGGTGATGGGTCGGCACGGGTGTTGGGGATGTAAGTGCCAATGGCCTAGGTGCTGAGCGTGGCCCAAAACGATTCGCTTCGCGGCTTCGCAACCATGGCGCTGTTGTCGTAGCAATTGCCTTTGCGGCTCATGCTGGGGATGGCGTGACGCAGGTTGAGATCGGTGTAAACGATGAGGCCGAGCAGGGGGAATCTGCGGCTTCGGTAAGCCTGACGCAGCGAGCTGATGACGAATTGGGCGGGTATGTTGGCCGTAGCATGCCAGCCGAGCACCCTGCAGCTGCACCTTAGGCACCCCGGAGTTTTGACACGTCGTAGAGTGTCAGCATGGAGGCGAGGACTTCGTCGCGTTTGCCTTGCTTGAGCTGATCAAAGGTGACGTGCTTGCCGGGGAGGAACTTGAAGTGGCCAGAGCGGGTGCGGCGCAGGGCGCTGAGATGCGCACCGCAGCCGAGCTTCTGGCCGACATCGTGCGCATAGGTGCGGACGTAGAAGCCTTTGCTGCAGACGACGCGGAAGTCCACGCAGGGCGACTCAAAGCGGGTGATCTCGTAGTCATACACGCGGACGAAACGCGGCTCGCGCACGACTTCGATGCCTTTGCGGGCCATCTTATAAAGCGGGACACCGTCGATCTTGATGGCAGAGACCATGGGCGGCATCTGGTAGAAGTCGCCGCGCATGGAATCGAAGGCGGCTTTGACTTGATCGAGCGTGAGGTCGGCGGGCACGGGTTTCTCTTCGACGGTCTCGCCTTCGGCGTCCTGGGTGTTGGTGGTTTTGCCCAAGGTGAGGGTGCCGACGTATTCTTTGTCCTCGGACATGAGGAGATCGGAAAGGCGGGTGCCGTTGCCGAGCACGAGGATGAGCATACCGGTAGCCATGGGGTCGAGCGTGCCGCAGTGGCCGATCTTCTTCATGTTGAGACAACGGCGCGCCACCGCAACCACGTCGTGGGAGGTCATGTCCTGGCCTTTGTCCACCAGGAGGACGCCGCTAATCAATTCGTCTGACATCATCTTCGAGTGCTTTCAAAAAAATCTCTGCCGCTGCATCGATGGGGCCGCGCAGGCGCGCGCCAGAAGCCATGCGATGCCCACCGCCACC
>CANIZT010000381.1 GCA_947471905.1 Verrucomicrobiaceae bacterium
ACCACCTTTCCAAGCTACCAGCAGTGCAAACACACAGAGCAGGAACGCGGTAGCTAACTGCAATGGCACGCGGCGAAAGGCCAGACGGGCCATCAAGGACTCCACAAAGCCTACACTGACCGTTACGACAAAAACACCGGCCACCAGCATGAAGGCGGAGCTGACAGCGCCGAGCTTACCCATCGGCAAGACGGCTTGAGTGAGCAAGACGGCGAAGAACAGCAGCTTCATCGAAGCACCATGAAGGATCACGGCAAAGGGCGGACCGCTGTGGTCAAGCACCATGACTTCGTGGATCATGGTGAGCTCCAGATGCGTGTTGGGATCATCAAACGGCACACGGCAGTTCTCCGCGAGCAGCACGATGAACAAACCAGCCGCCAGCAGCACCGCACCGGCTCCTACTGTTGGAGAGAGCATCGTCGTGAGCGTAAGGCTGTGAGTTTGCACGCAAAGTGAAAGCATGGCCGCCACCATCGCGGCCTCCGCCAGCACCGCATAACTGACCTCACGCACGGCCCCCATGCCTTCAAAGGCTGAGCCGGTTTCCATCGCGGCCCAAGCGGTGCAGAAACGTCCAAGACCCAGCAGGTAAAGCATAAGCACCACATCACCACGAAAGCTTAAACCCGCACCCGCAGGCCCTAGTGGCATCAACATGGCTGCCCCGAGCAAGGCGACCCATGCAACAGCTGGCAGCACGACGAATGCTGGCGAGGCCAATGTGCTCATGACAACGCCCTTTTTCCACAAACGCGCGAGATCGTAATAGAGCTGCAATACCGGTGGGCCACGCCGGCCAGCCACCCAGGATTTGACGCGATTGATGATACCCGGTAGCAACGGTGCCAGCAGCAGCCAGCAAGCCAGACGCAGCACGATGTCCACGACCGTATTCATTGACCACCTCCCGCGATGACAATGGCCGCAAGCGCTGCGAGGCCGATGAGAATGTAGAACACATAAGACTGCGTATGCCCATGCTGCAATCGACGCGCCAGAAGTGACGCACGCATGATCAAATTGGCAAACGGTGCCACCACACGCTCCAGCACCGTCTCCGGCGTGTGTTCTTCAAAGCTGGCCTCAGGCGAAAGCGGGCCCTTGGGACTATGCATGTGCTTCACGGGCCGCAGGATGAAAGCGAACCATTCGGTGATCATGCCGGCAAAGGAACCGACAGTGTACTGCATGCGTGCCGATGGTTTCGCATAGCCGCAGTCCCAGGTCAGCTCACGCTTCAAGCCCTGATGCTTCACGCGACGCCACAGCAGCGCAGCGGCGGTAATCGCCAGCACAGCAAGCACTACATGCATGCGACCGAGAGAGGACAGCGATTCAGGTGCTTGCACCACCTTCCACGCCGGATGCCAAGTGCTGGCTGCACGCGAGATCGCAGGCCAAAAAACCATGGGCGCGAGCCCAATCGCCACGCAGCAACTTGCCAGCACGCACATCGCACCACGCATCGATTTGCCGCACTCATGCGCATGAGCAGCAGCCTCTGAACGCGGTGCACCGAGGAACACGATGCCACAGACTTTTATGAAACACGCCAGCGCCAGTGCGCCGGTCACACCGAGTGCAATGGCGGCTGGAATCGCCTCCCAGGCTGAGGATTCATGCAAAATCGTGGCATCAAACAGCCCGAGATACACTAGCCACTCACTGACAAAGCCGTTAAGCGGCGGCAGACCGCAGATCGCCAATGCACCGAGGCCAAACAAGCCTGCCGTCCACGGCATCCTGCGCCACAAACCGCCGAGACGGCTCATCTCACGAGTGCCCGTCGCATGTAGCACAGAACCAGCACCGAAGAACAGCAGCGCCTTGAACAAACCGTGGTTCCATACGTGCAGCAACCCTCCCGCGAGTGCGAGACTGCCCCAAGCGGCGTTGCCATGCTCCACCGAAATCATGGCAAAGCCGAGGCCGATGAGAATGATGCCAATGTTTTCAACGCTGTGATACGCCAGCAACCGTTTCATGTCATGCTGACCCAGCGCAAAGGCCACACCGAGCACCGCACTAATGACTCCTAGGATTGCCACCACCGTGCCCGCTCCTCCAGGCATCGGCAGCCAACCGCTGAAGCGCACGAGGCCGTAAATGCCCAGCTTGATCGCCACACCGGAGAGAATCGCGGAAACATGGCTCGGAGCATTGGCATGCGCAGATGGCAGCCAGATGTGCAGCGGAAACAAGCCTGCCTTCAGTCCAAAACCAACGAGTGCCAACCAAAACAACGGCGAAAGAGACGCCTGGCCCCGCATCGGTCCCAAATCCCAGCTTCCCGTTTGCGCCGCGAGCGATGTGAAGAACGCAAACAAACACAGCGTGCCAGTATGAGATGCCGCGAGATAAAGCCAACCAGCCGCACGCACCTCCCGCCGCTGTCGATCGAGCGTAATCAAAAAATAAGCGCTTAACGCGAACAACTCCCACGCGATGAGGAAATGCAGCCCATTAGACATCACCAACACCAAGCCCATGCTCAGCACCAACATGCTCCACCACAAGCGGCCTGATCGCGCCGAATGCGGATGCTCTTCTTCGGACCAATACTCGCTGCCATAGACCGATCCAGCGCCGCCGACCACGCACAGCAACATCATGAACAGGGCGCTGATCCCATCCAGCCGCAGATGCAGCATTTCACCGCCCACTTTGAAGCCACTGCGCCATTCCCAATCAGCTCCGTTTAGCACCGACAACGCAGCTGCTGCAGCGGCGATCACACCAACCAGCGTCGTTATCAACCAAATCCGCGCCGCTGTTCTGCCAGCCATGATTCCCAGCAGCATTCCAGCGGCGGCAACAACGAGCTCGAGGCTTGTGTTCATGGGTTTGGTTTGATCAACGACTAAATTACCCTGATTTATTTCAATCATTTCACGTCCCGCTGATTTTATCTACGCAGAACTGACCGCAGCGCACCAATTCGCATATCCTGCATTATTCTTCCCAAAACCCGCCCCCCCGCCATCGGGAGGTAGAATACCCTCTCAAGGCGATACACAACGGAACCTTGAAATGAGACTATTGGTTACTATGTCAGCACACGCTCCCACTCAAAAAGCCGTCGGCCCAACACCAGTCGGCAACCTCGCCGGATTCAAAGCCTACCTCAACAAGGACATCCTCTCCGGCTTCCTGGTATTCCTAATCGCTTTGCCGCTTTGCCTCGCCATTTCGAAGGCGAGCGGTTGTCCGCCGATCGCCGGTATCTTCACGGCGATCATTGGTGGCATCTTGGTTCCCTTTTTCAGCAATTCAGAACTCACCATCAAAGGCCCTGCTGCAGGCATGATCCCCATCGTCGCTGGCACCGTGGCCGCCTTCACTCCCGCTATCACCGGCGGCATGACAGAGCCTCAGGCGGCGATGATCGGCTATCAGTGCATGCTAGCTGTTGGCGTCGTTGCAGGCGTCATTCAGATGCTCTTCGGTTTGCTGAAGATGGGCAAATTTGCCGAATTCTTCCCTGTCGCGGCTGTTCATGGTATGCTCGCTGCCATTGGCGTCATCATCATCTCGAAGCAGGTGCACGTCATGCTACTGGGTCATTCGATCAAAGCCCACCATCCACACGGTGAAGCCTTCGAGTTGCTTGGCCGCATCCCAGAAAGCATCGGCACCATCAATCAAAGCGCCGCCATCATCGGCCTAGGTTGCCTGGCCATCCTATTCATCCGCCCATTTATCAAAATAAAGATCGTACAAGTCGTGCCTGGTCCAGTGTGGGCACTGCTCTATGCCATTCCGATGAGCTTCTACCTCAAGCTCGACGCCGCCTACCTGCTGAATCTGGACGCCGACATGACCAAGGGCATCCACGGTCCGGATTTCTCGCGTGTCTTCACCAGCACTGGCATTGGCTGGATTGTCATGTTTGCCCTCATCGGCAGCCTTGAATCTCTGCTCAGCGCTAAGGCCGTCGATCTGCTCGATCCTTGGCAACGCCGTGCCAATTTGAGCCGAGACCTACTCGCCGTTGGTGGTGCGAATACGCTTGTCTCTTTCATCGGTGGCCTACCGATGATTAGTGAAATCGTCCGCTCCAAGGCCAACATCCAGAACGGGGGCCACACGCGCTGGTCGAACTTCTGGCACGGCACCTTCCTCCTCGTCATGGTCGCCAGCATCCCGCTGTATCTGAACAA
>CANIZT010000382.1 GCA_947471905.1 Verrucomicrobiaceae bacterium
CCGTTGCTTCCGTCAGGACCTGGCGGGGTTCGCAAGCTGAACATCCGCGGCCCCTGACGCCGACTGTTCTAGCCGCAGGCCCCTTCCGGCACAAGCAGGATTCCACCTCGGCGGTAAAATGCTCGAAAATTGGTGTTGTCGAAAGGCGCTGCTTCCGGTAAAAATCATGTTCTAATTCTCAAATTCGCATCTGTATGGTCTGGAAAATCCTCTCTGCTCTCTCCGCCGTCTGCCTCGTCACCGCCTGCTATTTTGCCTGGGCCAATCAAAAAACGCTCGTTGAAGAGCGCAAACGCGAGACCTACGCCAAGGCCAACTTTGAAGAACAAAAAGCGCACATCGCACAAGCTGAAGAAGCAAAGAAGAATCGCGAAACGCAACTTGCGGGAGCCAATACAGAACTCGAAACCACCAAGACCTCAGTAGCGGATATTGCTGCCAAGGCCCAAGCCAAGGAGCAGGAGTTGGCTGTTGTTAAGACGAATCTCGATCAAGTAACCAAGATCGTGAATGATCAGGAAAAGCAGATCGCCGAGGCCGGGGACATCGAGGGGCTTTTGGCGCAGATTGAGACGATCAAAAAGGACCGGGCAGCTGCAGAAGCCGCACTCACTAACCAGAGTCAGCATCTCGCCACCGCTCAAGAGAAGGTTAAAAACCTGACCGACGCCGCCAAGGCAGCCGAAGAACGTGAGGTTCGTGGCCGTCGCGGCATCGTGGATGATGATTTCACGGCGAAAGTTGCGCAATCCTACACGGACTGGGGCTTCGTGGTGCTCAATAAAGGCAATGGTGGTGGTGTGTTCGCCAATGCCGATCTTGAAGTGAAGCGCGGCAAAGAAATTGTCGCCAAGCTCAAGGTGCGCAATGTCGAGCAGAACTCTTCTGTGGCTGATCTGGTCAAAGGCAGTCTGGCGGAAGGTGAGCACCTTCGTCCCGGCGATCTAGTGGTTGCTTCCGCTGATCAGAGTGCCAAGGCTGACAAAGGCCCTGCCGGTGCTGCTGCTGCGCCTGCCGCAGCAGGCGCTGCTCCTGCCGCCGCTCCCGGAGGTGCCGCACCCGCTGCCGCTCCTGCCATGGGAGCTGATCCCTTTGGCGCTCCTGCCGCCGCGCCAGCACCCGCTGCTGCTCCTGCCATGGGTGCTGCTGATCCTTTTGGCGCACCTGCCGCTGCACCCGCTGCGGCCCCTGCCATGGGAGCCGCCGATCCTTTTGGTGCTGCGCCCCCAGCCGCACCGCCTGCAGCTGGCGCACCAGCCGCACCGCCTGCAGCTGGCGCACCAGCCACGCCACCCCCCAGCACTGCGGACCCCTTTGGTGCTGCTCCTCCGGCCAAACCTTGATCACGGCCTGAATCTTCTTTTGTAACGTTCCTAGACCACATTTCCCCATGACCAAAGTCCTCTTCATTCTCAGCGCCGTTGTGATCCTCGTCGCCAGTTTCTTTGCCTATCAAAACGGGCGTGAGTTTGCCACGGTGCGCACCAACATCTCAGCGATCAATGCCAGCATCGTTGGCGAAAAGCAGACGGAAAAAAAGGTGGTTGCTACAGTGGGTCAGTTGGTCGCCGACATCACCCGTGTGCAAGGTGAGCTGGATGTTGAGGGCGAAAAATTGAAGGCGCAAAAAAACAAGCTAGCCCAAGCTGATAGCGAAACCACGCGCACGCAGACGGAGCTGGATGCCAAGGTCAAAAAGCAGCAAGAACTGGCCGTTAAACTCGAAAAATTGCCCAAGGACGTCAAGCCTGAGACCATCGCGGAAGACATCAATCGCATGAAGAAGGAAAAGCTTGAGTTTGAAGGTCAGGCTGAAGCCAAGAAGAAAGAGGTGGTCGCCGAACAGGATAAAATAGCTGGTGTCCAGAAGCGTCTGGATGAGGTGACGCACAAGATCGAGGAGCGCCGCAAAAACTTTGAGCGCAATAGCCTGACCTCCCGCATCATTGCGGTGAACTACGACTGGGGCTTCGTGGTGATCGACGCTGGTAAGACAACCGGCCTCACCCAAGACACCAAGCTTATCGTTACCCGTGGGGCACTGACGGTGGGTAAGGTCAGCGTCATGGCCGTCGAAGGCGGCAACACCATGGCCAGCATTGTGACGGATGCCGTGGTCAACGGTCAGGTCATCATGCCGGGAGACCGTGTGATCCTTGAAAACTTGGTGCAGAACTGAGCCGAGCCTGTATTGACTACGACGATGAAAACACGTCTGTTCAAACTCCTGCTGCTAGCGGTTATCGCTCCTTGTTTATTGGTTTCCTGCGCATCCAATGAGCCTCAGCGCAAAAAAGTTGTCGGTCCAGATGGCAGCCAGTTTAGTAGCCTTCCTTGGAATCGTCCGCGCTCTTGGGAGGGCAATGCCCGCTACGGCAACATGATGCCGGGCAGCCGCTGATCAAACGGTCGGCTCCAACAGCGCCTCACCATCCGCCGTTTTCACCACACGGTAAAAGCAGGTAGCTCGTTTTGTATGGCAGCAGCCGCCGCCACGCTGTTTGACTCGTAGCACGAGCGCGTCTTGATCGCAGTCCGTGCGAATTTCGATGATCTCCTGAAACTCGCCACTGGTTGCGCCTTTGTGCCAGAGTTCGTTGCGGCTGCGGCTCCAGTACACCGCCTGGCCGAGTTCCAGCGTCAGTTTAAGGCTCTGCTCATTCATGTAGGCTAGCATCAGCGGGGCACCGCTTTCCGCATCCACCGCCATCGCCGGCATCAGGCCATGCTCATCGAACTTCGGGGCAAACAGCAACCCCTCTTCGATGGCGTGCTTCGACTCACGGGCGGCGAACGAGATGGGGGTGGAGGCGGACATGGGAGGTCCATGCTAGCGGCACATTCCCACCGTGCAACAGCCTCATTTCCCGGGAAAAACCGGCAGCACCTGTTTCAGGATACCAGTACCGGTTTTCAGGCCGTTTTCGATGATGCCACCGGCACCCTCCATGACCTTACTGGGCAGTTTGGTGGCTTCTTCGCCGAGCACGGGCTTAAGCAGTTCGGTGCCTTGGTTGAGCACCTGGCCGGGGCTGTCGAGCAGCAGGGACATGCCAGCGGCACCGATCAAGCGTGTACTCAGATCTTCCTGTGGGGCGTCGATGGAACCGGCAATGCGGACACGCGTCCATTGCAGGCCGGGCGGGCCAGTGGGATTCGTCTCGACGAAGACGCGGCTACTCGCTCCGGGAATGCTGCTCAAGGTTTCGGGTGTCACGCCGACCATGAGATCGCCTGACACATTGCGGCCTTGAAAAACGAGCGCGCCTTCGATGCGCAGGAGGCCATTGGACTGCACAATGATATGCTCAATGCGCAAAGCGTCGCCCTGAGGCCGAACGGTGGCACTGCAGAGGTCGAGCACGAGCCGCTTTAAGCGGTGGGTGTTGGTGTAGGTGACGAGTTTATCGAGAATGGGCAGCCCTTGCAGCGCACCATTTTTGAGGACGACGTCGGCCTTCCAGGCGAGCGGGGTGGTGCGTGAGCCGGAAAACTCGAGATCACCCTCGAACTTGCCGGAGAGGCGCTGCTTCCAGGTAGCATCGAGAAATTCATCCAGCGGCACGGCCGTGGCATGCAAAAAGGTCTGCCAAGTGCCGGTTTCAGGTTTCAAGGAGCCACGGAGTGTCGCCTCGGAGCCTTGCTTCCAGCGCAGTGTAGCGTTGCTGAGGAGTAGCTGCTCGCGGCTAAGGCGCAGTGTGGCCTGGGTAAGGTCGAGTTTGAGCGGTTCTTTTTGCTGCGAGGGTTGGAGGGGTGTTTGCAATGTGCCGCCAGTGAGTTTGGCAGGCGCGGATTTTTCACCGCTGCTCCATGCGCCGAGATGCAGCCGGGTCTCGTCGATTTTCCAACCGTTCTGTTCGAATGAGAATCGCAACACGTCAAAGCCGCCGATCTCGGTCTTGGTGGGGATATAGCGCCGGAGCAAGGACGGCACTGATTCGGTCTCTGCTGCGGATTCGACTTGGGCAGTAGATTCCGTATCTAGGGTCTCACCCATGGCGGCTTTCGTGCGACGCAGCGCGAGTTCATCTGCCCCAGCTTCCTGAATGCTCCAAGAGCCTTGACGAATGGCACCGAAATCGAGCGCGCCACGCAGGCCTCCGGCCTCGACGCTCCAGCCAGTACCTGTTTCCAAGGATAGATCGGTCAGCGTGGCGGTGTC
>CANIZT010000383.1 GCA_947471905.1 Verrucomicrobiaceae bacterium
ACCGTCTGCCGCAACCGCGCCTTCGATGTTCTGCGTAAAGAACAGCGGCTTGAGCTTGGCAATGACGAAATCATGGAGACCACGCCGGATTATGAGCCTGATCCCGCCGAGAGCGCCGGATTGCAGGAGCTATACGCGCACATCTGGCGCAGCGTGGACCGGCTGCGACCGAATCACCGCGAGGTTGTTCGACTCAAATTTCTCCACGACTGCTCTTATCAGGAAATCGCCGGGATCACCGGGCTCAGCGTTGGCAACGTTGGGTTTATCATGCACCACGCGATCAAGAAGCTGCGCGAACTGATGAGCAGCGAGATGAGCGAAGAATATTCCCCCACAAATTCATGAAGCCTCAGGACAATCCCCATTTTACCGCCTACGCGCTCGGCGAACTAAGCGCCGAGGAAGCGCATGCTTTGCACGAAACACTGGCAAGCACGCCTGCTGCCGTGCATGAGTTGGAACAAATCGAAGCCGTCACCGATGCTCTGCGCCAAGGTGCGCCGATTCCGCAGGCGCGCCTCACTCATGAGCAGCGCCATGCATTGCTGCATCCAGCGAATCTGCCGCGTCGCATTCAGCCCATGCTGCCGCGCAAGCCAGCGCTGCGACCACGTCAGGCTTTTTGGCCGGTCATGGGCACACTGCTCAAGGCAGCTGCGGCGATTGCAATCACTGGCGGGGCATTCTTGGCAGGATGGTCACTCAGCCCGGTGGTGAAGGATGCGGCGCAGATTGTTGCTACCCCTCCGAAGGCGAAGCCGACTCTCGAAGTTGCAGTCAAACCGCAACCAGTTTTCGAGAAAGCAGTCCCTGCGCCAATGGTGGCTGCTGCGCCGATCAAACCAGAGCCGCAAGTCAAGAATGAGGCTTCCGCACCTGTTCCGCCGAAACTTGTGGTTGTGCCAACACCTACGCCTGCGCCGGTCGTGGTTGCCACGGTCAAAGCACCCGCAGTTCCGGCGACAACACCCAATTTGGGCTTCACCATGCCCGCCGGACGTGGTGTTTTTGCCAGCACGACCAAGCAAGCATCGGATCTATTCAATCTGCATCCTGCATTGATCAAACCCGTGCCGACGAAGTCACAAGGGCAGTCATTTGCCTCACCGTTACCTGCCAATACTAAGCCCGAGGCCAAGCCGGCCCGTGCGTCTGAATTATACATACATTCGTGGAAAGCCGAGGTTGCCAATTGTCCTTGGAACGCAGCGCACCGTTTACTGCGCATCGTCATTCAGGTGCCTGCGGACCAAGTTGCCGTGCTTGGTTCCGACACTGGTTTTCCACTGCAAGTCACCTTTGATGCTGCAAACGTGAAGCAGTTCCGCATGCTGTGCGAACGTCATCTGGTGGCAGCTGAACTGCGCAGTGCCGGCACGCATGTGCTATGGTATGAGTTTCAGCCAAATGGCGGTGAAGGCGCGCGTGACAGACAGATTGCTAGTATCACGCTTTCGAATGCCCGCTTCACCTCGCAGACGGTTGGTCCTTTTGATAGCAGTAAACTACAGGTCATTGACCGCGGTTACTCGTTGCAGAATGCGCGTGAAGACTTCGTGTTTGAAACGTCCGTGGTCGGATTTGGTTTGCTACTGCGTGGTGCGGATGAAGTAGGTAGCTTGAATCATGATTTGGTGCTCAACCTGGCAAAGCAAGGTAAGGGAGCTGACTCCAGCGGTGAGCGTGCTAAATTTATCCGTGTCGTCCAAGATGCCCAGCATATGGCTGGGCTGTGATTGAAGCTAACTCGACTCACGCTCTAGCGCGGCGTGAAGCGTAAAGCTTATGACCGAGCGTAAGGTAACGTTGTCGCAGGCTATCGCGATGCTCCTCGATCACTTGTACCCAGGGGCTGCGGCGCAGTGCAAATGCAGGCTCTTGCGCAAGATTGGCGAGATCCTGGTCACGACCTAGCAGATGACCCAGTCGCTGCGCACGTTGGATTCGGCGTCTGGCACCGGGAAGGTGTGGCTGCGCTAGGGTTTGGAAATACAGATCCTTCACACGATGTCTCCAGCGATGCAAAGTGTCATGGTCGCTGCTTTCACAGGACTGCTTCATCAAACGGCGTCCTTTGAGCTGACAACGAACATGCTCCGCGAGAATTTGGTCTGCAGAAAGTGTTTCAATGCAGGTGCTATCGATGAGCAGACCGAGTGCATGCAGTTGATGACTTAGATATGAGGCGGATGGGGTGTGCTGTGTCTTGCCATCAAGCTGTGGGCGATGCTTGGGTGCGAGATGAAAGCGGCGCACGAGTTTATCGATGAGCTTATCCTGAACCACCCGATCACGATTGCATGCACAGGCGTTTTTGACGGCGCGAATGTGCTGCCGAAAACTCTGCATGGTGTGTTCAGCAATGCCTTCACGCGCCAGTCGCAGTAGGGCGAGCAGTTTTTTCATGCGAACGCGTAGTTGATGTGTGGCGGTCTCCTCATGACGCCTAAGCCGTGTTACATCATCCTGCGCTCGTTCGCAGAGTTGGTGCAGTAAACGCTGCAACTGCCGCCCTGATAGGCTGGTGGGTTCGCGGTTGCGTTTCATACACTCTCATTCAGCACAGAAGCTGCTTAAACGACAAGAAAGAGTTTTTCACATTCGTGCGCGAATATTGGTGAAACAGTGTGAGTAGGCTGTGAATTGTCTGACTCGTTGGAATCAGTCAATCTGCTGGGAATAACGACACATTCGTGTTTGGATGCCTTTTTTTGGCTTAAGCTGCCGGAGTTGGTGAAAACTTTCGTTGATTCGCCTGCCGCCAATGCCAGCGTGCGTTCGTAACCCAAATTAAACCCATCTCACACACATCATGGCCAGCGAAGCAGTCCTCACCATCACCGAAGCAAATTTTGAAACCGAAGTCACCCAATCTACCGTGCCGGTGATCTTGGATTTTTGGGCCGAATGGTGCGGTCCCTGCCGCATGCTTGGACCGATCCTAGATGATCTGGCAAAGGAGCAGGGTGGAAAAGTCAAGGTAGGCAAGGTGAACGTCGATGAGGCGCAGAAACTGGCCGCTCAGTTCAACGTTCGCTCGATCCCAATGCTAGTCTTTTTCAAGGATGGCGTGGCGAAGGACACCGTGGTCGGCGTGCAGTCGAAAGATGCTCTCACCAAGCGCCTCGCAGCGCTCGGCTGAGTCACATCATCGCATCAGCAGCTTTGAGGTGTTACTGATCACCGAAGGTGATGCCGATGGCGCGCGCGGCTTTGATGATTTCGCTGTCATTTGAGACAAGGCGGAGTTGATGCACGGCTTCCTCGATGGAGACATCGCCTACCTGATACTGCTGGTAACTGACCATGCGACCAAAGCTGCCTTGTTCGATGAGATCGACGGCCTTGGCACCAAAACGGATGCCGAGGATGCGGTCGAGCGCGGTGGGAGCGCCGCCACGTTGCAGATGTCCCAAGGTGCAGGCGCGGGTTTCTTTACCAGTGAGTTTTTCGATCTGTTTTGAAACATGATCGCCAATACCACCAAGGCGGTCCTCGCCTTTGCCGCCTACGCGTTCCTTGGTGAGCAATTCACCTGTTTCAATGCGCGCGCCTTCGGCCACGACGACGAGAGTGCTGTGGCGACCTGCGGCATCGCGTTTGCGCACGGCTTTGGCAACTTGTTCGAGGCTGAAGGGAATTTCGGGCAGTAAAATAATGTCAGCTCCGCCAGCCATACCGCCGTAGAGGGCAATCCAGCCAGCATGGCGTCCCATGACTTCGAGAACGATGACGCGTTTGTGGCTTTCTGCCGTAGTGTGCAAGCGATCCAGAGCATCGACGACGGTGGCTACGGCGGAATCAAAACCGAAGGAGGTGGCAGTGGCCTGGATATCATTGTCGATGGTCTTCGGCACACCGATGACTGGAATACCCATCTGATAAAGCTGAAGGCCCGTGGTAAGGCTACCATCGCCGCCGACGACGATAAGCGCGCCAATTTCAAGATGGCGCAGTGTGTTCTTAGCTTTCTCCACGATTTCGACCGGCACCTGGGAAACATTGCCTTCGCCCACCTTGGCAACGAAGTGGCCTTTGTTCGTCGTTCCCAGAATGGTGCCGCCGAGTTTCATGATGCCAATCGTCTTGTCGGGATCGAGCATCATGTAATCACCGGGAGGCAGCAGCCCCTCAAAGCCATCACGGAAACC